>NZ_JBMIQH010000173.1:0-202 GCF_056155635.1 Paraburkholderia sp. BR10141 | reverse complement strand
AACCGACGACCCCCTGCTTGCAAAGCAGGTGCTCTCCCAGCTGAGCTAATCCCCCGCTCGTAACCACTCAAACTCAGGTCATCTGCCCAACTCCCTTCGGGAGTGAGATGCTCGTAAGTGCTAAAGCACCAACGATCATCGCAAAGTTGGTGGGTCTGGATGGATTCGAACCATCGACCCCCGCCTTATCAAGACGGTGCTC
>NZ_JBMIQH010000172.1:0-217 GCF_056155635.1 Paraburkholderia sp. BR10141 | reverse complement strand
TCATTCATCCCGCTGCTCGCTTCGCGCGCTGCGGTGGGGTCTGCATGGGAAACCAGGGGGGATTGCCAAGGTTCGCGAGAACGCACGCGCACCAATAGTTTTCGGTTATGCCATTCGGCGCGCGCAGCGCCGCCGGAAGTATGAGCGCCTTGTCACTACCTTTGAAGGTGCGAGGTGACAGACGCTCCGGAGCCATTCACCATTTACGTCGAGATGT
>NZ_JBMIQH010000171.1:0-218 GCF_056155635.1 Paraburkholderia sp. BR10141 | reverse complement strand
CCGAGGTCGATTTGCAGGAGTTGACTTCAAACAGCCGTAAGCTGCTTCAGTCGGAAACGCTGCGGTAGTGAACGTTACGGTCAAAAGGCGTGATCAAACATGTCATGTATGGATTAGCAGGCTGTTGAAATACCCCTCGCCGGCGAGCAGCACTTCATTTCAACGAGTCGCTGCGCCGGTTTGTGATGTCGATTTGACGCTCAAGCCTTTGATTCAGG
>NZ_JBMIQH010000170.1:0-233 GCF_056155635.1 Paraburkholderia sp. BR10141 | reverse complement strand
GCTGACGACACTGATCAAGAATCTCGTCGACAACGCGATTCGCTACACGCCAGACGGCGGACGGGTCAATCTGGCCGTCCGGGAGACAGGAACTCAGGCGCTGTTGACCGTTACCGACAACGGCCCGGGCATCGCGCCGCACGAGCGTGCTCGTGTGTTCGATCCGTTTTATCGCATTCCGGGTAACGAGCAGATCGGCTCAGGGCTCGGACTGGCAATCGTCCGGACGATTG
>NZ_JBMIQH010000169.1:0-242 GCF_056155635.1 Paraburkholderia sp. BR10141 | reverse complement strand
CGCGCGGCGCGCGGATCGTGCGGGTCGGGTCGAGGCGCGGGTCGGTGAAGTTCGGGTGGTTCATAACGTCTTCGTCTCGGATGTTAGTCAGGATGACTGTTTTTATTGGACTTCTAGCGCTTATTGCTCGGACTCGAATGCCAGCGGGCTGTGCCTGGCGATCGCGCCGTTCTGCACGAGCTTCGTCATCGCTTCGATATCCGGCGCGAAATAGCGGTCGAGGTCGTAATGCGGCACCTCGG
>NZ_JBMIQH010000168.1:0-244 GCF_056155635.1 Paraburkholderia sp. BR10141 | reverse complement strand
AGCCCACCATCACCTGGTTGTTGTCGATGTGGTACAGGAACGAGCCGCCGTACGTGTCCGACTCGAGCGGCCAGCCGGCGGTGTGGATCACGAGGCCGGGCTGGTGCTTCGAAGGATCGATCTCCCACAGTTCCTTGATGCCGATGCCGTAGACCTGCGGATCCGAATCCTTGCCGAGCTTGAACTTCTCGTTCAGCTGACGGCCCAGGTGCCCGCGGCAGCCTTCGCAGAACAGCGTGTACTT
>NZ_JBMIQH010000167.1:0-245 GCF_056155635.1 Paraburkholderia sp. BR10141 | reverse complement strand
CGAAGCCGCCACCGACCGTCTGATTCCCGCCGACGCCGAAGGCCCCGGCGCGCTGCAAGCCGGCGTGCCCGAATTCATCGACCGGCAGATGGACACGCCCTACGCGCACGGCGCGCTCTGGTACATGCAGGGGCCGTTCCAGCAAGGCGTGCCCGAACTCGGCTACCAGTTGAAGCTCGTGCCGCGCGAGATCTACCGGCTCGGCATCAAGGCCGTGAACGCGTACTGCACGAAGGCCTACGGCA
>NZ_JBMIQH010000166.1:0-250 GCF_056155635.1 Paraburkholderia sp. BR10141 | reverse complement strand
CATTTGGGTCCGGTTCATGTTTGACGGACGTGTTTTACCGCACGCCCGTTCCGGCTCAGTGTTGCGCGCGCGAAAACGGCGTGAACAAGCGGCGTCGCGAGCCAATGGCTCGACACCCAGGGTCGCGTTGACGAACGTGCGTGACAGCACACACGCCAACGACGGCGGTCAATCGAAAAGATGCGCGGGAGAAAAACTGCGGAAGCTACTGCGGCGCGCACCGTCTGCCTGCTGGCAGGACGGCGGCTAA
>NZ_JBMIQH010000165.1:0-250 GCF_056155635.1 Paraburkholderia sp. BR10141 | reverse complement strand
GCCTGGACAGCTTCGCCAATCATCGGGTCGTCTTCGACAAGCAGTATTCGCATACTCCACTCCACGGGCGATAGCCGGAATCAGCGCCGGCGACTTCCGCATGCGCGTCACGAGACCTTGCCGGCGAGCCTGTCGAACGTGTGCAGGAGGTCGGTGATCGCTGCCGTGCAGTCGCTCTGCTTCGGGTGGTCGGTACGCAGTGCTTCGAGCGCGCGGTCGATCGCCTTGTCGAGCACGTGCCAGTCGTCGG
>NZ_JBMIQH010000164.1:0-251 GCF_056155635.1 Paraburkholderia sp. BR10141 | reverse complement strand
TCTTCGCGATCTGGTATCGCGTCGAGGGCACCCTGGCGATCGACGCGATCGACACGGCGCGTCGCGAAGGGTTCTACTGGGCCGCGATCCTCTGCACGTTCGCGCTCGGCACGGCCGCGGGCGATCTCGCGACCGAAGCGCTGGGTCTCGGCTTCTCGCTCGGCGCGATGTCGTTCGGCATCCTGCTGGCTGCGGTCTACACAGCATGGCGAATCGGCGCGAACGCGGTTCTCACGTTCTGGATCGCGTAC
>NZ_JBMIQH010000163.1:0-251 GCF_056155635.1 Paraburkholderia sp. BR10141 | reverse complement strand
GCCTGGACAGCTTCGCCAATCATCGGGTCGTCTTCGACAAGCAGTATTCGCATACCTCCACTCCACGAGCGATAGCCGGAATCAGCGTCTGCGATTTCCGCATGCGCGTCACGAGGTCTTTCCGGCGAGCCTGTCGAACGTGTGCAGGAGGTCGCTCATCGCGGCAGTGCAGTCGCTCTGCTTCGGGTGGTCGGTGCGCAGTGCTTCGAGCGCGCGGTCGATCGCCTTGTCGAGCACGTGCCAGTCGTCGG
>NZ_JBMIQH010000162.1:0-263 GCF_056155635.1 Paraburkholderia sp. BR10141 | reverse complement strand
GAGCGTGATGGTCTCCGGCGGCTGGCCCTGACGCTTGATGGCCTTGCTGAAAAAAGCTTTGGCCGCAGCCACATCGCGTCGGGCTCTGAGCATGAAGTCCACCGTCCGGCCAGCCCGATCCACTGCCCGGTACAGGTAGACCCACCTGCCGCGAATCTTCGGGTAAGTCTCATCGACACGCCACGAGCGACCCGCAGGTGTAGCAAACCGGTTCCAGCGTTTGACGAACTCGGGTGTATAACGCCTCACCCAGCGCAGAATCG
>NZ_JBMIQH010000161.1:0-297 GCF_056155635.1 Paraburkholderia sp. BR10141 | reverse complement strand
CGCATCTTTAGTCATGGCAATGCGCCTTCGTTCGCGCAAGATCCGCAGGTCCAGCCACGAGGCGAACGTCGACGCCGAACTGGATTCCGCACGCGGCCAGAGCGCGATTGCCGAGGTCGCTGCGGAAATGCCCGGCCGCCACCGCGTGCTGCAGGTGGACATTCGTCGCCGCCACCACGCGCACGTCGATCGGAATACAGTGCCGGGATCCAAGCCGCACGACCTCGCGCTCCTGCAGCACGCGCAGCAGCTTGACCTGCATCGACAGCGGCAGGTCGCCGATCTCGTCGAGGAAGA
>NZ_JBMIQH010000160.1:0-300 GCF_056155635.1 Paraburkholderia sp. BR10141 | reverse complement strand
CTTCGATCACTTCCTCCCGTCGATGCCCCACGATGTCGGAGTTCAGGGTTGGATCCCCGTGCAGTTCCAGCGGAAGCTGTACGCGAAGTTCTCTTTGCAGTCGTCTCATCCGAATGGCCCTCCATTGACAGAGGGTTCAATGATCCTCCCGTAGCGGATCGCCGCTTCCGATCAGACAGAACAAGGCATAGGAGAACCAACGCCTCCGCGTTCACCTGCGGCTCGCCGAGCGACATTGCCGAGCATATCGAAGCATCGAGCATCCACGCCGGCAACTCGCGAGAAATCGGTTGCGGAACA
>NZ_JBMIQH010000159.1:0-321 GCF_056155635.1 Paraburkholderia sp. BR10141 | reverse complement strand
TTCTGAGGAAAGCCTCGTGGATGAAAGCGAGCTGTTCGAAGCGGATGCGCAGTCGGCGGAAGTTGTGAAGCCACGAGATGGTCCGCTCCACAACCCAGCGTGTTTTGCCTAGCCCACTACCATGAGGCTGACCACGCCGAGCGATTTCGGTTGCAATGCCGGCGGCATGCAGTGGACGTCGATACTTGTCGTGGTCGTAGCCCCTGTCGCCCTGAACGACCCGAGGCTTCGACAGCGGTCTGCCACGCTTGCCGCCGATTGGCGGGATTGCCTCGACCAGCGCTTGAAGTTGAGTGACGTCGTTGCGGTTGGCGCCGGTCA
>NZ_JBMIQH010000158.1:0-322 GCF_056155635.1 Paraburkholderia sp. BR10141 | reverse complement strand
TTCCATACGGCGGGCGCAGCGGCCTCCTTGAGGCCGAGCTTCGCGAGATCGAACTGCCCCTTGCGAATACAATGCGTCAACTCGATTCCTGCAATCGTGGTCGCTGCGCTCCCGAATCGTTTGAACCCAAGCATCACGTTCGTTCTGGACTTGATGTGGCGATGGTCTTGCTCGATCACGTTGTTCAGATATTTTGAGGACCGGACCTTCGTGTCTTCAGGCAGCAGACCATCGGCCTTCATTTCGCGCACCGCGCGGTGCGAGGCGGCATAGCCGTCGAGCGTGATGGTCTCCGGCGGCTGGCCCTGACGCTTGATGGCCT
>NZ_JBMIQH010000157.1:0-327 GCF_056155635.1 Paraburkholderia sp. BR10141 | reverse complement strand
GTCGGTCGCCTTCGCTGAACCAGAGCGTATGGCGCAGCCAGTTTTCGTCGTCGCGGTGTTCGAAGTCGCTCTGTGCGTGTGCACCACGGCTTTCCTTACGGGCTTCAGCCGAAACCATCGTTGCGCGTGCAACTTCGATAAGGTTCGCCACTTCGAGCGCTTCCACGCGCGCCGTGTTGAACACCTTCGACTTGTCCTTCAGGTGAATGTGCTTCGCGCGCTCAGCGATCTCCGCGATGTCCTTCACGCCGTCTGCCAGCAGCTTCGACGTGCGGAACACGCCTGCGTGCTTCTGCATCGAGCCGCGGATGTCGTTCGCGACGCTTT
>NZ_JBMIQH010000156.1:0-327 GCF_056155635.1 Paraburkholderia sp. BR10141 | reverse complement strand
AAAGCGTCGCGAACGACATCCGCGGCTCGATGCAGAAGCACGCAGGCGTGTTCCGTACGTCGAAGCTGCTCGCAGACGGCGTGCAGGACATCGCGCAGATCGCCGAGCGCGCGAAGCACATCCACCTGAAGGACAAGTCGAAGGTGTTCAACACGGCACGCGTGGAAGCGCTCGAAGTGGCGAACCTGATCGAAGTTGCGCGCGCAACGATGGTTTCGGCTGAAGCCCGTAAGGAAAGCCGTGGCGCACACGCACAGAGCGACTACGAACATCGCGACGACGAAAACTGGCTGCGCCATACGCTCTGGTTCAGCGAAGGCGACCGAC
>NZ_JBMIQH010000155.1:0-336 GCF_056155635.1 Paraburkholderia sp. BR10141 | reverse complement strand
GCGCATTGGCGCTGGCTGGAAGGCATCAGGTTCGCCCGGCCGGAGCAACAGATCGACCTGCAGGAATATATCGACACAGTGCTTGTTCTGTCCCAGAAATAACTTTGCATAGCCGAGCCACTTTCTGGAAAATTGAATCGGCAGTCGCGGTCCATACGAACGGTCGGCCGTGTTGGTTGTACTGCGCGATATATCACTCGATGCTGGTGATGAGTTGACGCACGTTCTTGAACGACCCTCGACGGATCGCCTGCTGTGTAATCAGGCCAAACCAGCGTTCGACCTGATTCAGCCAGCTTGAGTAAGTCGGCGTGAAGTGTATGTGGTAGCGCGTAT
>NZ_JBMIQH010000154.1:0-343 GCF_056155635.1 Paraburkholderia sp. BR10141 | reverse complement strand
TGGGCCGCGCTGTCTTCGCCTGTATCCGTGCGAGTGCGAGCAACTGCTCGATCAGCTTGCGGCTGCGCTCCAGGCCGCCACGCAGCGTGGTCAGGCGCGCGCGTGCGTCAACCGGTAGATCCGTCTCGCTGAGCCGCTCCGCCTGCAGCGGCATCGCCGTGAGTGGTGAGCGAAGCTCGTGCGCTGCGTCGGCGACGAAGCGGCGCTGCGCATCGACTGACTGCGCCACACGTCCGAGCATCCGGTTGATTGCCACGACGAACGGCCGCACCTCGACCGGCAGTTGACCGGTCTCGACTGGCTGCAGGTCGTGCTCGCTGCGCGCGTCGATTTCGGCCGACAG
>NZ_JBMIQH010000153.1:0-357 GCF_056155635.1 Paraburkholderia sp. BR10141 | reverse complement strand
GCGGCGCCGGCAGGTCTTCGAGCGGCGCCATGCGCCACGTGTTGCGCAACTCCTTGAGCGCTGGCTTGTTGAGCGGCAACGCATCCTGGGTGACATTCGCGCCGCGTGACTTGCGCGAGAGTTCCACCGCGGCGTACACGGCCACGGCAATTCCACATCCGCCCACGAGAATCTTGACGATCGCCGCGCCGCTGATATCCGGAAACACGGTGGCCGCCGTCAGGATGATCGACAGCACGACGAGCACAGCAATCACTGCACCCGTGAACACGTTCAGCTTCTTCGAATTCACCCACGGGCCGAGCACCGCCTTGTCATTACAGAGCAGCAACAGGAACACCGTTGCGCTCGGCAGCA
>NZ_JBMIQH010000152.1:0-358 GCF_056155635.1 Paraburkholderia sp. BR10141 | reverse complement strand
TACTTTCTTTGCGGCGGCAAAGAAAGTAGGCAAAGAAAGCCGCTCAAACCGCCAGTGCCTGCCACGGTTCACATCTCGCCATGAATGGTGAATGGCTCCGGAGCGTCTGTCGCCTCGCACCACCAAAGTGAGTGACAAGGCAGTCATTCATCCCGCTGCTCGCTACGCGCGCTGCGGTTGGGTCTACATGGGAAACCGAATGGTACGAACAAGCATTCGCGAAAATGCACGCGCACCAATGGTTTTAGTTTATGCCCTTCGGCGCGCGGAGCGCCGCCGGAAGGATGAGCGCCTTGTCACTACCTCTGAAGGTGCGAGGTGACAGACGCTCCGGAGCCATTCACCATTTACGTCGAGA
>NZ_JBMIQH010000151.1:0-387 GCF_056155635.1 Paraburkholderia sp. BR10141 | reverse complement strand
GCAGCGAATCGACCGAAGCCGGATGCGCGAGCGTCTTGTTTTCCGACGCCAGTGCAGCCGCCGTGACGTGCGCGATCATGAAGCCCGAGTTCACGCCGCCGTCCTTCACGAGGAAAGGCGGCAGGCCCGAAAGCGTCGCGTCGATGAGCAGCGCGATGCGGCGCTCGGCCAGTGCGCCGATTTCGGCCGCAGCCAGCGCGAGGTTGTCGGCGGCGAAGGCCACCGGTTCCGCGTGGAAGTTGCCGCCCGAGAGCACTTCGTTCGTTTCCGGGAAGATCAGCGGATTGTCCGACACCGCGTTCGCCTCGATGAGCAACACCTGCGCCGCGTGGCGCATCTGGTCGAGACACGCGCCCATCACCTGCGGCTGGCAGCGCAGCGAGTACG
>NZ_JBMIQH010000150.1:0-391 GCF_056155635.1 Paraburkholderia sp. BR10141 | reverse complement strand
CCCTCGCTTACTGGAGCGCGAAGGCCATTCGCAACCAGTATCTGAAGAATCCCGGTCCCCTGGTGAGCGTGTGAAGAGTCGCATGAAGAAGAACATTTTTTCCATCGGCGCGAACGTTGCGCGCGCAACTTTCGCGTGTGCGGCGTTCATGGCATTTTCGGCACACGCGGCTGAGCAACCGAATGCCGCTCTCGTCGCACATGGCGAATACCTCGCGCGCGCGGGCGACTGCATTGCCTGCCACACCACACAGGGCGGCAGGCCCTTCGCGGGCGGCCTGAAGTTCGACACGCCGATCGGCGCGATCTACTCGACCAACATCACACCCGACGCGAATACGGGCATCGGCAAGTGGAGCTACGACGACTTCGCCAGGGCCGTGCGCCAGGGC
>NZ_JBMIQH010000149.1:0-404 GCF_056155635.1 Paraburkholderia sp. BR10141 | reverse complement strand
GCGAGAGCAGCGTCTGCTCCTTCTCGATGACATCGCCCGCCTTGATATTGACTTCGATGACGTCGATGTCCTTGAAGTCGCCGATATCCGGCACTTTCACTTCGACGAGACTCATGGTGTCCCCTACCCCTAAAGGATGACCGGCCGCGCCTGCCGCAGCGCGCACGTCGTGGACGTGCGGCGCGTTAGCGCGTGCCGGTCAAATCGGTTTTACAGAATCACGCGGCGGAAATCGCCGAGGATCGAAGCGAGGTACGCGTTGAAGCGCGCGGCCGCTGCACCGTCGATCACGCGGTGATCGTACGAGAGCGACAGCGGCAGCGTGAGGCGCGGCACGAACTGCTTGCCGTCCCACACCGGCTTCATCGCGCTCTTCGACAGGCCGAGGATCGCCACTTCCGGTG
>NZ_JBMIQH010000148.1:0-418 GCF_056155635.1 Paraburkholderia sp. BR10141 | reverse complement strand
CGCCGACCGTGGTCGACATGATCTTGATGATCCAGAACGCGAAAGTGATCGCGGGCACCTTGTTGAGCCAGCGTGTCGCCGGTCGATCGGACGTGTAGGTCATACGGTGGCTCCTCGGAAATCGGGTGACAGACCTGCAGTCTGAACACTCAGACTTAGCAGATCCTTAGCCGGGTTCTTCGGGAGCCGCTTCCCCGCTCATACATTTACGGCAGGTGGGCGTTAAACAGGGGGCATATCGACTTGGGCCGGTTCGTCACTTTCCGGTGGGCCGCTGCGAACGGGCGCTTAATCGCCAGCGCCGAACTTCGGCGACGGCACGTCCGACAAAGGGCTTTTCCTCGGGCAGGTCACGTCGCCGCGTGGCGGTCTGGCGAGCAATGACAACGGATGCGGTTTTCTGATCTGTTGCCCCCGA
>NZ_JBMIQH010000147.1:0-427 GCF_056155635.1 Paraburkholderia sp. BR10141 | reverse complement strand
GCTGCGCTGCTGCGCAGACAGGGATTTCGAAGAGTTCGGTGGCCCGATATCTGTCGTTGTTCGGCGTACAGCCTCATCGGTCAAAAAGCTCCAAGCTGTCTAATGATCCCTACTTCGTGGAGAAGGTGCGCAATATCGTCGGCCTGCACCTGAGTCCGCCGACCAATGCCCTGGTGCTATGCGTCGACGAGAAGAGCCAGTGTCAGGCGCTGGAGCGTACGCAGCCGATGTTGCCGATTGGGTTGGGCTATCTCGAAGGAGTGACACATGATTACGTCCGGCACGGCACCACCACTCTGTTCGCCGCGCTCGATACGGCAACCGGTGAAGTTATTGCGCAATGTAAGCCGCGCCACCGACATAAGGAATTCATGGCGTTTCTCAGGCATGTGGATCAGGCGGTGCCTGCCGATCTCGATGTGCATCT
>NZ_JBMIQH010000146.1:0-442 GCF_056155635.1 Paraburkholderia sp. BR10141 | reverse complement strand
CCCATTCTGTCGAATCTGAACACCGATGCTTGTGCAAACGGGAGGCGCTCATATAGCTGTCGGTCATCATGACCGCGCCCTCTCGGATCCCGGCAAACAGCTTGTCGGCGGCTTTGTTCAGAGGTGCGGCCAGACAAACTGCTCGAACTGCTCGACGCTCAATTTCGTGGGAATCGCCTGCCAGCATGGGTTTGTAGCCATTTTCAACCCCCAAACCCTTGACTTTAACCGATCTGCCCGCGACGAGCCCGCAACCCAGTCCTGATGCGGCTCGTAGACAAATTCGGGCGCCTCGAAAAACCCGCAACCACTTGATGGTCATATTACTCGACCGCCCTTGACAACGTGACAACGCCCGAGGCACAGATCTCGCGCATCAAGCGCTGTATCGGCGAGCGCCTGCTGACGCAGGAGCTTGCGTCGCAGGAAGGCGAAGGCGTAA
>NZ_JBMIQH010000145.1:0-472 GCF_056155635.1 Paraburkholderia sp. BR10141 | reverse complement strand
GCCCTGGCGCACGGCCCTGGCGAAGTCGTCGTAGCTCCACTTGCCGATGCCCGTAATCGCGTCGGGTGTGATGTTGGTCGAGTAGATCGCGCCGATCGGCGTGTCGAGCTTCAGGCCGCCCGCGAAGGGCTTGCCGCCCTGCGTGGTATGGCAGGCGACGCAGTCGCCGGCGCGTGCCAGGTATTCGCCGTGCGCGACGAGCGCGGGGTCTGCGGGCTTGGCAGCGGCGTTGGCGGCACGGGCCGTGAGCAGCCCAAAAGCCATGGATAACACAGCACAGGTGGCGAGCGTGAGCGCCGCCTTCGAAACGGGGTTCAGGCGGCGCAGTGCACCGCGTGCGCTTTTACGAACGAATCGCATGGGGACCAGGTCTTTCTTCATGATCGTCATGCGGCTCTTCACACGCTCACCAGGGGGCCGGGATTCTTCAGATACTGGTTGCGAATGGCCTTCGCGCTCCAGTAAGCGAGGG
>NZ_JBMIQH010000144.1:0-514 GCF_056155635.1 Paraburkholderia sp. BR10141 | reverse complement strand
CGCCAAGGCATCCACCACATGCACTTGTTCGCTTGACCCTATAACGGGTGTGTCTCGCGGTGATTGCTCACTTCGGACCCACTCGCTACAGGTTGAGTATTCGTGTTGCGCCGTATTTCAAGGCAATCTTTCGATCACTTAAAAATACATTGATACAATCACAACCCTGATTCACCTACTCCACACCCATCTCCAGGTGTGTTTTGGATGAATCTCTTTACTACTTCTTCCTGATTGTTAAAGAACGACAGCCGATATTTCGCAGTGATGCGTCATACCGCTCTGACTGGCTCAATCGCCAATGCAAAAGGTTCTGCTTCGTGCAGAACGCTGTGCATTGAGGATTGGTGGAGGATGACGGGATCGAACCGACGACCCCCTGCTTGCAAAGCAGGTGCTCTCCCAGCTGAGCTAATCCCCCAGTCACACATACTCAAGGGATCTGCCCGCCACAGACAGTGGTGGGTCTGGATGGATTCGAACCATCGACCCCCGCCTTATCAAGACGGTGCTC
>NZ_JBMIQH010000143.1:0-521 GCF_056155635.1 Paraburkholderia sp. BR10141 | reverse complement strand
GCAGCTACGGCGGGTTCGGCATGGGGGCCGCTTCGACGAGCCTGCTGTTCCTCACCGTGATCGTCGTGCTCGTCGCCGTCGCGCAGATCGGCGCGAGTAGCCGCGCGCGCGTCGAGAGCGCCGAGTGACCGTCACGTTTCTTTCAACATCGAATCGAGGATTTTTCATGCGTTATCCCACCACGCTTTCGCGTCTGCTCGTTGCCGTTTCCGTGTGCGCTGCGCTCGGCCTCGCGGCCGGTTGCTCCAAACAGGTCGGCAGCGCCGCCGCATCGACCACGGCGTCCGCCGCTGCGCAGGGCGGTTCGCCTGCGAGCGCGTCGAAGCTCGGCGACCTCTCCCAGTTCCGCAGGATTGCGGCCGACGTGTCCGCTGTCGTTGCCAGGGGCGACCTGCCTGGCGGCAAGGCACGCATCAAGGATCTCGAGGTCGCGTGGGACGAGGCCGAAGCTGGCCTGAAGCCACGTGCGGCCGACGACTGGCACGTGCTCGACAAGGCGATCGACCGCGCGCTCGAAGCAC
>NZ_JBMIQH010000142.1:0-525 GCF_056155635.1 Paraburkholderia sp. BR10141 | reverse complement strand
TGACGTCGTTGCGGTTGGCGCCGGTCAGAATCACCGCGAGCGGGATGCCCTGCGCCTCGGTGATGAGATGGTGCTTTGAACCAGGTCGAGCGCGGTCTGTGGGATTCGGTCCTGTTTTTGACCTGTGCCCACAGCGCGGATTGAAGAGGAGTCGACGATGACGCGAGACCAGTCGATTTGGTCAGCTGCGCGCAATCGTGCAAGCAGCACCTCGTGCAACTGCTCCCAGACGCCAGCTGCTTGCCAGTCACGGAGGCGACGCCAGCAACTCATGCCGCTGCCGCAACCCATTTCGCGAGGTAGCAGATCCCAACGCAGCCCTGTCTGTAAGACGAAGAGAATGCCGGTGAGCACTGCACGATTGTCGAGCGGCTTGCGCCCCGGATAACGGGTTCGCCGTGGTTTGGGAGGGGGCAGCAGCGGTTCGATGAGTGCCCACAGTTCGTCGAGTATTGGCTTGGCCATGTCCTTTAGGTGAGTAGCCCACGGGAATCGCACCCGCAGGCCCTCGCAGAACCGGACGTG
>NZ_JBMIQH010000141.1:0-540 GCF_056155635.1 Paraburkholderia sp. BR10141 | reverse complement strand
GCACGACCAGCACGACCAATAGCAGCGGCCAGGCGACGATCACGCTTACGTCGTCCACCACGGCTGGCACGGCGACGGTGACAGCCGCGGCAACGGCAGGCAGCAACACGGCATCGGTGACGTTTGTCGCAGACACCTCGACAGCAACTGTCTCGACGCTCACGGCCTCGCCCACGAGCATCACGGCAAACGGCAGCAGCACCTCGACGCTGACGGCCACGCTCAAGGATGCGAACGGCAACGCGCTCGGCTCAGGCCTGACGGTGACGTGGAGCACGACGCTGGGCACGCTCTCGGCGACGACCAGCACGACCAATAGCAGCGGCCAGGCCACGGTCACGCTCACCTCGACCACGTCGGGCACGGCAACGGTCACAGCGACGGCGGTTGCGGGCAGCAACACAGCATCGGTTGAGTTGGTCGCGGATACCTCCACGGCGACCGTCTCGACGCTCACGGCCTCGCCCACGAGCATCACGGCCAATGGCAGCAGCACCTCGACGCTGACGGCCACGCTCAAGGATGCGAACGGCAACGCGC
>NZ_JBMIQH010000140.1:0-535 GCF_056155635.1 Paraburkholderia sp. BR10141 | reverse complement strand
TGCGCCAGGTGATGGTGCGTGGCTTGAAGAAGGTGGACCAGATGTTCGTGTTGAACCTGGCGGCATACAACCTCGTGCGCATGCGATCCCTGGCACAAATCCGCTCATAAATGGCGGAAAGCGTGGCAAGGAGGCCAGAAGTCGGCCTCAAGCCGCCGAAAGAACGTTGAATTCGCGTTGAGATTGCACAATGCGAAAGTTTGCGACTGGCGGGCGCGTACATCGAGGCGCGCCGCTTCCGCCGGGGGTGTATTTCCGCAACCTGTTAGGGCTTTCGAAGCCGTGGATATATGAAGGAGTCGTCGGGCGAAATCCATTGGGGCCAGGCATAACCGTGCCATCAACAGGCCGAATGTATATATGCAATCCAGCACCTGCTCGCTGTAGACCAGATCATTTGGCAAACGGGACGAGGCCATGTATAAAGCCGCATGTCGTTCCTGTCACGTCAGATCACTCGAGACACTAGCGCAAACGGGGGGCGTCCATAGTGTGCTACGAATGCGAGCGCAGCGGTTGCGCGAGCAATGCTTTA
>NZ_JBMIQH010000139.1:0-563 GCF_056155635.1 Paraburkholderia sp. BR10141 | reverse complement strand
TTCACGAAGTTCGGCCCGATCGACACGCAGCCGCTGTCGCGCATCAAGAAGATCTCCGGCGCGAACCTGCATCGCAACTGGGTCATGATCCCGCACGTCACGAACAACGACGAAGCGGACATCACCGACCTCGAAGCGCTGCGCGTGCAGTTGAACAAGGAAAACGAGAAGGCGGGTGTGAAGTTCACGATGCTCGCGTTCGTGATCAAGGCCTGCGTCGCGGCGCTCAAGAAGTTCCCGGCGTTCAATGCGAGCCTCGACGGCGACAACCTCGTCTTCAAGCAGTACTACCACATCGGTTTTGCCGCCGACACGCCGAACGGCCTCGTCGTTCCGGTGATCCGCGACGCGGACAAGAAGGGTCTCGTCGACATTGCCAAGGAAATGGCCGAGCTCTCGAAGCTCGCGCGCGAAGGCAAGCTCAAGCCGGACCAGATGCAAGGCGGCTGCTTCTCGATCTCGTCGCTCGGCGGCATCGGCGGCACGCACTTCACGCCGATCATCAACGCACCGGAAGTGGCGATCCTCGGCCTGTCGAAGAGCGCGATGAAGCCGGTGTGGGA
>NZ_JBMIQH010000138.1:0-570 GCF_056155635.1 Paraburkholderia sp. BR10141 | reverse complement strand
TGCGCGCGTCGATTTCGGCCGACAGCGACGCGACCGGCCGCAGCATCTTGCGTACCAGATCGGCGACGACCAGCAGCAGAATCGGCAGCAGGATGATTAGGGGCATCGCTGTCCGCCCTGCGCCTTCGCGCGCGGTGTCATCCCGCACGCCCGCATCCTGGGCGACTGCGATACGCTCGCCGTTCGCGAGCGTGTGAATCAGCACGCGCACCGCCCGTCCGTCCGCATCGAGCGTATGGAAACCGTCCGGCAGCGTCGCTGCACCGGCGAGTCGCCAGTCGCCGGCAGCAAGCGGCGCCCCGTCGCGTTTCAGCGGTTCGACGATCACGCGCGGCGCTTCGTCGCTCTCCGGCGTGTGTATGGCACTGCCGGTCGGCGAAGCAGGCATCGGCGCGCTCTGGCGATCGAGCAGCGTCGCAATCTGACGCAGCACGTCGTCCTGGAATTCATGTGCCTCGACGTACGCCGACGAGAACGAAAAGGCCGCCGCCGCGGTCGCGACGACCAGGATCGCAACCGAGAGCGCGACTGACAGACGGAACTGGATCGATTCTTTCAGCCGTTTCTTGA
>NZ_JBMIQH010000137.1:0-617 GCF_056155635.1 Paraburkholderia sp. BR10141 | reverse complement strand
ACGTACGGCGGCTCGTTCCTGTACCACATCGACAACAACCAGGTGATGGTGGGCTTTGTCGTCGGTCTTGCGTACCAGAACCCGTATCTCTCGCCGTTCGAGGAGTTCCAGCGCTACAAGACGCACCCGGAAATCCGCAAGTACCTCGAAGGCGGCAAGCGCGTCTCGTATGGCGCGCGCGCGATCACGGCAGGCGGCCTGATGTCGCTGCCCAAGCTCGTGTTCCCGGGCGGCGCGCTCGTGGGCGACGACGCGGGCTTCCTGAACGCCTCGCGCATCAAGGGCAGCCACGCGGCGATCAAGACCGGCATGCTGGCCGCCGATGCGGCGTTCGAAGCCGTGCAGGCAGGCCGCCAGAGCGATGAACTCGCGGCTTACCCGGAAGCGTTCAAGCAGTCGTGGCTCCACACGGAACTGTACAGGGCGCGCAACTTCAAGCAGTGGATGAGCAAGGGCCTGTACCTGGGCACGCTGATGGTGGGCATCGAGCAGAAGCTGCTGGGCGGCAACGTGCCGTGGACGCTGCATCACCAGCATCGCGACCACGAGATGCTCAAGCCCGCTTCGCAGTGCAAGCCGATCGAGTATCCGAAGCCCGACGGCAAGCTCACGTTCGA
>NZ_JBMIQH010000136.1:0-640 GCF_056155635.1 Paraburkholderia sp. BR10141 | reverse complement strand
CACGCGAGACGTTACTTCGTCAAGGCAGAGGAAAATGTTCCCAAGGCAGCACGTACGCCAGATCTGCTCGCAACACGCTTCATCAAACTGTTTGGCAAGTTGTTTGCCGCCGAGGCACGCAGTAAAACGTGGAATGCAGGGCGGCGTCAGCGCCTGCGGCAACGCTATAGCGCCCGCGTACTCCAGGTCATCAAGGATCTCATGATCGAGCAGTCTCCGGGAGTGCTGCCCCAGAGCCTGCTCGGCAGGGCACTGAGCTATCTACGTGAGCAGTGGCCGAAGCTTGTGCGTTACCTCGAGAACGGCGACTGGCCGGCATCGAACAATTTCTGTGAAAATTCCATTCGCCCGTTTGTCGTTGCACGCAAGGGCTTCCTGTTCGCAGATACGGTTGCCGGCGCACATGCCAGCGCAAATCTCTTTAGTCTCGTTGAAACATGCAAGGCCAACGGTATCGATCCATACCGTTACCTGACCTGGCTGTTCGAGCGCCTGCCTCTGGCAAAGACCGCCGACGACTACGAGGCGCTCGTGCCTTGGCGGATGCCGGCCCCCCGGAACTGATTCGCAGCATATCCACTCCACGAATCAACGCGCCTGTCCACCACTCAGAGGGACGGCGATAATGGATCGCTTACGA
>NZ_JBMIQH010000135.1:0-653 GCF_056155635.1 Paraburkholderia sp. BR10141 | reverse complement strand
CGATCTGTTGCTCCGGCCGGGCGAACCTGATGCCTTCCAGCCAGCGCCAATGCGCTTGCGTCCATCTGGAGCGGCCCGTGTAGCGATGGCCATGCCGCGCCAGAAATGACAGCAGCCGTTGCTTGGCCTGGCGTTGCAGATGCTTCATGTCCTCACGCGCACGGGTCAGATCGCGCAGCGCCTCCTGTGCCTGATCCGGAATCCACACGGGGCTCAACTCACCGGCGCGATACAGGCGCGCCAGGCTCAGGGCATCGCGCCGGTCGGTCTTCACGCGCTCGCCCGGCTTCTTCGGAATCAGCGACGGCGCCACGACCTGGCAGTCCTGCTTGAGTTCCCGCAGCTGTCGGCAAATGGTGTAGCCACAGGGGCCGGCTTCGTAGCAGAACGCAAGCCGTCCTGTGCCCCGCTTGAGCTGTGCGACCAGTTTCGCAATGGCCTCAGGTGTGTTCACAATCTCGCCCACATACCGCACTTCGCCAGCCGTGTCGGCGACCGCCACGGCAACCGTTTCCTGATGTACATCCAGGCCCACGTACTTGCTAAACTTGTTCATGACCTGCCCCCTCAATGCGGCTCTGAGCCGCGGTGTAGCCCACCTCAAGCTTAATCCGCGTCCCTTGAGGTGCGGCAGGTCCATACATGATGTCTAG
>NZ_JBMIQH010000134.1:0-681 GCF_056155635.1 Paraburkholderia sp. BR10141 | reverse complement strand
CACCGGAAGTGGCGATCCTCGGCCTGTCGAAGAGCGCGATGAAGCCGGTGTGGGATGGCAGGCAGTTTGTGCCTCGCCTCATGCTGCCCCTGTCGGTTTCATGGGATCATCGCGTCATTGATGGCGCAGAAGCTGGCCGCTTCAATGCCTATCTCGTCACGATTCTGGCCGACTATCGACGGGTATCGCTTTGATCCGCGACGAGCCCCGGTACAACCGCAGGGAAGAAATCAATCCATGACGCTTATCGATGTAAAAGTGCCGGCTATCGGCGACTTCAGGGACATTGAGGTCATTGAAGTCAATATCAAGGCGGGCGATGTCATCGAGAAGGAGCAGACGCTGCTCTCGCTCGAGTCGGACAAGGCCACGATGGAAGTGCCCAGCGACGTCGCGGGCACCGTCAAGGAAGTGAAGATCAAAGCCGGCGACAAGGCTTCGCAGGGCACGGTGATCGCGCTGGTCGAGGCGTCGGAAGGCGCAGCGGCGCCGGCTCCGAAGGCTGAAGCGCCCAAGGCTGCCGAAGCACCGAAGGCGGCTGAAGCACCGAAGGCCGCAGAAGTTTCGAAAACCGCGGCCCCGCAAGCCGGCAGCTTCAGCGGCAGCGCCGATGTCGAATGCGACATGCTCGTGCTCGGCGCGGGCCCCGGCGGCTACTCGGCGGCGTTCCGCTCCGCCGAC
>NZ_JBMIQH010000133.1:0-708 GCF_056155635.1 Paraburkholderia sp. BR10141 | reverse complement strand
ACCGAGAGCGCGACTGACAGACGGAACTGGATCGATTCTTTCAGCCGTTTCTTGACACCATCCATCCGACACCTCTGACGTTCTTGATCACACTGCTGCCGAGCTTGCGGCGCAGCGAGTGGATCAGGACTTCGACTGCGTTGCTTTCGACTTCCTCGCCCCAGCCGTAGATGCGGTCCTCGAGCTCGCTTCGCGACAGGATCGCGCCGGGCCGTACGAGCAGCGCGCGTAGCAACGAAAACTCGCGGTTCGACAACTGTATCGGCGTGCACTCGCCGACCGCGACTTCGCGTGTCGCCGGGTCAAGCGACACGATGCCGTTGCTCAGCACGGGTGCCGCCGAGCCGACCTGACGCCGGATCGCCACGCGAATCCGCGCGAGCAGTTCGGCCATTTCAAACGGTTTGAGGATGTAATCGTCGGCGCCGCCGTCGAGCCCGCGCAGGCGGTCGTCGAGGCCGTCTCGCGCGGTGATGATGATGACTGGTACCGCGCTGCCCTTCGCGCGGATTCCAGCCAGCACATCGAGGCCGTCCCGGCCGGGCAGGCCGAGGTCGAGCAGGATCAGGTCATAGCGCTGCGCGGCGAACGCGGTCAGCGCGAGCGCGCCGTCCGTGACGCGATCTGCCGCGTACGAGGCGTCCTTCAGCGCAGCCTGGACAGCTTCGCCAATCATCGGGTCGTCTTCGACAAGCAGTATTCGCATAC
>NZ_JBMIQH010000132.1:0-721 GCF_056155635.1 Paraburkholderia sp. BR10141 | reverse complement strand
CATGAACCGGACCCAAATGAAAGAGGAGTTCACGATGCCCGACCCTGAGCCTAAATCCTGCACATCTCGCCTTGCGTTCTCGCAGAACGCGGGCCACTTCGCCTGACATCAGTCCGCATACGTTCCTCCCACACGCTCGGGCATATTGCCCCGCGTGTAGCGAAACGAAGGCACGCCTGATCGATGGCGCCACGTTTGAAGCATCTGGAGGAATCATCATGCACTTCGCTCTGCTCGTTTCGCAGCTCCCGCACGTCGAAGAAGCTCGCACGCATTACAACGGCATGCTCGCGCTCGATGGCCGTTCGAACGCATCGTACGGCATAGTCGCTGCCATCTGGACGGCGCTCAAACAGCTCGCTCGCTGACACGGCCCGGCGTGGCCGACTGTGTGCCGACTGCATCCATACCGGCAGGCGGCAGGACAGTGCCACGCCTCGATCATCGATTTCCAGCAGCACTGCTAAGGAATAACCAGAAATGTCCACCACTCCTGCTAACATCACACAACGTCGGAGTGCCGTGCTCGACGACGCGCACGTGGGCGATATCAAAGGCGCCCTCGGCACGATCGCCCGCCACGACACCGCTCCGCGCAGCAACTGGATGGCGCGCCTGCGCACACTGCTCGCCATCCTCGGCCCCGGCCTCATCGTCATGGTCGGCGATAACGACGCCGGCGCCTTCGGCACTTATACGCAGGCGGGGCAGAACTACGGCA
>NZ_JBMIQH010000130.1:0-751 GCF_056155635.1 Paraburkholderia sp. BR10141 | reverse complement strand
ACCCAGCAACCGTTCCTCGAGACCTTTGCGCTGATCCTGCAGGACGAACTCGACCGGCGGCAGTCACGCCTGATCGAGCGCCGCTACCAGCAGTCGGGCCTTGAAGAGAAGCTGACCCTGACGGAATTCGACTGGTCATTCAATCCAAAGTTGCCTCGCCAGGCGTGCTTCCAGCTGCACGCACTGAAGTTCGTCGCCGAAGGCAAGAACGCGCTGATCATAGGTAAACCGGGTACTGGGAAGTCTCATGTTGCGAAGGCCGTTGCGTATCAGGCCATTCTGCAGGGGCACAAGGTGCAGTATCTCGAAACCGACGACTTCTTTAACCGCTATGCGCTCAGTGCGCCCGAGCTGCGACAGGCGCGGCTGCGCGCCATCCTCGATTGCGATCTGCTCGTGCTCGACGACCTGTTCCTCTCGCGGACTATCCCCGATGAGGCCGGCGCACTGCTACAGACCCTGATCCATCAGCGTTACAAGCTTCATCGCAGCGTCGTTGTGACTTCGAACCGCGTCGTCCAGGACTGGGGTTCCTATCTCGGCGACAACACGATGAGTTCCACGATTCTCGACCGCCTCATGCACCACTGCCACCTGCTCGAATTCGATGGTCGTAGCTACCGGCTCAAGGAGGCCGCCGAAACCCTTGCGCGAAAAACGAAAGAGAGCTAAATAACGATCTCGTCCTGCTTCACGAGGTGGGGGAATTTACGCGCCCATAAGTGGGGGAGTTTGAACTGCCCGCCCGGGA
>NZ_JBMIQH010000129.1:0-793 GCF_056155635.1 Paraburkholderia sp. BR10141 | reverse complement strand
CGATGCGACGATCAGGCGCCTGAGATGAAGAGGATTGCTTACATCACGAGAGAATAGGATTGTTCAGCTGCAGTCGAGGCGACGCCATCGTCACACATCTGCCCCTTGCGGATCATGTGTGCGATCTCTATGCCAGACAGGATGATGCGCGCACAGCGGAAATCCTTGAACCCCATCATCGGTTTGATGATGCGTTTGATGGCACGGTGATCCTGCTCGACGACGTTGTTTAGGTATTTGTTTTGCCGGACCTTGATCGGCGTTAAGCGCTCGGCATTGAGCGCTTCAAGCGCAGCCAGATTGGCGCCACTCCTGTCCACGGTGATTGTCTCGGGCTCGCTGTTCTGTTCAATCGCCTTCTCGAAGTAGCGGCGCGCCGCGGCCTTGTCCCGATGGGCGCACAGCAGGAAATCCACCGTGTTGCCCGCTTTGTCCACGGCACGGTACAAATATTTCCAATGGCCTTTGACCTTGACATAGGTCTCATCGACGCGCCAGCGCTTGCCGACAGGCCGTTTGCGTTTGCGGAATGCTTTTTCAAACACCGGCAGCAGCTTGATAACGCACCGGTGCACGCTCGAATGGTCCACCTCGATACCCCGCTCGGCCATCATTTCTTCGAGGTTTCGTAGACTCAGTGAGTACGCCACGTACCACCGGACGCACAGCAGGATCACATCCAGCGGGTAGTGCAGCCGCTTCAGTACCTTGCCAATGCCAGCGGGCAGCGTCTTGCATGGCGTCTTCGTCTTTGTCATCATGCTTGTCATGCGTTGTCGTCGGTGGATTTTAC
>NZ_JBMIQH010000128.1:0-827 GCF_056155635.1 Paraburkholderia sp. BR10141 | reverse complement strand
GCGAAATGGGTCGCGCAGCCGGCGGGCATCGATCTCGAAGTGATCCCATCGAAAGGCTCGGCCGAAAACGTGCAGCGCATGCGTTTCGAGCCCGGCGTGAAGCTCGCGCTCGTGCAGTCCGACGTCTACCAGGCCTACGTCGACATGGCCAATTCCGGCAACGAAGAGGCCGGCACGCTGATACGGCCGCTGCGGCTCATCATGCCGCTCTACGACGAAGAGATTTACTTCGTCGTGCGTAACGACTCGCCGATGAAGACGATCAACGAGATCAAGGACAAGGTAATGAGCGTCGGGCTGATCGGCAGCGGCACCGCGCAGTCGGCGACGACGCTGTACCGACTCATGTTCGGCCAGCCGATTCCTGAGCAGAACGCGCAGCACCTGAGCAACGAGGACGCGCTGGCCGCGCTCATCGTCAAGAAGATCGATGTGGCCATCATCGTCGCCGGGCAACCCGCCAAGCTCTTTACCGACATGAACCCCGAACTGCTGCAGCAGATCCGCTTCCTGCGCGTCGATGCGAACGCGCCGGAAACGGCGCGCGCAAAGCAGACCTACTATCCCGCGACGATCCACGTGTCGAGTTACCCGAACTGGCTCAAGGAAGACGTGCCGACATGGACGGTCAAGGCCTTTCTCGTCACCTATGACTACAACCTGCGCGATACGGTCGGCAACCTGAAGCGCTTTGCCGATTCGCTCTGCGCGAACTTCGACAACCTGCAGGAGCACGGCCATCCGAAATGGAAGCAGGTCAAGCTCGATCTACCGGGCCTCGGCAAAGGCTGGCAATACTATCCGCCCGTTGAGCGACGCCTGAAGGC
>NZ_JBMIQH010000127.1:0-865 GCF_056155635.1 Paraburkholderia sp. BR10141 | reverse complement strand
ATCTCGCCGGTGATCGCGAATATGGCGTTGGATGGGCTTGAGGCAGCAGTCTATGCAAGCGTGGGAACGTCCAAACTTGCTCGCAGCAACGCCCAACTCAACGTCGTCCGCTATGCCGATGACTTTATTGTCACCGGCGTGTCGAAAGAAGTGCTCGAATGCAAGGTGCTTCCGGCGGTCAGGCAGTTTATGGCTGCTCGAGGTCTGGAACTCTCGGAAGAGAAGACCAGGATCACGAACATTGCGGAGGGTTTCGATTTCCTTGGCCAGAACGTGCGCAAGTACGACGGCAAGCTGCTGATCAAGCCGGCAAAGAAGAGCGTCAAATCGCTCCTCGACAAGGTCAGGGAAATCATAAAAGGGAACGCGAGCGTCACGCAGGAGGCGTTGATCCAGAAACTCAACCCGGTTATCCGGGGATGGACGATGTATCACCGTCACGTCGTGGCGAAAGCGAGCTTCTTATCGATAGACTCGCACATCTGGCAACGGCTCTGGAAATGGGCCAGGCGTCGGCATCCCACGAAAGGAGCACGGTGGGTGAGGAACCGGTACTTCCGGGTCGATGGGCACCGGTCCTGGGACTTTGCTACGAAGGGCCCCGCTGATGGCAGCGCCAGCGGGTTTCGGCTCTTCCGCGCAATGACGATCCCGATTACGAGACACGTCAAGGTCCGGGGACTGGCTAATCCGTTTGATCCGGTGTGGACCACGTACTTCGCTCGCCGTCGAACTGCGAAGCGTTCTGTCAAGTTGTTCGGTGCCACAACATGGTGCTGAAGAATGGCTTGAGCCGGATGCGGGGTGACTCGCCCGTCCGGTTCTCAGGGGGCGGTGGCGCAGTAATGCGCTGCTGCTACCCGAC
>NZ_JBMIQH010000126.1:0-997 GCF_056155635.1 Paraburkholderia sp. BR10141 | reverse complement strand
GCCGGCAGACAACGCGAACGTTATGGCTGTTCGAGCATCCGCGGCAACCATATAAATCTTGGTATTCCCTTTGCCTCGGGACTTTACGATTGTTTGATGTCCGTTTTTTAACGCACCGGTGCCATCAGGATGAACCTTTACCATAGTGCTATCCAGCGAAACCGCGTCGATCCTGATGCGAACGATCTGTGCACGCTGCAATTCCGTGAACACGCGACGCAGCACGCCACTTCTGGACCAGCGGTTCATCCGCGTGTAAATCGTATGCCATCTACCGAAGCGCTTCGGCAGTCCACGCCACTTGCAGCCGTGCTCGGCGACATAAAGATCGCACTGCACTTGCAGGTTCGTCGGACTGACTGTTGCCACGCTGTCGTGGCAGACAATGCTCGATCCGTTGATATTGGGCTTCGGTGATTTCCATCGCCAGAGTGGACGATCAAACGATATTAGCGTGAACACGCCATAGGGCCACTTGTCCACCGGGGCCACGTCACCATCCTTGCCTGTTCGCAGATCTTGCTCCGATACAGCTGCGCAAACTTCCGCAGCTGCGCAAGTTCTTTTCGAGATTGGAACCGAGCCTGATCGGCATCGAACACCGTCACGGTTCGCACTTCTGGGCTCTGGAATTTATCTCGCAGGGGGCACACGGTTCGACTGCTGCCGACACAATATGTGAAACCCTTTGTGGTCGGCGGCAAGAACGACGAGAATGATGCTTCCGCCATCTGTGCAGCTGTGCCACACCCGGCATTGATCCAGCACCAATCAAGCGCCGAACAGCAATCATTGCAGTCGGCTCATCGCATGAGTGAGCGGGCCGTTTGCGAGCGAACCGTGAAGTCAAATCAGATACATAGCATGTTTGCATGCAGAAGAGGGGTTCATCTTCCGGACGGCCCTTGTCCAGCTTCGGTAGGACTTCAATGGTTCAATGGACTGGGAGTCGGTGCCGTCGCAGACGGCTCTCGTGCAAACCTCCTTTGATCGCTAT
>NZ_JBMIQH010000125.1:0-1000 GCF_056155635.1 Paraburkholderia sp. BR10141 | reverse complement strand
CACTGGCGCGCCGGTGTTGCCCCAGCTCGCACGCACGAAGGTGGACACGTCGGCCACTTCCTGGTCGGACAGACGCCAGCCGAACGGCGGCATCGTGAACGACGAGGGCGCGGATTGCGTGCCTTCGAGCGCGCTGCCTGCGAGCAGCACGTGAATCAGCGAAGTGGGGTCCTTGCCCTGCACGACCGGGTTGCCGCCGAGCGCCGGGAACACGCGCGTGTAGCCGCGTCCGTCGCTGCGGTGGCAGGCCATGCAGTTGTCGCGATAGACCGCTGCGCCGCGTGCGCTCGCGTCGCCGTTTTGCAGCTTGTGCGCGGCGGCGGGATCGTAGGCATACGCGGTTTCCTTCGGGTCACTGGAGGGCAGCGTCTTGAGGTAGCGCGCGATGGCGAGCAGGTCCGCGTCGTTCATGTGCTGCATGCTGTGCTGAACCACGTCGGTCATGCCGCCGAACGCCGCAGTATGCAGATTGCGTCCCGACTTGAGGAACTGCACGATGTCGTCCTCGTTCCAGCTGCCCAGGCCCGTGCGCGGGTTGCCGCGCAGGCTGGAGGGGACCCAGCCGTCGATCGGGGCGCCGCCCGCGAGGAAGTCGTCGCCTTCGAGGTCGGTGAGCGCAAGCTCCTGCATCGTGCGTGCGCGCGGCGTGTGGCACGCGCCGCAGTGGCCGAGGCCCTGCACGAGATACGCGCCGCGCGCGACGATCGCATCGTTGTAATGCGAGCCGTCGAACGCCTGCACCTTCGGCGCGAACAGCAGGCGCCAGGCGCCGAGCGGCCAGCGCATCGAGAGCGGCCAGGGAATGTCCACCGCGCGGTTCTGCGCCTGCACGGGCCCGACGCCATGCATGAAGTACGCGTAGAGCGCCTTCATGTCGTCGTCGGAAAGGCGTGCGTACGACGGGTAGGGCATCGCCGGGTAAAGCGTGTCGCCGTTCGGCCGCACGCCCTGGCGCACGGCCCTGGCGAAGTCGTCGTAGCTCCACTTGCCGATGCCCGTA
>NZ_JBMIQH010000124.1:0-1067 GCF_056155635.1 Paraburkholderia sp. BR10141 | reverse complement strand
AGCACCGCCTTGTCATTACAGAGCAGCAACAGGAACACCGTTGCGCTCGGCAGCAGCACGCCGGCCAGCGTCTGCACAGCCTCAGTCAAGAGGCCGAGCGGGCTGCCGGGAATCAGCACGAGGGCCGCCGCGAGCGCGATGATGCCGAAGTAGACGAGATAGAAACCCTTCGCGTCGAGCACGCTGCGGTGCAGCGAGTGCTTGACCTTGAAGACATCGCCAATCGCATAGGCCGTCGAGAGCGAGACGGCGGCGGCGCCAATGATCGACGCGTCGAGCAGCGCCACGGCGAAGATCGTGGCCGAGGTCTGGCCGACGTACTTGTGCAGACCCGCAATCACGCCACCCGCGTCGGTGAAGTTGCCGAACTCGGGCTTGCCGTCAAAGAGCGCGGCGGTGAAGGCCATCATCGCCACAGCGCCGACGATCACGAACGCGATACCGATCCAGAGGTCCGCCTTTTCGTACTTCATGAAGCGCGGCGTGATGCGCTTGTCGATCACGTAGCTCTGCTGGAAGAAAAGTTGCCACGGCGCGACGGTCGTGCCGACGATGCCGATCACGAGGAGCATCACGTCGGAGAGCTTCGAATTCGCCGGCCAGGTCGGCACGAAGAAGTCGCGCGCGATAACGCCCACAGGCGGGTGAATCGAAACGAGCACCGGGATCAGCAGCAGACTCAACAGGCACAGCACGATCGCGAAGCGTTCGAAGCGCCGGAAGTCGCCCGTACTGACCGCCGCCATCGTCAGAACCGCGGCGATGCAGACACCGAGCACCTTCGAGACGCCGAGAAAGTCGAGCGCAAACGTAATGCCGATGAACTCGGTGACGATCGTGAGCGCATTGAGCAGAAAAAGATCGATGACGCTGAAGGCGCCCCAAAACTTGCCGAAGCGTTCGAAGATGAGGCGTGCGTGGCCGACGCCGGTCACGGCGCCCAGGCGCAGGACCATTTCCTGGTTCACATAGAGAACCGGAATCAGCAGCGCGAGCGTCCAGAGCAGCGACGTGCCGTAGTTCTGCCCCGCCTGCGTATAAGTGCCGAAGGCGCCGGCGTCGTTATC
>NZ_JBMIQH010000123.1:0-1103 GCF_056155635.1 Paraburkholderia sp. BR10141 | reverse complement strand
GCTGGACCTGCGGATCTTGCGCGAACGAAGGCGCATTGCCATGACTAAAGATGCGCCGGCGCGAACGCACCTCCTGCGAGATGTCGCGCGGCGCGGCCCGTGCCCGCGAGCACGGCGAGCACGGCGAGCAGCACCAGCTGGTAGAACGCGGTCTGGTATTTGAAGCGCGTCGAAAAATCGATGATGTCGATCTCGTCCACCTCGGCGGCGACAAACGTGGTCGTGCCGCTGCCCGTCGTGCGCTGGCCAAAGCCATCCCAGTCGTCGTGATGTGTCACGCCGGGCTGCCTCGCGCGCACGGCCGCGATCACGTCTTCGCCCGTGTCGTCGCGGCGCGCAAACACGTCGATCCAGTCAGCGAAGATGCTGCCCGTGCTGTAGTACTTCTCTCCGTTCACCACCCAGCGTGCGCCATCACGTGACACGCGCGTGATCACGTCGCCGATCGCCACGCTGCCGACTTCGGTCCAGGCGTTTCCCACCAGTTCGCCGTCGACAAATCGCCTGAACCAGACGTCGCGCGCCGGGCCTGGCTCCGCGTTGAGCCGGTCCTCGACGAACGCAAAGTGGCCGCGCAGTGCCTGCGGCAAATTCGAATCCGCCTCGGCCAGTTCGATCAGCAGCTGAATCAGTTGCGGCAGCGAAGCCCCCGCGCCACCATGCTCGACCGGCACGCGAACGGCGCCGAATCCGGCGGCCTTGAGCCATTCGATCTGCTCATAGGGCAGGCTGCGATCGCGCTCACGCTCGAGCACGCCCTCTGCGATGCGGGCGAAAACGGGTCGAAAACGTGAAGCGAGACGCTCGTAATCCGTACCGGGAGAAAGAACGGGAGCAAGTTGCCACCGTGCTGGCGAGATTCAATGCGGTCATAGGGGCTCCAGGTACCGGCTTGATGGGTGGCCCGTGTTCGGGCCTCGTTCCTTACCGATAAAGCAGAAGCCATGCCAATCGTTGGCCGGGGATCAGGTGTGCGCAGGTCGGGAAAACCGCATGCGTGTTGCTGGTTCAGCAACAGCATGCAGCTGATTCACTGCTGGATTTGCAGCGATGCCTGAGCGATCTCGTGATGCCCGGACTGGTCACTGGCGTCATCGCTGCCC
>NZ_JBMIQH010000122.1:0-1127 GCF_056155635.1 Paraburkholderia sp. BR10141 | reverse complement strand
GACGCTGCGCCGTCTGCGCGTGCCGATCGTGCTCGTGGCGGCGTCGCTCGTCGTGGCGGTCGTCGGCGCGAATATCCAGTGGCTCATGATGGCGCGCCAGCGCGACGCGATCAGCGCGCAGATGACCGAGCTGCTCCTCAACGCGTTCCCGAAGACGACCGTCGTGCTCGATCCCGCCGGGCAGATGGCGCGCCAGTTGCAGCAGTTGCGCCTGGCCGCGGGCGAGCCCTCGCCCGACGACTTCCTCGCGCTCTCCGACGGGCTCGCGCGCTCGCTCGGTCCGGTGCCCGCGAACGGCATCGCGGCCCTCGACTATCACGACCGGCGTCTGGACGTGACCTTCAAGCCAGGCGTCAACGTCGACGCCGATCTCGCGAAACGCCTCGCGGGCAACGGCCTTGCGGGCACGGTCGATGCCAGCACGGGCAAATGGACCATCAGGAGCGCATCGTGAAGACAACGGCTATAAGCGGCGCGTGGGCCGAGGCCTGGACGAACTTCTGGGAGGCGCGCTCGACGCGCGAAAAGACGCTGCTCACGTGGGGTGGCGCGGTGCTTGCGCTGGCGATCGGCTGGTCGGTGCTGTGGCAGCCCGCCGCCGACGGCCGTGCGCGCCTGCGTCAGAGCCTGCCCGGCATGCAGCGCGAACTCGCGCAGATGACGGCCGAGGCCGACGAGGCGCGTTCGCTGGCCGGCGCGGCGGCCAGCGTGGCGCCGGGCGGCCAGGCGCTCAAGGACGCGGTCACCGCGTCGCTCGCCGATCACGCGCTCACGGGCGCGCAGATTCAGCTGATCGGCACGACGGTGCAGGTGCAGATGAAGAACGCGTCGTTTCCGGCGTGGGCCGCGTGGCTCGACGACGTGCGCAAGCAGTTCAAGGTGCAGGTGGTCGAGGCGCACATCACCGCGCTGAAGGCCGATGGCCAGGTCGATTTGACGGCCTCGCTGCAACCGGCGAATACGCATTAAGAAGAAAGCGCGCATCGAAAAGCGCGCAATGAGAATCGCCGGAGAAATACGCAATGAGTTACTGGATGCGGCGCCTGCGCGCCGCGTTGCCCTGGCTGATCGTGGGCGTGCTGTCGAGCGCTGTGGTGTTGCTCGCCCGCCTGCCCGCGGCCTGGATC
>NZ_JBMIQH010000121.1:0-1133 GCF_056155635.1 Paraburkholderia sp. BR10141 | reverse complement strand
CGCGACGACGAAAACTGGCTGCGCCATACGCTCTGGTTCAGCGAAGGCGACCGACTCGATTACAAGCCGGTCCACATGCAACCGCTGACCGTCGAGTCCGTGCCGCCGAAGGCGCGTACGTTCTAAGGCACACGCCAGTCAAAAGGAATTGGAAATGGCCAAACGCATTTTTGAAGTCTATCGCTACGACCCGGACAAGGACGCGGCGCCGCGCATGCAAACGTACGAGCTGGAACTCACGCACGAGCGCATGCTGCTCGACGCGCTGGTCAAGCTCAAGGAAGTGGACGAGACGCTGTCGTTCCGTCGTTCGTGCCGTGAAGGCGTGTGCGGTTCGGACGCCATGAACATCAACGGCAAGAACGGTCTCGCGTGCCTCACGAACCTGAACGACCTGCCGGCGAAGATCGTGCTGCGTCCGCTGCCGGGCCTGCCCGTCGTGCGCGACCTGATCTGCGACTTCACGCAGTTCTTCAACCAGTACCACTCGATCAAGCCGTACCTGATCAACGACACGCCGCCGCCCGAGAAGGAGCGTCTGCAGTCGCCTGAGCAGCGTGACGAACTCGATGGCCTGTACGAGTGTATTCTGTGCGCAAGCTGCTCGACTTCGTGCCCGAGCTTCTGGTGGAACCCGGACAAGTTCGTCGGCCCGGCAGGCCTGCTGCAGGCTTACCGCTTCATCGCGGACAGCCGCGACGAGGCGACCGGCGAGCGCCTCGACAACCTCGAGGACCCGTACCGTCTGTTCCGTTGCCATACGATCATGAACTGCGTCGACGTTTGCCCGAAGGGCCTGAACCCGACGAAGGCGATCGGCAAGATCAAGGAACTGATGTTCCGCCGCGCGGTTTGATGTTGTTGTTCTGAAATGGAATCGCACCAGTCTGACCCCCATCGCCGCGCGCGCCTTCGCTGGCGCGCGCGGCGCGGCCTGCTCGAAAACGATCTGATTTTTGAGCGGTTTTTCGAGCGCTATGAGCATGAACTCAGCGACGCCGACGTGGGCGCTCTCACGCGCCTGCTCGAGCTGAGCGATAACGACCTGATGGACTTGCTGCTCGCGCGCAAGGAACCAGAAGGCGACCTTGCCGACCCGGACGTGAAGCGGGTGCTGGAGCTGCTTCGGAACG
>NZ_JBMIQH010000120.1:0-1138 GCF_056155635.1 Paraburkholderia sp. BR10141 | reverse complement strand
ATCAAGCGCGCTCGAGCGCGAGCGCCACGCCCATGCCGCCGCCGATGCACAGCGAGGCCAGGCCGCGCTTCGCGTCGCGGCGCTGCATTTCATGCAGCAGCGTCACGAGAATCCGGCAGCCCGACGCGCCGATCGGGTGACCGATTGCAATCGCCCCGCCGTTCACGTTGATCTTCGACGTGTCCCAGCCCATCTGCTTGTTCACGGCCAGCGCCTGCGCCGCGAACGCCTCGTTGATCTCCATGAGATCGAGATCGTTCACCGACCAGCCCGCGCGCTCCAGCGCCCGCTTCGACGCCGGCACCGGGCCCATGCCCATCACCTTCGGATCGACGCCGCCGCTGGCGTACGCCTTGATGCGCGCGAGCGGCGTGAGGCCCAGCGCCTCGGCCTTCTTCGCCGACATCACCACGACCGCGGCTGCGCCGTCGTTGATGCCCGACGCGTTCGCCGCCGTCACCGTGCCTTCCTTGTTGAACGCCGGCTTCAGGCCCGCGAGCGATTCGGCCGTCACGCCGTGGCGCACGAACTCGTCGGTCCTGAACTGCAGCGGCTCACCCTTGCGTTGCGGAATTTCCACCGAGACGATCTCTTCGTCGAAACGGCCCGCCTTCTGCGCGGCTTCCGCCTTGTTCTGCGAGAGCGCCGCAAACGCGTCCTGTTCTTCGCGCGTGATGCCGTATTCCTTCGCGACGTTCTCTGCCGTCACGCCCATGTGGTACTGGTTGTACACGTCCCACAGGCCGTCGACGATCATGCTGTCGATGAGCTTCGCGTCGCCCATGCGGAAGCCGTCGCGCGAGCCCGGCAGCACGTGCGGCGCGGCGCTCATGTTCTCCTGGCCGCCGGCCACGACGATGTCCGAATCGCCCGCGATGATCGCGTTGGCCGCGAGCATCACCGCCTTCAGGCCCGAGCCGCACACCTTGTTGATCGTCATGGCGGGAACGGCCGCGGGCAGGCCCGCCTTGATCGATGCCTGGCGCGCCACGTTCTGGCCCGAACCGGCCGTCAGCACCTGACCCATGATCACGTCGCTCACCTGCTCGGGCTTCACACCCGCGCGCTCGAGCGCGGCCTTGATGACGATCGCGCCCAGGTCGGGCGCCGCCACCTTCGCGAGCGAACCGCCGAATTT
>NZ_JBMIQH010000119.1:0-1207 GCF_056155635.1 Paraburkholderia sp. BR10141 | reverse complement strand
GCAGTCCTTTATATCTATCTGGAGGGGGTTTTTAGCACCGAGCCTCCCGGGTTGCGGTGAGTCCCCATTACCGCCGCATTCAAGTCCTCGAGCGTCACTTCGCGCTGCTTCCGTGCGCCAGGCAATGGTTTCGGTTTGCGTACCGCGGCGCCGCGATTGGTGCGGGATGGCGAGCCTGATACGCGACGGTTATCGCGTTGCGCCTGCAGCGCCTGGGCGACGCGCAGCGCATGGCCGAGCCGCTTGTGCTCGATCACGGCGCCCTGGTCGATTTCCGAGAGCTTGTCATAGGGGATACAGGGCAGTGCTGCACCACCGGCCCGCAGCTCGATGCGACCGTCCGGATACTCCCATACCTCGATGTAGCGGCCGATCAGCCGGCGGGTTGCCGGTGTGTCCTTCAGCAGCCAGATCACGCGGTCGTTCAGCAGCGTGAGTGAATCCGATACCTTGCGCTGTACCCGCCAGGTCAGGATTGCGTCGAGATCCTCGTCCGCACGCAGCGGCCGGTGTGCATCGAACCGGCTTCTGGGCGGCTTCGCGAAGCGCGCGTTGTAGGCCGCCATGAAGGCGGGGGCCCAGTCGTTCGCTTCGTCCAGCGTGCTGATGCCGCGCAGGCGCAGTTCCTTCACGAGGCGATCCTGCAGCGTCAGGTTGGCGCGCTCCACGCGGCCCTTGGCGGGGCTTGAGTTCGCGCAGAACGTGTCGATATTGAGCTCATACATCGCCCGGCCGAACTGGGTGACACCTTTGCCTGCAGTCTCGGCGCGGCGCTTCACGTAAAAGACGCTCGCCTTGTCGCTGTAGAACGCCACCGGTTTGCCGTGGCGCTCCAGATACGCGCGCGTGGCCTCGAAATAGCTGAACGTCGATTCGGTCTGCGTGAAATGCAGGTGCATCAGCCGGCTCGTCGCGTCGTCCACGTACACCAGCAGCGTGCAGGCCGGCGCCCGGTCCTCGAACCAGCGGTGGTCGCTGCCGTCGATCTGCACCAGCTCGCCGAAACATGCACGCCGTGCGCGCGGCTGGTAGACCTTCGGTGGACGCTGTTTGCGCGGCACCCACAGGCCGGCCTGGGTCATCAGTTGGCGCACCGTTTCCTTGCACAGCCGGATGCCGTGGCATTCGTCCAGCTTCTCGCGGGCCAGCGTCGGCCCGAAATCGGCGTAGCGCTCGCGGATGATCATCAGGGCGCGCAACGCCAGGC
>NZ_JBMIQH010000118.1:0-1251 GCF_056155635.1 Paraburkholderia sp. BR10141 | reverse complement strand
GCCCGCCGTATGGAATGCGGTTCTGTTTGATCAATAAGCCATCCTACCTATATGAACTTTCTCAACCCGTCTACCTATTTGCACCAGAACCCTCGCGAACATCGAACACTGGACGCATTTTACCCGGCACTTCGGACCGTTGTCCGGGATCGATCCGCAGATACGCAAGGCGGCCGAGCGGTATTTGCTGACGATTTTCGCGATGGGCTGCAACCTGGGCCCGGCCCAGGCGGCACGCCATCTCGATACCGACGTGACGGCGCACATGCTGTCATTCGTGAACCGTCGGCGTATGAATCTGGACAGGCTCGAGGCCGCGCAGCGCGAGTTGATCGAGCTATACCTGCGGCTCGATCTGCCAAAGCACTGGGGCGACGGCAAGACGGTAGCGGCCGACGGCACGCAGTACGACTTCTACGACAACAACCTGCTGGCCGGCTATCACTTCCGCTACCGGAAAATGGGTGCGGTCGCCTACCGCCACGTCGCCGACAACTATATCGCGGTATTCCGGCATTTCATCCCGCCGGGCGTCTGGGAAGCGATCTATGTAATCGAAGGGCTGCTCAAGGCCGGCCTGTCCGTCAAGGCCGACACCGTGCATGCGGATACGCAGGGACAATCGGCCGCCGTGTTTGCGTTCACCCATCTGCTCGGCATCAAGCTGATGCCCAGAATCCGCAACTGGAAAGATCTCGTGTTGTACCGCCCGCACAGCGACGCGAAGTACAGGCATATCGACAGGCTTTTCACGGCGACCATCGACTGGGTGCTGATCGAACGGCACTGGCAGGAGCTCATGCAGGTGGCGGTGTCGATCCAGGCGGGCACGATCTCTTCGCCGTTGCTGCTGCGCTGCCTTGGGTCCGAGAGCCGCAAGAACCGCCTGTATCTCGCCGCACGCGAACTCGGCAACGTCGTACGCACGGTCTTTCTGCTCGAGTGGATCGGGCAGCCGGGAACTGCGCCAGGACGTGACGGCAAACACCAACAAGATCGAGTCGTACAACGGCTTCGCGAAATGGCTGTCGTTCGGCGGCGATGTGATCGCGGAGAATGAGCCGGAAGAGCAACAAAAACGGCTACGCTACAATGACCTCATCGCATCGGCCGTGATCCTGCAGAACACGGTGGACATGATGCGGGCCCTGCGCGACATGGTGGCCGAGGGCGAGAAGGTCCGCACCGAGGACATCGAATTCGTGAGCCCGTATGCGACGCACAACATTCGCCGCTTCGGGCGCTACCGGC
>NZ_JBMIQH010000117.1:0-1286 GCF_056155635.1 Paraburkholderia sp. BR10141 | reverse complement strand
CGAGTCGCTGCGCCGGTTTGTGATGTCGATTTGACGCTCAAGCCTTTGATTCAGGTGGAACCAATGCCATCTCCTTGCCGCCTCTCGCTCCTATGCCGCTTTGGCGGCGAGCGTACGCATGCGAGTCAGGTTGTAGGCCGCCTGGGTCAACAGGAAGAGCTGGTCGACTCGGTGCAGCCCCCGAAACATCGCCTGCCGAATCCTGCCGACGGTCTTGCTCCAGCCAAAGACCTGTTCGATGCATTTGCGCTTGCGTTGACTGATGGCGTATCCGGGCCAGCGCGTTGTGCGTCCGTCGATGGCCGAGCCGCCCGCGCGGCCATCGTTTTGCGCGACATGTGGTGTCACGCCGTGTGCGCGGCACGTTGCCACGAAGCCGGCCGTGTCGTAGTTCTTATCAGCACCTACGGTAATCGGTGTATTGGCAAACTGCGCAGCGTCCGCAAGCATTTCGGCCGCTGTGTCTCGCTCGGCTGTGCCACTAGCCTGCGTCACCTGTGCGTTCACCACGAGGCCATGCCGGTTATCAGTCAGCACGTGACCCATGTAGCAAAGCATCGCACCCGTGCCGCGGCTTTTGCGAAACAATCGCGCCTGACTGTCCGTGCTGGATTCATGCGTGTCGTTGCTACGCTTCTCACCATGCCAGTTCTCGTGAGAGCTGGCACCGCCGTCAGGCGGCGAGTCGTCGTCCGGCTTCGTCCGGGGCACGAAGCTCTTGTGTCCCGCCCAAGCCTGAATGAGCGTGCCGTCGACGCTGAAATGCTCTCCCGACAGGTGGCCACGCATGCGTGCTGTCTCGACCGTCTCGTTGAACAGACTGACAATGACATCATGGACCATCAATCGGTCGCGGTTCTTGCTGAAAGTGGAGTGGTCCCAGACCGCATCGTCCATTGCCAGTCCGACGAACCAGCGAAACAGCATGTTGTAGGAGATTTGCTCCATCAGCATGCGTTCGCTGCGAATCGAATACAGCACTTGCAACAGCAGTGCGCGAATCAGCTTCTCCGGCGCGATGCTCGGTCGTCCGCCCTTTGCGTCGTTCTCGTACATGCGCGAAAAGACCGAATCCATACGAGTAAGCGCATCGTTCAACCACAGCCGAATCGGTCGCAACGGGTGATTGGCCGGAACGAAGTCATCCAGCCTGGACATCGTGAACATCGACTCGGTATAGCCGTCCGCTCCGCGCATCGCTTCAGTTCCAGTGTTGTCCGGTTCATTGTTTCAACGTTTACCCCTCCTGCGCGGATGACGTGCGCGGGAGGTATTTCAACAGCCTG
>NZ_JBMIQH010000116.1:0-1353 GCF_056155635.1 Paraburkholderia sp. BR10141 | reverse complement strand
TCGTACAGCTCGGCGGCCATGCCGATCGACTCGCCCAGCGTCGGGTGCGGGTGAATCGTCTTGCCGATGTCGGTCGCATCCGCGCCCATTTCCACCGCGAGGCAGACTTCGCTGATGAGGTCGCCCGCGTTCAGGCCGACGATGCCGCCGCCGATCACGCGATGCGTCTCTTCGTCGAAGATCAGCTTCGTGAAGCCCTCGTCGCGGCCGTTGGCGATCGCGCGGCCCGAAGCGGCCCACGGGAACACCGCCTTGCCGTACTTGATGCCTTCGGCCTTGCACTGGTCTTCGGTCTTGCCGGCCCACGCCACTTCCGGATCGGTGTAAGCCACCGAAGGAATCTGCAGCGCGTCGAAGTACGCCTTCTCGCCGTGCGCCGCTTCCGCCGCCACGTGGCCTTCATGCACGGCCTTGTGCGCGAGCATCGGCTGGCCGACCACATCCCCGATCGCGAAGATGTGCGGCACGTTGGTGCGCATCTGCTTGTCGACTTCGATGAAGCCGCGATCCGTCACCGCTACGCCAGCCTTGTCCGCGCCGATCTTCTTGCCGTTGGGCGAGCGGCCCACGGCGACCAGCACGAGGTCGTAGCGTTGCGGCTCGGCCAGCGCCTTTTCGCCCTCGAACGACACATAGATGCCGTCGTCCTTCGCCTCGGCGTTCGTGGTTTTGGTCTTGAGCATGACGTTCGCGAAGCGCTTCGCGTTGTACTTCTCCCAGACCTTCACGAGGTCGCGGTCCGCACCGGCCATCAGGCCGTCGAGCATTTCCACGACGTCGATCTGCGCGCCGAGCGTCGCGTAGACGGTGGCCATTTCCAGACCGATGATGCCGCCGCCGATCACCAGCATCTTCTGCGGAATCTGACGCAGTTCCAGCGCGCCGGTCGAATCGACCACGCGCGGATCTTCCGGCATGAACGGCAGTTTCACGGCCTGCGAACCCGCAGCGATGATCGCCTGCTTGAACTTGACGATCTTCTTGCCGTTCTCGCCCACCACTTCCATGTGGTTCGGATCGAGGAACGCGCCCACGCCCGTCACGACTTCGACCTTGCGCGCCTTCGCCATGCCGGCGAGGCCGCCCGTCAGCTTCTTGACGACGCCCGACTTGAAGTCGCGCAACTTGTCCAGGTCGATCTGCGGCTTGCCGAACGTGATGCCGTGCGAGCCGAGCGCTTCAGCTTCGTCGATCACGAGCGCCGTGTGCAGCAGCGCCTTCGACGGGATGCAGCCCACGTTCAGGCACACGCCGCCGAGCGTCGAATAACGCTCGACCAGCACGGTCTTCATGCCGAGGTCGGCGGAGCGGAACGCCGCCGAGTAGCCGCCGGGGCCCGCGCCGAGCACGAGC
>NZ_JBMIQH010000115.1:0-1369 GCF_056155635.1 Paraburkholderia sp. BR10141 | reverse complement strand
GCGGTAATGAGATGGTCACCCCCACCCTACACGCGGGTTACGCTGTAGGGTGTTTTCTTTTCTGGAGAGGCCATCATGCAGGATGTGACGCTGGTTGGAATCGATCTGGGCAAGCACTCCTTTCACCTTCACGGCCAGGACCGGCACGGCCAGGCCGTGTTTCGCAAGAAGGTGGGGCGCAAGCAGCTGATTGAGTTTTTCGCCGCGTTTCACGCCTGCACGGTGGTCATGGAGGCGTGCGCTGGCGCCCATCACCTGGCCCGCAAGCTAGCGGGCTTCGGGCATCAGGTCAAACTGATCTCGCCGCAGTTCGTGCGGCCGTTCGTCAAGGGTAACAAGAATGACTTCGTGGACGCCGAAGCGATCTGCGAGGCCGCGTCGCGCCCGGCCATGCGGTTCGTTACCCCGAAGACCGAATCGCAGCAAATGCTCTCGGCACTGCACCGTGTGCGCGATTCGTTGATTCGTGACCGCACGAAGGCCGTTAACCAAATCCACGGCTTTCTACTTGAGTTCGGCATCAGCCTGCCGGTCGGGCAATCCGTCATCAAGCGACTGCCGGCCGTGCTGGCCGAGCATACGCTGCCGCCGCGCCTGATCGAGATCCTCGAGCGCCTGCATGCGCACTTCAAGTACCTCAGTGAGGAGATCGCCGAGATCGACAAGGAGATGGCGCGCCAGCTCGCCGACGACGATCTCGGCCAGCGCTTGCTGACGATCCCCGGCGTGGGTCCGATCACGGCGAGCGTGCTCTCCGCCGAAATGGGGGACGGCAAGCAATACGGCTGCAGCCGCGACTTTGCCGCGTCGATCGGACTGGTGCCGCGCCAATACAGCACGGGCGGCAGGGCGAACCTGCTGGGCATCAGCAAGAGGGGTGACAAGAACATCCGGCGCCTGTTGGTGCAGTGCGCCCGCGTCTACATGCAGCAGCTCCATCGGCAGAGTGGCCGGCTCGCCGAGTGGGTGCGCGCCATGCTCACGCGCCGACACTCGAACGTCGTGGCCTGCGCGCTGGCGAACAAGCTGGCGCGCACCGCCTGGGCACTGGCGACTCGCCACGGCACGTTCGATGCGCGACCGGGCCTCAACGCGCCGGCCTGAGCGCCCGATCCCCAACCACGCTTTACCGCAGTCCCCCACCTGGTTTTGCGACCGCTGAACTTTGATGACGTGAACGGCATACCGGCCTGACGGACAACCTGTTAAAAAAATCGGCTCTCGAAGCCGCGGCGGTTTTAAGGACCATCAGGCGCGACTCTCATCGTGGCGCGGGGAGTGATCCCCACAACGACGCCGGATAGATTTAGGCAAGCCAACCACAACGTCAACGATCAAGGTTGCAAAAACGGGGGTGACCATAGATTTT
>NZ_JBMIQH010000114.1:0-1378 GCF_056155635.1 Paraburkholderia sp. BR10141 | reverse complement strand
TATATGAGCGCCTCCCGTTTGCACAAGCATCGGTGTTCAGATTCGACAGAATGGGTTGCAGATGTATATCCGGGCTTGTTGCAGCTATGCGTATCGCTGCGGCCCCCTATGAAATCCGCTGACTCACACCTCACTGGTTACTCGAGCTTTACGCTCAGTCGGTCATTCAGGTTTCGTGAGTCATGGTCCAACCTGTCTCGTCATCACACTCGATCGCTGCGCAACCTTTCAACGTTCGTCTTCCACAAACTTCATTCGCCGACGGGATTCCGACTATGTCGGTTTGACACTCACATATCCTTTTTGATAAGGACGGTCGTGAGCCAGGACTGCCCAGATTGTTCGCGCCATCTTGTTCGCTAGCGCAACAATCACTACGTTCCAGGACCGACGCTTCTTTAATTGCTGGACCCATGGTCCGGGGTCCCTGGCGTTTGTCATGACACTACGCGCGCCGTGGATCAGCAGCGTTCGCAAATAGGAATCTCCGCGCTTGCTGATTCCATGCAGATTTATCTTTCCACCCGAACCGGTCTGTTTCGGCACCAGTCCTAGCCATGCAGCAAACTCCCGACCCGATTTGAAGGCCTTGGCGTCGCCCATCATGGCAACGGTGGCCGTCGCCGTTAGTAATCCCACACCGGGGATTTCGCTTATGGCTTTCACGGCGCGGTCCTCCTTTTTCCACTCGCGCATACGGCGCTCGATTTCTCGAATTGCCGCATCCAGTTGCAGGATACGATTCCACTGCTCGCGCAAGGTGTCGATGAGCACAGCGGGAAGTCGCTCGGCGACCCTCGCAAGCACGTCAGGGATCACACCTGCCATCCCGCCGCGCCTTCGCCCCATGACTTCGCCAAACTCGGCCAGCATGCCACGCAGCCCATTTATTTGCATCGTACGGAATTCGACGAGTTGCTGCCGAGCCCGGTGCAGTGCCAACATCGACTGTTGCATTTCAGTTTTGATAGCGACGGGCTTGCTCGGCTGTTGTACTGCAAACCAGATCGCCAGTGCGTCGGCCGCGTCATTCTTATTGCGAATATTGAATGCTTTGACAAACTCGGCAGGTAACAACTTCACCTGATGTCCCATCTTCGACAGCTCTCTCGCCCAGTGGTGCGCTCCTCCGCAAGCCTCCATTCCGATCAGGCATGGCGCCCGATTTGCAAAGTGCTCGAGCAACTGTGCGCGTTTGATGGGCTTGTTCACGATCTCGCCCGTCTCTTGGTCAACGTAGTGCAGCTGCATGACATTCTTGGCAATGTCGATCCCAACGGGCGTGAGCGTCATTTCCGTTTCCCCAGGTTGGCTTTGGAAGCCTCCATGATCTGCCGATTCGACGATGGGTGGGAGGCGCTCATTCCATTGGCTACGA
>NZ_JBMIQH010000113.1:0-1433 GCF_056155635.1 Paraburkholderia sp. BR10141 | reverse complement strand
ATGAAAACGCTGTTTCTGCAGGCCCCGTCGTATGACGGCTTCGACGGTGGCGCGGGCTCGCGCTACCAGGCAAAGCGCGAGATCCGCTCGTTCTGGTATCCCACCTGGCTCGCGCAGCCCGCGGCCCTCGTGCCCGACAGCCGCGTGCTCGACGCACCGGCCGACGGTCTGGGCGTGGAAGAAACGCTGAAGATTGCAGCCGCATACGACCTCGTCATCATCCACACGAGCACGCCGTCGTTCCCGACCGACGCGCTCTTCTGCGAAGACCTCAAGAAGCGCAAGCCGTCGATCGTCATCGGTCTGGTGGGCGCGAAGGTGCAGGTCGATCCGCACAATTCGCTCACGGCGAGCGAGGCGATCGATTTCGTCTGCCGCGAGGAATTCGACTTCACCTGCAAGGAAATCGCCGAAGGCATGCCGCTGGCCGAGGTCAAGGGCATTTCGTGGCGCGCGAAGGACGGCTCGATCGAGCACAACCCGGGGCGTCCGGTGCTGGAAGACATGGACTCGCTGCCGTTCGTCGCGCCGATCTACAAGCGCGACCTGAAGATCGAGAATTACTTCATCGGCTACCTGAACTACCCGTACGTGTCGATCTACACGGGCCGGGGCTGCAAGTCGCGCTGCACGTTCTGCCTGTGGCCGCAGACCGTGAGCGGCCACGTCTACCGCACGCGTTCGGTCGAGAACGTGCTCGAGGAAGCGAAGTGGATCCGCGAGAACATGCCGGAAGTCAAGGAGCTCATGTTCGACGACGACACCTTCACCGACGACCTGCCGCGCGCCGAAGCGATCGCCATCGGTCTGGGCAAGCTCGGCATGACGTGGTCGTGCAACGCGAAGGCGAACGTGCCGTACAAGACGCTCAAGATCATGAAGGAAAACGGCCTGCGTCTGTTGCTCGTGGGCTTCGAATCGGGCGATGACCAGATTCTCGTGAACATCAAGAAGGGCGTGCGCACGGACTTCGCGCGCCGCTTCAGCGCCGACTGCAAGACGCTCGGCATCAAGGTGCACGGCACCTTCATTCTGGGGCTGCCGGGCGAGACGCAGGACACGATCAAGAAGACGATCGAGTACGCGAAGGAAATCAATCCGCATACGATTCAGGTGTCGCTGGCGGCGCCCTATCCGGGCACGACGCTGTACAAGCAGGCCGTGGAAAACGGCTGGATGGAAGAGAACAAGACCATCAACCTGGTGAGCAAGGAAGGCGTGCAACTGGCGGCGATCGGCTATTCACATCTGTCGCGCGACGAGATCTATCACCACCTCGAACAGTTCTATCGCCAGTTCTATTTCCGGCCGTCGAAGATCTGGGAGATCGTGCGCGAGATGCTCACGAGCTGGGACATGATGAAGCGGCGTCTGCGCGAAGGCGTGGAGTTCTTCCGCTTCCTGCGCGCACACGAGGCATGATGGACCGCTCG
>NZ_JBMIQH010000112.1:0-1449 GCF_056155635.1 Paraburkholderia sp. BR10141 | reverse complement strand
CTAGTGTCCTGAGTTAAAAATTCATTGAATGATCCCGACCGCGTACTAAAGTGTTCTGTGTGGTAGTTGATGCGAGGAGGCAGGGATGAGCGGACGGCCCAAAGGGGAACTGGTGCTGAGCGAATCGGAGCGCAGAGAACTGCAAGCACTGACATTGCGACGCAAGACCGCACAGGCCCTCGCATTGCGGGCGCGCATCGTGTTGGCCTGTGCCGATGGACTGGACAACAGGAGTGTCGCGGCGAAACAGCGGGTCACTCAGCAAACGGTGTCGAAGTGGCGGGCGCGGTTCGTCATGGATCGTCTGGACGGACTGCTCGATGCGCCTCGGCCCGGCGCGCCGAGAACGATTGATGATGCGCGCGTCGATGCGGTTATTGCGAAGACGCTTGAGTCCGTGCCTGTCGGCGCAACTCACTGGAGCACGCGCACGATGGCTCGTGAGATGAAACTGTCGCAAACGGCGGTCACGCGGATCTGGCGCGCTTTTGGTCTGCAGCCGCATCGGCAGGAAGCGTTCAAACTCTCCAGTGATCCGATGTTCGTCGACAAGGTGCGAGATATCGTCGGGCTTTACCTGGATCCGCCGCTTAAGGCCATGGTGTTGTGCGTGGACGAGAAGAGCCAGATTCAGGCGCTCGATCGCACGCAACCCATGCTGCCGTTGGCACCCGGCATCGCTGAACGACGCACGCACGATTACATGCGTCACGGCACGACCACGCTGTTCGCGGCGCTGGACATCGCGACTGGCGAGGTGATCGGCGAGGTACATCGGCGCCATCGCAGCAGCGAATTTGTGCGCTTTCTGCGCACCATCGAAGCCAGTGTGCCGTCGCACCTGGATGTGCATCTGGTGATGGACAACTATGGCACGCACAAAACGCCCTCGATCAAAGCCTGGTTCGCCCGTCATCCCCGCTTCCATGTTCACTTCACGCCCACCTCGGCGTCGTGGCTTAATCAGGTCGAACGATGGTTCGCCTCGCTCACTGAAAAATACCTTCGACGCGGTACGCATCGCTCGACACGTCAACTCGAAGACGCGATCCGTCAATACCTGGAGATCTATAACGCCAATCCACAGCCGTTTTCTTGGAGCAAGTCGGCTGATGAAATTCTGGCCAGTCTCGAACGGTTCTGTATGCGGGTCACGAAGGCCGCGGGCGAAGCATCATGAACATCAACACCGACGCAATTGATGAAGTCGCACTGGCACTTCTCTACCTGACCCTGCATGACCGATACCGTGCATGGAAGGGTTTCGACTGGGATGTACTGAACCGGCTCTACGAACGAGGTTTCATCGAAGACCCGGTCAACAAGACGAAGTCCGTGATCTTTACCGAAGAAGGATTGCGCGAGTCCGAGCGGCTCTTTAATCAACATTTCGTCATTCCAGGAAGACCGGGAAATTGATTCAACGAACTTCTAACTCACGACACTAGC
>NZ_JBMIQH010000111.1:0-1452 GCF_056155635.1 Paraburkholderia sp. BR10141 | reverse complement strand
GGGCCTGCACTGGTCGGGCGTGCATTTCCGCATCACGCCCGAAGAGCTGCGCCTGAAGAGCCACTACGAAGAGCGTTACGGCAAGAAGTTCATCCCCGCAGGCATGACGATCCAGGACTACGGCGTCACCTACGACGAACTGGAGCCGCACTTCGACTTCGCGGAAAAGGTGTTCGGCACCTCGGGCCAGGCGTACAAGGTGAAGGGCAACGTGGTCGGCGACGGCAATGTGTTCGAAGCCGCGCGCAGCGACAATTTCCCGTTGCCCGCGCAACTGAATACGTACTCGGCGCAGCGCTTCTTCGATGCGTCGAAGTCGCTCGGCCTGCATCCCTACCGCCTGCCTTCGGCGAACACGTCGGGGCCGTACACGAATCCCTATGGCGTGCAGATGGGCCCGTGCAACTTCTGCGGCTACTGCAGCGGCTACGCGTGCTACATGTACTCGAAGGCTTCGCCGAATCTCAACATCCTGCCCGCGCTCAAGCAGGAAAAGCACTTCGAACTGCGCTCAAAATGCCACGTGCTGCGCGTCGAACTCGACGACACGAGAAAGCGCGCCACGGGCGTGACGTATATCGATCCGGCGGGCCAGGAAGTGTTCCAGCCCGCGGACCTGGTGATCGTCGCCGCGTTCCAGTATCACAACGTGCACCTGCTGCTGCTCTCGGGCATCGGCAAGCCCTATGACCCGGTGTCGGGCGAAGGCGTGGTGGGCCGCAACTTCGCCTACCAGAACCTCTCGACCATCACGGCGTTCTTCGACAAGGACACGTGGACGAACCCGTTCATCGGTGCGGGCGGCAACGGCGTGGCCGTGGACGACTTCAACGCCGACAACTTCGACCACGGCCCGCCCGGCTTCGTGGGCGGCTCGCCGCTCTGGGTGAACCAGGCGGGCGTGAAGCCGATCAGCGGCATCGCCACGCCCGCGGGCACGCCGAACTGGGGCGCAGGCTGGAAGAAGGCCGTGAAGGACCACTACGCGCACACCATTTCGATGGACGCGCACGGCTCCAACATGTCGTACCGCGACGTGTACCTCGACCTCGATCCGACCTATCGCGATTCGTACGGCCAGCCGCTTCTGCGCATGACCTTCGACTGGAAGGACAACGACATCAAGATGGCACGCTACGTGACGGGCCAGATGCAGAAGATTGCCGAGGCGATGGGCCCGAAGGCCATCAACGTCTACACGCGCGAGTTCGGCGCGCACTTCGACTCGCGCCGCTATCAGACCACTCACCTCGTGGGCGGTGCCGTGATGGGCACCGATCCGAACACCAGCGTCATCAACCGCTATCTGCAGAGCTGGGATGTGCCCAACGTGTTCGTGATGGGCGCCTCCGCGTTCCCGCAGGGGATCGGCTACAACCCGACCGGCCTCGTCGCCGCCCTCGCTTACTGGAGCGCGAAGGCCATTCGCAACCAGTATCTGAAGAATCCCGG
>NZ_JBMIQH010000110.1:0-1464 GCF_056155635.1 Paraburkholderia sp. BR10141 | reverse complement strand
AGGAACAACCGATACGCCGGGTTTTGCGTCTCTTCCCAGTGCGGATAACCGAGCGTGGCGAGGAAACGGCGGAACTCGGCGTCTTCGGCGGCGGGCACCTGGATGCCCACCAGAATCGAGCTGTAGTCGGCGCCCTGGTTGCGGTAGTGGAACAGGCTGATGTTCCAGTTCGGCGCCATCGACGAAAGGAAACGCATGAGCGCACCCGGGCGCTCCGGAAACTCGAAGCGGAACAGGCGTTCGTCGTGCGCGAGCGGCGAGCGTCCGCCCACCATGTAGCGGATGTGCTGCTTCGACAGTTCGTCGCCCGTGAGATCGACGCTCGGAAAGCCGTGATCGACGAAGGTCCTCGCGATCTGCTGCGACTCGCCGCGGTTGCGGATCTGCACGCCCACGAAGATGTGCGCGCGCTCGGCGTCGTCGATGCGGTAGTTGAACTCGGTCACGCTGCGCGTGCCGACCAGCTCGCAGAAGCGCTTGAAGCTGCCGCGCTCCTCGGGGATCGTCACCGCGAACACCGCTTCGCGCGCCTCGCCCACCTCGGCACGCTCGGCCACGAAGCGCATGCGGTCGAAGTTCATGTTCGCGCCCGAGGTGATCGCCACCAGCGTCTGCCCCTCGATGCCCGCGCGCTCCGCGTACTGCTTCGCGCCCGCCACGGCCAGTGCGCCTGCGGGTTCGAGCACGCTGCGCGTGTCCTGGAAGACGTCCTTGATCGCGGCGCAAAGGGCGTCCGTATCGACCGTGAGCACTTCGTCGAGATACTGGTGGCACAGGCGGAAGGTTTCCTCGCCCACGAGCTTGACGGCCGTGCCGTCGGAGAACAGCCCGACTTCGGTGAGTTCCACGCGCTTGCCGGCCTTGATCGACTGCGCCATCGCGCAGGAATCGTCGGTCTGCACGCCGATCACCCTGATCTCGGGGCGCACGGCTTTTACGTACGCCGCCACGCCCGCGGCCAGGCCGCCGCCGCCGATCGGCACGAAGATCGCGTGAATCGGGGCCTGATGCTGGCTCAGCACCTCCATGGCCACGGTGCCCTGGCCGGCGATCACGTGGGGATCGTCGAACGGATGCACGAAGGTCAGGCCGCGTTCTTCCTGCAGGCGCACGGCGTGGGCGTAGGCGTCGCTGTACGACTCGCCGGCCTGCACGACCTCGACGGTGGCGCCGCCGTGGGCGCGCACGGCATCGACCTTCACCTGCGGCGTGGTCACCGGCACGCATATCACGGCCTTCACGCCGAGCTTCGCCGCCGACAGCGCCACGCCCTGCGCGTGGTTGCCCGCCGAGGCGGTGATCACGCCGCGCTCGAGCTGCGCGGGCGAGAGATGCGCCATCTTGTTGTAGGCGCCGCGCAGCTTGAAGGAGAACACCGGCTGGTTGTCCTCGCGCTTGAGGAACACGGCGTTGCGCAGACGCGCCGAGAGGTTCGGGGCGCGCTCGAGTTCGGTTTCGCGGGCG
>NZ_JBMIQH010000109.1:0-1514 GCF_056155635.1 Paraburkholderia sp. BR10141 | reverse complement strand
TAGCCCGAATTCACGCCCCAGTAATAGAACACGAGCGAGACCAGCGCGACGACCAGCATGTCCCAGCCGTACGGAAGCAGACCGGCGCCGCCGAACTGCTTGCTGCCGACGAGCGAGAGCAGCGCCATGATCGGCAGGTACGCACACAGCCACCATGCGGCCTTCAGATCCTGGCCCCAGCCGTCAAAACCCTGCTTGCTCTGGAAGTAGAAGTACACCGGCAGCGCGACGACCATCAGCAGAATGATTTCGCCGGTCAGCGGCCACTTCGCCCAGTACAGGATCATCGATGCGCACACGAATGCGAACGGCGCGATCACTTTCATGAACGGCACGGAGAGCGGGCGCTCGATGTCCGTGGCGGCGCGCTTGAGCGCCATCAGGCTGATCGGACCCGTGAGGTACGAAATCACCGTTGCCACCGAGATCACCGCCGCGAGCGAACTCCAGCCGCGGAAGAAGAACATGAAGATGAACGACACGAGCAGGTTGAACCACATCGCGTTGCGCGGCACGCCGTAGAACGGGTGCACGTTGCCGAACATCTTCGGCATCGTGTTGTTGCGCTCCATCGCGTAGATCATGCGCGAGGTCGTCGCCATGTAGGTCGTACCGGTGCCGCTCGGGCTCACGAACGCGTCGACGTAGAGCAGGATCGCGAGCCAGTTCAGGTTCAGCGCGATCGCGAGTTCCGCGAACGGCGACTTGAAGTTGAACGTGTTCCAGCCCTTCGCGACGTCGGCCGGATTGACCGCGCCGATATAGGCGACCTGCAGCAGCACGTAGATCACGAGCGCGCAGAGAATCGAGCCGATCACTGCGAACGGCACGCTCTTCGCCGGATTGCGCGCTTCACCCGCGAGGTTGATCGGGCTCTGGAAGCCGTTGAACGCGAACACGATGCCGCTCGTGGCGACTGCCGTGAACACCGCCGACCAGCCGTACGGGGCGAACGAGGTCGTCTGGCCGAAGTTTTCCTGGTGGAAGCTACCCGCCATCAGGCCGATGATCGTCAGACCCGGGATGATGAACTTGAAGATCGTGATCGCGCTGTTGGCACGCGCGAACAGTTTCACGCCCCAATAGTTGAGCATGAAGTAGATGATCACGAGAATCGCGGAGAGCCCGAGCCCTGAATGCGTCAACGACCCGTCGACGAACAGCGCGTGCGCCCAGGCATAGGGCCAGGTGCTCATGTACTGGATCGAGGCTTCGGCTTCGATCGGGATCACCGAGACAATGGCGATCCAGTTCGCCCACGCGCTGATGAAGCCCACCAGTGCGCCGTGCGAGTAGCGGGCGTAGCGGACCATACCGCCCGACTCCGGGAACATCGCACCGAGTTCGGCGTAGGTGAGCGCGATGGCCAGAATGACCACGGCGCCGATGATCCAGGCGCAAACCGCCGCCGGACCTGCAATTTTCGCCGCCTTCCACGCGCCGAACAGCCAGCCCGAACCGATGATCGACCCGAGGCCGGTGAACATCAGCGCGAACGGGCCGATGTTCCGTTG
>NZ_JBMIQH010000108.1:0-1610 GCF_056155635.1 Paraburkholderia sp. BR10141 | reverse complement strand
CCGAACTTCACCGACCCGCGCCTCGACCCGACCCGCACGATCCGCGCGCCGCGCGGCAGCGAGAAGGTCTGCAAGACCTGGCTGGCGGAAGCCGCCTACCGGATGCTCCAGAACAATCTGGATCCCGAAGTCGCCGAGCATCCGCATGCGCTCGTGGTGTACGGCGGCATCGGCCGCGCGGCGCGCAACTGGGAGTGTTTCGACCAGATCCTCGCGTCGCTCAAGGACCTGAACGAGGACGAGACGCTGCTGATCCAGTCGGGCAAGCCCGTGGGCGTGTTCCGCACCCATGCCGACGCTCCGCGCGTGCTGCTCGCGAACTCGAACCTCGTGCCGCACTGGGCCACGTGGGAACACTTCCACGAACTGGACCGCAAGGGCCTGATGATGTACGGCCAGATGACCGCGGGCAGCTGGATCTACATCGGCTCGCAGGGCATCGTGCAGGGCACCTACGAAACGTTCTATTCGGTCGCGAACCAGCACTTCAACGGCGACCCGAAGGGCCGCTGGATTCTCACAGGCGGCCTCGGCGGCATGGGCGGCGCGCAGCCGCTCGCGGCGACGATGGCGGGCTTCTCGATGATCGCGGTGGAATGCGACGAGACGCGCATCGACTTCCGGCTGAAGACGCGCTACGTGGACCGCAAGGCCAAGACCATCGACGAGGCGCTGGCCATCATCGAGGAAGCGAAGCGCACGGGCAAGCCGGTTTCGGTGGGCCTGCTCGGCAACGCCGCCGATGTCTTCGCCGAGTTCGTGAAGCGCGGCATCACGCCCGACTGCGTGACCGACCAGACGAGCGCGCACGACCCGATCAACGGTTACCTGCCGCAGGGCTGGACCGTGGAGCAGTGGCGTGAAGCGCAGAAGGTCGCGCCGGAAAGCATCGTGAAGGTCGCGAAGGAATCGATGGCCCACCAGGTGCGCGCGATGCTTACGCTGCAGGAGCGCGGCGCGGCCACGCTCGACTACGGCAACAACATCCGCCAGATGGCGCTCGAAATGGGCGTGGACAACGCGTTCGATTTCCCGGGCTTCGTGCCGGCATATATCCGTCCGCTGTTCTGCGAGGGCAAGGGCCCCTTCCGCTGGGTGGCGCTTTCGGGCGATCCTGAGGACATCTACAAGACGGACGCCAAGGTCAAGGAGCTGATCCCCGACGATCCGCACCTGCACAACTGGCTCGACATGGCGCGCGAGCGCATCGCGTTCCAGGGCCTGCCGGCGCGTATCTGCTGGGTGGGCGTGAAGGATCGCTATCGTCTCGGCCAGGCGTTCAACGAAATGGTCAAGAACGGCGAGCTGAAGGCGCCGGTCGTCATCGGCCGCGACCACCTCGACACCGGCTCGGTGGCGAGCCCGAACCGCGAAACGGAATCGATGAAGGACGGCTCGGACGCGGTGAGCGACTGGCCGCTGCTCAATGCGCTGCTGAACACGGCGGGCGGTGCGTCGTGGGTGTCGCTGCACCACGGCGGCGGCGTCGGCATGGGCTTTTCGCAGCACTCGGGGGTGGTGATCGTGGCGGACGGCACGCAGGCGGCGCACGAGCGTCTGGGCCGCGTGCTGCTCAACGATCCGGCCACGGGCGTGATGCGCCACGCGGA
>NZ_JBMIQH010000107.1:0-1671 GCF_056155635.1 Paraburkholderia sp. BR10141 | reverse complement strand
GGCGTCTTCGTCTTTGTCATCATGCTTGTCATGCGTTGTCGTCGGTGGATTTTACCTGACCGCGTTATTGCGACAAAACCGCAAATATTTGGTAATGGTGCCGAGCCCGACCCCGAGCGCGCCGCTCACCTGCCGGTGAGACAGATTACAGGTCCATTTCAGGCGAAGCACATCTTTTATTTTGCGCATGGTCGTCCGGTGAGCCGGCATCGTCGGGTTCTCCCAAAAGGAGCAACCTTAACCGCCGGCCGATTGAACCATCCGCAGTACCGCCAACCAAAACCGCGCCTTTCGTTTCGGCTCACCGAACACGCATTTCGGCGGAGTGAACAGCCGTTTCGGCGGGCTGAACACCGATTTCGGGAAGATGAACACGCGTTTCGGAGCGCCGAACACCGATTCCGGAATTCCCCGAAACCGTTCGTCTTCGAGCGAAACGGATGTTCACCTTCCTCCGGAAACCCTGTTCGACTTCAACCGAAATCCGTGTTCGGCTTCGCCGAAATACGCACTAGAATCCTAGCTGCAATCCTCGCCGTGTATCGTCGGCCTGCAGAACGGCCGCTTACTGAGCGAAGCAATCGACCGGGTGTCCGAGCCGATACTGACGAACGATGGCTCGTGGCCGGCTGCTGACCGACGACGGGCCGTACCGGGCGTGTCAGCCTGAAGCGTACCCTTTCCTGACGTCAGGTAAAAACTCTCAGCACGTCAGGATAGAGTCAGATGGGCAATTGTTTGGCACTTGGGCCCGTGCCTCGTCCAGACGCACGTTTGCTCGCAACGGGCAGCGAAGCAGAGGGTGTTACGGAAGAAACTTGCGGCACATATTATAGCATCAAATGATGCTATAATATGTGCCATCTAATCTATCTAGGAGCTTGCCGTGCGTACCACTATTGCGCTTGATGATGATTTGATTGCCAAGGCTCAGGCCTACACGGGCGTAGAGGAAAAAACTGCACTCGTTCGAGAAGCGCTGAAGGCGTTGATTCAGCGTGAGGCCGCGAAGCGACTTGCGAATCTTGGGGGGAGCCAACCGGGCATCACCGGCGCGCCGCGTCGGCGCCAGGACGCTAAATGATCCTCGTCGATACTTCTGTCTGGATCGACCACATCAATGCTTCTGATCCTTTGCTGATGACCCTGCTCGGCGAAGAGCGTGTACTGGCTCATCCCTACGTGATCGGTGAGATTTCGCTTGGCAGTTTGCGCAACCGTGAAGTTGTGCTCGGTGCCCTGCTCGATTTGCCCAGCGTGCCAGTCGCGACGCCCGCAGAAACGTTTTATCTGATCGAATGCGAAGGCTTGTTCAATCGCGGAATCGGGTATGTGGATACGTCACTATTGGCATCGGCACGCCTGCAACCCGGTGTCACTATCTGGACGCGTGATAAGCGGCTTAAGAACGTTGCTGACGAACTTGGCCTCGGTGCAGTGCTTGGCCACTAGCGAGACTACATAACAGGGAAAAGAACACGATGCCCCAAGACCAGTACGCGCGCCTGGTTCAGGAGCTTGGACAACTTCTTGTCGATCACATCGAACAGCATCACCCGGAAGACGGTTTTGCAGCGATCAAGGCGCTAGACATAATGTATTGGGCTCTGGTGCACATAGGGCCGGCGAATGGGTTAGAGTTGTCGGAAGAAGACGAACCGAGGAGCCACG
>NZ_JBMIQH010000106.1:0-1874 GCF_056155635.1 Paraburkholderia sp. BR10141 | reverse complement strand
TTAGGTGTTAGGTGAGTAGCCCACGGGAATCGCACCCGCAGGCCCTCGCAGAACCGGACGTGAATCTCTCGATTCATCCGGCTCCTATTGCCCACCGTTTTGCGCCAGAATCCAGTGAGCAAACAGACCCGGCTGCTGATGTCTGATCTTGACCATCAGCTCCCGTGCCCGACTCGCTTTATCCTTTAGGCGCTTGTATTTCCTGCGCACCCACCGCACCAGGTACTGATCCAACTAATCGAACACCGCGTACAAAGCCGAACGATAGAAGCGGCCATAGTATTTCAGCCACCCTTTGAGCACAGGGTTGATCTCCTGCGCCAGGTCCGTCAATTCCACAGTGTGTCGGCAATGCAGTCGCCATCGACGCACTGTCTGGCGAATGGCTTTGGCCGCTGTTTGGCTGATCGCAGGCAGGAAGCTCACGAACACCGTACCAGCGCGCGATCTTGCGAGTCGCGGTCGGAAACAGAAGCCCAGGAAGTCAAACTGATGAACGCTAAAGCGCTCCCGCCGATTGTCATCGCGACAGTAGACGACTTTCGTCTTCTGTGGATGCAAGGCAAGTGAGCACTGCGCCATCCGTTGCTCCAGGGCTGCCTTAAGCGCCTCCGCCTCCGCAAGGGTGCGACAGTGGCAAACTACATCATCGGCATAACGTTCGAACGGCACGCCCGGGTAGTTGCGGCGCATCCATTCGTCGAACACATAGTGCAGAAACAGATTGGCCAGCAACGGACTGATGACCCCGCCTTGCGGTGTGCCAGCCTCCCGCTGCTGCGTAGTGCCGTCTGCCAGACTGACCGGAGCCCGAAGCCACCGCTCAATGTACAGAAGCGTCACTCTGCACTTCGTATGATGCCGTATCGCCTTCATCAGCAAGGCGTGATCGATGGAATCGAAGAAGCCCTTGATGTCGAGATCAAGCACCCAGGCATATTGCCAACAGCGCACGCGCGCCACGGCTACTGCCTGATGTGCCGACCGACCCGGCCGGTAGCCGTACGAGTCGGGATGGAAGCGAGGTTCCAGTTGCGGCTCAAGACGCTGTTTGACCACCATCTGCGCCACCCGGTCGGCGACCGTCGGTATCCCCAACGGTCGCACGCCCCCGCCTGCCTTCGGGATCTCCACGCGTTTGACCGGTGGAGGTTGGTAGCTTCCCGAGGCCAGCCGATTCCAGAGTTTGTAAAGGTTGTCAGCCAACCTCGAATCGAACTCTTCGATCGTCTGCCGATCGACTCCTGCAGCGCCCCGGTTGGCCTTGACCTTCTTGTAGGCCTCCCACACTTCGCGCTTGGAAACATCAAACGGTTTGGCATGCCGCGACAGATCCTCCCGTTGCCGGTTGTCTGCCTCGTCTTGCCGGGCAACGTCGCCCCTTCGGTCCAGCCCCATTACAGGGCCTTCCTCCCTACTACGGACGACTCCGCCCCTGTGCCGCGCATCGGTACTCAGGCTCTTGCAGGGGCTGCCTGCTTGAGCTTCTCCCTTCGCATCGCGACGACAGGTTCCTACGTTCCTCATTGAAGCCTGCGCTGGCGTCACGCCACCTTCATGCCGGACGCCAGACAGCCCGTCAACAGGCTCCGTCTGTCCTTGTCCCGGGGCATCCATACCCCCCGGTTTTGGCGTCATCATGGGGTTTCGACACGTCATCAGTGGTTCACTCGCGTTCGTCTCACCAGCACTCATCTGACAGAATTTCTCTCCGCCTTTTCCTCAACGCTCACCACGCGGACTCTTTACCCGCGCAGCTTGAGGTGATTTGAAGCCAACTCCTGCAAGCCGACTTCGAGGGGCCTGCCCTCATCTTCAATAAAGCATTGCTCGCGCAACCGCTGCGCTCGCATTCGTAGCACACTATGGACGCC
>NZ_JBMIQH010000105.1:0-2113 GCF_056155635.1 Paraburkholderia sp. BR10141 | reverse complement strand
CTTCAAGCCGGGTCAATGCGCGCAGAGCGTGTATTTCAAGGCTTCGATCGTGCTGATTCCCACGGGCGACGACCGCTTCGAAATCGTCGTGCGCCGCAGCTTCGCCGATTATTTCTGCCGCATCATGGTCGACGCTGCGGCGTCGGTCGCGCCATGAAGATCGTCGATGCAGCGTTCGAGCCGGCGCTTGGCGCGCTGGGCGCAATCGGTGCGCTCGGCGCACACGACGCGCCGCTCGGGCGCGGCTGGAGCGTATTCGTCGAAGCGTTGAGCGTGCCGGCGCGCATCGGTATCTATCCGCACGAGCACGGTTCCCCGCAGCCGCTCGTGATCGACGCGCAGCTCGGCTATCGCTGCATGCCGCACGAAAAGAACGCGACGGGTGAAGCGGGCGACTGGATCGACTACGACGGCTATTGCACGCGCCTTGCCGACTTTCTCGGGCGCAAGCCGCATACGCGGCTGCTCGAAACGCTGGTGGCGGACATGGCGGCGTTTTCGTTTCGCGAATGGCCCGCGCTGGAAACGCTCAGGCTCGCGGTGCACAAGCCGAAGATCCGGCCGGGTACGCGTCGCGTGGGCGTGGGGCTCGACTGGACGCGCGCCGACTATCGGCAATGGATACGGGCCGACGGGGGCGGGCAGTAGCAGGCAAGACGCGTAGCCCGATGTCGGCGCAAAGCAAGGGCGCGTCGCTTCTTGCACATCGTCGTCTGCGGCGCTCAGGCTACGCTCGAAGCACCGTTGTCTTGCGTGCAGTTTGCGCAAGGCAACGCCATCTAGTGAGCAGCGTTGCGAGCTGCATCGAACAGGAGACAGCGAGATGAGCGGTAATCGAGGCGTCGTGTATCAAGGGCCGGGCAAAGTCGAGGTGCAGAACATCGCGTATCCGAAGATGGTCGATCCGAGCGGGCGCTCGATCGGCCATGGCGTCATTCTGAAGGTAGTCAGCACGAATATCTGCGGCTCGGACCAGCATATGGTGCGCGGGCGCACGACGGCGCCCGTCGGCCTCGTGCTGGGTCATGAGATTACTGGCGAAGTGATGGAGGTGGGCAACGACGTCGAAACGCTGAAGATCGGCGACCTCGTTTCCGTGCCGTTCAACGTGGCTTGCGGGCGCTGTGCGATGTGCCGCGAGCAGCACACCGGTGTTTGCCTGAACGTGAATCCGTCGCGCGCGGGCGGTGCTTACGGCTATGTCGACATGGGCGGCTGGATTGGCGGCCAGGCCGAATACGTGCTCGTGCCGTATGCCGATTTCAACCTGCTGAAGTTTCCGGACCGCGATCAGGCGATGTCGAAGATTCGCGATCTCACGTGCCTCTCCGATATTCTGCCTACCGGCTATCACGGCGCTGTCACGGCGGGCGTGAAGCCGGGCTCGACCGTTTATATCGCGGGCGCGGGTCCGGTGGGGATGGCGGCTGCGGCGTCGGCGCGTTTGCTTGGCGCGGCCTGCACGATCGTCGGCGACATCAATGCGGAGCGGCTCGCGCATGCGAAGGCGATGGGCTTCGAAGTGGTCGATCTGTCGAAAGACGCGGCGCTCGGCGAGCAGATCGAACAGATTCTGGGCAAGCCGGAAATCGATTGCGCGGTGGATTGCGTGGGCTTCGAAGCGCACGGGCATGGCGCTTCCGGTCACTCGGAAGAGGCGCCGGCCACGGTGCTGAATTCGCTGATGGAAATCACGCGGCCCGCAGGCATGATCGGTATTCCTGGGTTGTATGTGACGGACGATCCGGGTGCACGCGATGTGGCCGCGCAGCATGGCAGCCTGAGCATCCGCTTCGGGCTTGGTTGGGCCAAGTCGCATACGTTTCATACGGGGCAGACGCCTGTGCTCAAGTACAACCGGAATCTCATGCAGGCGATTTTGTTTGATCGGTTGCCGATCGCCAAGATCGTTAATGTTTCGGTTATTTCGCTTGATGAGGCGCCTGAGGGGTATAAAAAGTTTGGTGGCGGTGCGCCGCGGAAGTTTGTGATTGATCCGCATGGGTTGTTGGCCGCTTAATTTTTAGTTTTGGCTTTTGGCCTTTTTTGTGGTTTTCCTGTTTTCGCGTCGGTATGCATGCGTTGCCCCTGTGCGGGGCGGCACCTACTTTCT
>NZ_JBMIQH010000104.1:0-2184 GCF_056155635.1 Paraburkholderia sp. BR10141 | reverse complement strand
ATCGGGCTTGGGCAGATATTGTTCGCATACCGCCTGCCTCTGGCCGGTCGTGTGTCGATCGGCCACCGCGTCAGCGGTGCGTTGTTGTTCCTGTTCCTGCCTTTCATCTTGTTCCTGTTGGACCAGAGCCTCACTTCGGAGCTTAGCTTCGAGGTATTCAAGGGCTTCCTCTCCAACATCATCGTCAAGCTCATCGTGCTGGTCCTCGGGTGGGCGTTCCTGTTTCACTTCTGCGCTGGCGTGCGTCACCTGTGCATGGACTTCAACCATGGCCTCGTGAGCAAGGAAAAAGGCAAGTCGACCTCCCTCGTCGTCGTGATCATCTCCACGGTCCTCACGATCGCCTTTGCGGCAAAACTCTTCGGAGCGTTCTAAAAAATGTCGGCTAATAACGGTATCGGTCCGAAGCGCCTTGTCGTCGGCGCTCACTACGGCATTCGCGACTGGATCGCGCAACGCGCCACCGCCGTGATCATGGCGATCTACACGATCGTGCTGCTCGTCCTGTTCTTCGGCGCGCACGACTTCTCGTATGACGGCTGGGCGCCGATCTTCGCCGCGCAGTGGATGAAGCTCGCCACGTTCGTCACCCTGGTCGCGCTGTTCCTCCACGCGTGGGTCGGTGTGCGTGACATCTGGATGGACTACATCAAGCCGGTCGGCCTGCGCATCACGCTGGACGTCCTCACGATCGCATGGCTGCTGGGCAGCCTCGGCTACGCCGCTCAGATTCTCTGGAGAGTGTAAAAGAATGGCTGCAATCAAGAATTCATTGCCGCGTCGCAAGTTCGACGTGGTCATCGTCGGTGCTGGCGGCTCGGGGATGCGCGCTTCGCTGCAACTCGCGCGCGCTGGCCTGTCGGTTTGTGTGCTCTCGAAGGTGTTCCCCACGCGTTCGCACACGGTGGCGGCGCAGGGCGGCATCGGCGCCTCGCTCGGCAACATGAGCGAAGACAACTGGCACTACCACTTCTACGACACGATCAAGGGCTCCGACTGGCTCGGCGATCAGGACGCGATCGAGTTCATGTGCCGTGAAGCGCCGAACGCCGTGTACGAGCTCGAACACATGGGCATGCCGTTCGACCGTAACGCCGACGGCACGATCTACCAGCGCCCGTTCGGCGGCCACACGGCCAACTACGGCGAGAAGCCGGTTCAGCGCGCCTGTGCTGCTGCTGACCGTACCGGCCACGCGCTGCTGCACACGCTGTACCAGCAGAACGTCGCGGCGAAGACCACGTTCTTCGTCGAATGGATGGCGCTCGACCTGATCCGCGACGCCGACGGCGACGTGCTCGGTGTGACCGCGCTCGAAATGGAAACGGGCGATGTCTACATCCTCGAAGGCAAGACCACGCTGTTCGCCACGGGCGGCGCGGGCCGGATCTTCGCGGCATCGACCAACGCGTTCATCAATACCGGTGACGGCCTCGGCATGGCGGCCCGTTCGGGCATCGCGCTGCAGGACATGGAGTTCTGGCAGTTCCACCCGACCGGCGTGGCCGGCGCGGGCGTGCTGATCACGGAAGGCGTGCGCGGCGAAGGCGGCATTCTGCGTAACTCGAACGGCGAGCGCTTCATGGAGCGTTACGCGCCGACCCTGAAGGACCTGGCGCCGCGCGACTTCGTTTCGCGTTCGATGGACCAGGAAATCAAGGAAGGCCGCGGCGTGGGGCCGCACAAGGACCACGTGCTGCTCGACCTTTCGCACATCGGCGCCGAGACGATCATGAAGCGTCTGCCGTCGATCCGCGAAATCGCGCTCAAGTTCGCGAACGTGGACTGTATCAAGGAGCCGATCCCGGTCGTGCCGACCATCCACTACCAGATGGGCGGCATCCCGACGAACATCAACGGCCAGGTCGTTGGCACGCCGAAGGGTCACGAAGAAGTCGTCAACGGCTTCTACGCCGTGGGCGAATGCTCGTGCGTCTCGGTGCACGGCGCAAACCGTCTGGGCACGAACTCGCTGCTCGACCTCGTGGTGTTCGGCCGTGCGGCTGGCAACCACATCGTCAAGCACGTCAAGGAGCTCAAGGACCACAAGCCGCTGCCGGCCGACGCCGCCGACTTCGCGCTCTCGCGCCTTGCCGAGCTCGACAAGTCGACCTCGGGCGAGTACGCGCAAAGCGTCGCGAACGACATCCGCGGCTCGATGCAGAAGCACGCAGGCGTGTTCCG
>NZ_JBMIQH010000103.1:0-2244 GCF_056155635.1 Paraburkholderia sp. BR10141 | reverse complement strand
CGCCCGTCCGGTTCTCAGGGGGCGGTGGCGCAGTAATGCGCTGCTGCTACCCGACCAGCTGTACGGCGTTGACGAGCGCGGCCACCCGGCACTGAGCCGGCGTGTCAGCCGCAACAAGCTCCTGGAGGCGGTCGTCTGCCTGCCGTGCTGCCGCATTGTGATGGAAGCTTGTGGTGGAGCACATTACTGGGCTCGGCGGTTCTCGGCAATGGGGCATCAGGTCCAGATCATCGCCCCGCGGTTCGTCAAGCCGTTCGTCAAATCCCAGAAGAACGATCGAAACGATGCGGAGGCGATTGTTGAAGCGGCATCTCGTCCGACAATGCGCTACGTCGCAGTCAACAGCGTCGAGCAGCAAGACATCCAGTCCATGCACCGAATCCGCAGTCTGTTGATGCGCGATCGCATCGCGCAGATCAATCAGATTCGAGGCTTGCTGGCTGAATACGGTGTGGTTATTGCGCAAACGCCGCTAAAAGTGCGGACACAACTCCCCGCGATCATCGATAACGAGCACAACGAGCTGACAGGACTGACGCGAACAATGATGCGCGACATGTACGAGCGACTTGCTTTGCTCGATAGGCAGATCGCGAGGTATGACAATCTGATCCAGAAAGTGCACAAGGCATCGCCCATAAGCAAGCGCCTCGAGCAGATCCGTGGTGTCGGACCGATGATCGCAACCGGCGTCATTGCCGCAGCCGGCAGCGCCTCCGAGTTCTCAAACGGTCGGCAGTTTGCAGCGTGGCTTGGCCTGACGCCACGTCAACACTCGTCAGGCGGCAAAGATCGTCTGTTCGGTATTACGAAGCGCGGTAACGGGTATCTGCGGATGCTGCTGGTACATGGTGCGCGATCGGTTGTCCAGCAAGCCGTAAGGCATACAGACAAACTCTCCCGATGGATACTTGAGGTCCAGGCGCGTCGCGGAACAAACGTCGCTGTCGTCGCACTCGCGAACAAGATTGCCAGAACGATCTGGGTGTTGCTCGCACGCGGTCAGGAGTATGCGCCGCCGGTATGAGCGGAATCCCGGTCACATCGGGTGTCGTAGCTTGACCTCTTCATTGGTTGCACAAGTGATTTGATTCGATGGCAAACAGGTCGGACCGTCGACGACAGAACCTGCGCGGACTTAGCAGGTTGCTGAAGTACCGGTGAAACATGTCATCGCGCAGAGTTCGTGAAGCGTTGATAGATGAACAATCACTTACCCACTGGAGATCATGCGCGGCGCCGACACTTTCACCGAGAGTTTGTTTTCCGTGCGCAAGCTGGACGACTTCGTCCCCAAGTCGCATCCGTTGCGTTCGATCCGCGTAATGGCGAACGAAGCGCTGGCGAAGATGGATCGACTGTTCGCCGAGATGTACGAAGCGGACATAAAAGGTGGACGGCCGAGCATCGCGCCGGAGAAGTTGCTGCGAGCCATGCTAATCCAGGTGCTCTACAGCATTCGCTCGGAGCGCCAACTGATGGAGCAGGTGCAATACAACCTCTTGTTTCGCTGGTTCATCGGCCTGGCAATGGATGACGAGGTGTGGGTGCCCACGGTCTTTACGAAGAACCGCGAGCGTCTGATCAGACACGATGCGGTGATCGCATTTTTCAACGAGGTGGTGGCCATCGCCCAGAAGAAGTGCCTGCTCTCGGGTGAGCATTTCAGCGTGGACGGAACGTTGATCCAGGCGTGGGCCGGGCACAAGAGTTTTGTACACAAGAACGGCGACGATCGGGACGGCGACGGTGGCGGCGCGGGCGGCTTCAAGGGCGACAAACGCAGCAACGAGACACATCAGTCCAGGACCGATCCCGATGCAAGGCTCTATCGCAAAGGCAAAACGGCCAGTGAATTGCGGTACATGGGCCATACGCTGACCGATAACCGGCACGGCCTGGTGGTCAATGCGCGCGTGACACACGCCGACGGGCATGCCGAGCGTGAAGCAGCCAAGATCATGATCCACGACGCACGGCAAGCGGCAGAGGATCCGGACGTAGAAATTACGTTGGGTGCGGACAAGGGTTACGACGCACTGGAATTCATTGAGGCGTGCCAACAGATGAAGGTCACACCGCACGTTGCGCAAAACACCTCGGGGCGACGTTCAGCAGTGCCCGACACGATTGCATCGAGCGCGGGCTACGCCGTTTCTCAGCAAAAGCGCAAGTTGATCGAACAAGGCTTCGGCTGGGCCAAGACCGTGGGGCGCATGCGCCAGGTGATGGTGCGTGGCTTGA
>NZ_JBMIQH010000102.1:0-2251 GCF_056155635.1 Paraburkholderia sp. BR10141 | reverse complement strand
GATCCAACCCTGAACTCCGACATCGTGGGGCATCGACGGGAGGAAGTGATCGAAGCGCTCGCCGCTCTTCTTCTGGAAGCGCTGGGCAAACCGACGAACACAAACGAACCAGGAGATCGAGATGAGCCAGAAGATCTCCGCTGAACATCTCTCCCGAGGAGCCGTCGTTTATGTCCGACAGTCAACCATGAGCCAGGTGGTGGAACACACTGAGAGCCAGAATCGGCAGTACGCACTCGCCGAATCTGCACGAGCCATGGGTTTTGCTTCAGTTACGACCATCGACGACGATCTTGGACGTTCGGGGTCGGGCAGTGTCGAGCGGCCCGGATTCCAGAAGCTGGTCGCGTCAGTGTGTGCAGGATCGGTTGGTGCCGTCTTCTGTCTCGAGGCTTCGCGACTTGCGCGTAACGGCCGCGATTGGCACCATCTCGTTGACCTGTGCGCACTGGTCGGCACGGTCGTGGTTGATCACGACGGCGTATATGACCCGAGACTGGTCAACGATCGGCTCCTGCTTGGACTCAAGGGCACGATGTCGGAGTACGAACTCAGTCTGCTGCGACAGCGCGGCATAGCCGCCCGAGATTCGAAGGCGCAGCGTGGCGAATTACGCTTCGCACTGCCTCCTGGCTATTGCTGGAACGAGCTTGGGCAGATCGAGATGGATCCAGACGAACGGGTTGCCGAGGCCATCCGGCTGCTCTTTCGTAAGTTCCGCGAACTCGGCAGTGCTCGTCAGGTGCTGCTATGGGCCATACAATCGGACGTCAAGCTGCCCGTAACACGTCACGGCCCCACCGGCATCCGGATCGAATGGAGCCGGCCTGCATACCACACGGTAGTCCAGATACTGGAGCATCCGGTATATGCTGGGGCATATGTGTTTGGAAGGACGACCCAACGCACTGCCGTCGTCGACGGACGGGCTCGTAAGACCGATGGGCACTCCAAGCCGATGAAGGACTGGAGCGTACTGTTGCGAGACCACCACCCAGGGTATATCACCTGGGATCAGTTCGAGGAGCATCAAAGGATGATCGCCGAGAACGCACACATGAAGAAGCGGGCCTCCCGCAGATCTGCTCGCGGCGGGCGGGCATTGCTGACCGGGCTGGCACGATGTGGCCGGTGCGGTCGAATGTTGCGTGTGAACTACGGCATGAGAGCTGGTCACGCGCATCGCTATTACTGCCGAGGCGACGAGGCCCATGTCGGAGCATTTCTCTGTATAGGAATCGGTGGCGTGCGCGTCGACAAGGCGGTGGCAGCCTCGATTCTCGAAGCGGTGTCTGAGCATGCAGTGGAAGCGGCCATTCGCGCTGCACAGCAAACATCGCGGGCAGACGACGATGTTCGCCGTGCAATAGCTGGCGAACTCGAGGAAGCGCGCTACGATGCATCCCTTGCCGCACGTCGGTATGAGGTTGTCGATCCGACGAAGCGGCTGGTCGCACGTGAGCTTGAAGCGCGATGGAATGCAGCGCTTGAGCGCGTCGCTCACCTTGAAGAGCGCGCAGCCCTTCTGGACCGCGAAGCCGCAAGCCGACCCGCGATCGACCAGGCACAGTTGATGATGCTCGCGCATGATCTTTCCGCGGCATGGAATGCACCGGGCACGGACATGCGAACGAAGCAGCGGCTGAGCCGGATTCTCATTCAGGAGGTTGTAATTGATCTGGATGACGAAACGAATGAGGCGATCGTCACGGTTCATTGGACGGGTGGCCGGCACACGGAACTGCGCGTCGCGCGCGTAAGTGTTGGCCGATATCCATCCAGCCAGCACTTCAGTGCTGTTAAGGTGATGCGCAAGCTTGGTGGACAGTGGCCGGACAGGGAGCTTGCGGTGACCATGAACCGCATGCGCTGCAAAACGCCAGACGGCAAGACCTGGACTACGGTTCGCGTTACCGAACTGCGTGAGCGACTGGGCATTGCGCCATTCGATCCGACAGCGTTGCGTGCGCAGACGATCAGCGTGGAAGAAGCCTCACGGCGACTGGGAATCTACGGCAGTTCGATTCATCGGCTCATACGCGAGGGAACACTACCTGCGACCCAGCTTATGCCCTCGGCGCCCTGGCAGGTCCCCGTCGCCGCGCTCGATTCTGATGCCGTCAGGGAAGGTGTACGGGCTATCAAGGAACGGCGGCCGCCGCACTTCAAGGCTCGGCAGGAAGCCGAGAAATCACTCAAGTTGCCAGGCTTCTAACCAAAGGATGCACTATGTCACCCAACTCCCGCGACG
>NZ_JBMIQH010000101.1:0-2292 GCF_056155635.1 Paraburkholderia sp. BR10141 | reverse complement strand
CTCAAGCTTAATCCGCGTCCCTTGAGGTGCGGCAGGTCCATACATGATGTCTAGGAGGCTCTTGAAATAGCTTCCGACGTGGTCATCGGAGGGAAGCGGTAAACATTGAAACGAGGAACGGACAACACTGAGACCAAACGCTGCGCGGAGCGGACGACCCTTATCCCGTCGAGCGAGTTGTCGCTCGTGCGAATCAATTTGGTTGATATGAAGGTGGATGGAGGAAAGGCAGCAGGCCAAGGGCAATGCAGTCGCAGCGCGCACATCCCGCAGATTGGGGCGGTCTTGTGACATGGGAGCGGCGCTCGACGGCATACGACAGACGGCCAAAGGCCGACCGGGTGTAAAGCTGACCACCCTGTTGCATCACATCTACGCGGTCGACCGCTTGCGGGCAGCTTACTTCGGGCGGGAGCGCAAGGGGCTGCCGGGGTGGACGGCGAGACGTGGCAGTCGTACGGACTGGACCTTGAAGGCCGGCTTCTGGACCTGTCCGACCGGCTCGCCCGAGGGGCTTACCGGCCCCAGCCTATCAGACGCGTGTACTTCGACAAAGCCGACGGCAGCAAACGCCCGCTGGGCGTGCCGGCGCTGGAGGACAAGCTTGTCCAGCTTGCCACGGTCGAAGTACTCAATGCGATCTACCACCCAGTGGAAACGCAATAGACGTCTATCAGGTTAGTGCAGTTTCATTGGTTCAGTGGAACAGAACATATGATAAGTTTACGAGCGACCGCGATTAAGGTTTGCATGTTTTGTGGAGTTTTTCTGAGTGAAAAAATGATAGCAAAGCGACTACACGAAAAAATTCGGCACGAGATAACGCGGCGTGTGGCAGAGCAGGAGTATGCCGTGGGCGAACGACTGCCGTCGATCTGCGAGCTCGCCGATAGTTTCGGTGTCAGTGTGACAACTGTAGGTCGCGCAATAGAAGATCTCCGGTCGACTGGGATAGTGGACTGCGTGCCCGGGCGTGGAATCTTTGTGAGGGAGAAGCGACGATTCATCCTTGATTTTGGTTTTTCGCTTACGCGTTCTGTCGGTCGGCAGCCCCCTGTTATTGAGCCACAGACCACGATAGTTTCCGTAACACGAGAAGAGCTCTCAAGCTTCGCATTCAGAGAATTTGATGTTCCAATTGAACCCATTTGCTGTGTCAGAACGTTGACGTCGATTGCTACAATGCCGATTGTGTTTGACACTCTATACGTGTCGCAATGCTTTGGCGATGATATTGTTGACGAGCTGGATAGGAAGTCGGTTGGTGAGTTGCTACATGACCGTGGAATTTCCGTCGAAAGCTCAAGATTGCTTTTACAAGCACGGCCTGCCTCGGATGAGGCGAAAGCTGTCTTTTCGATTCCAGAAGGATTTCCAACGCTACAGCGGGTTTATCAGTTAATAGCAGAAGACCCAGTGGTCTCGGTCTTTGGGGTATCCGAGTCGCCGTTCGACCGGCTGGCATGGAGGACGGAGTGAATGGGATGGGATGTTTCGGGTCGAGGGCAATGCTGATTGACAGTGTCACGTGAGATTCCCCCGGTTTTTCGCCTTCCAGAGGCCCGGGTTATGCAGCCGCACCTCTTGTCCGCTGAGCCACAAGCCAGTCTTGCATGACCTGGGATGGCGACGCGAAGCCAAGCGATGAGTGACGACGACTGCGGTTATAAAACTCTTCGAAATATTCGAACGTCCGCCACGGCTTCGCGATGCGTGCGATACCTCGTGTCATGCAGGCGCTCGTTCTTCAGGCTGTTGAAGAAACTTTCCGTCGGTGCGTTATCCCAGCAACTGCCTTTGCGGCTCATGGAGCATCGGATGCCGTACGAGCTCAGCTTACGCTGGAAGTCGTAGCTGGCGTATTGACTGCCCCTATCCGAATGATGCAGCGCGCCGGGCGCGGGCCGGCGGCGGAACCATTCCATCGTCAACGCATCGGTTACGACTCCGCCGTCAAACGCGGCTTGACCGACCAGCCCACGAACCGGTTGAACAGGTCCAGCGTTACCGCCAGATACAACCAACCTTCGTCGGTTCAGATGCACGTGATGTCCGAGGTGAACACCTGATTGGGTTGCGACCAATGCGCAGACCTCGGGGCGCTGTACATCGACGGCTTTGATGACCCAAGGCGCTCCCTTGCAGGCCTGCTTAGCCGCGAGTGTGCCGGCGCTAATCATGCGAAGTACCGTCATCTTGCTCGTGCCGAGGGCGAGAAGGTCCGCACCGAGGACATTGAATTCGTGAGCCCGTATGCGACGCACAACATTCGCCGCTTCGGGCGCTACCGGC
>NZ_JBMIQH010000100.1:0-2807 GCF_056155635.1 Paraburkholderia sp. BR10141 | reverse complement strand
GAATTCGTGAGCCCGTATGCGACGCACAACATTCGCCGCTTCGGGCGCTACCGGCTGCATCTGGAACGTCCGCCCGAAAGCTGGATCAACATGCCCTGTTTGGCCGGGCGGCCCGGCCTCACGACGAAATGAGGTAACGCTGGATGAGTGCGAGAGCCGCGGTGACCACCACCCCGTACGGTGAAGTTGATGCCGCCGCACTGGAGGGACTGCAGTCGCGCTATGACACGACGCGGGTGCTCGATGCGGTAGATACGCTCGACGAACTGCGCACGGGCCTTGACGATCCGGAAGGCCTGCGGGACGATCTGCTGCGCCTGCACGGTATGGCCCATGCGCTCGTCAACGGTGCGAGCTTCGCGGCAACAACCCGGGACGCGTCGATTGTCGAACAGATCGAGGATGTGATCGACCAGATCGATCACTATGTCACCGGGCTTTTATCGATCCGTGATGCACTGCACCCGCTCGAAGCCCTCCGTCACGAAGATATGGCAGGCCCGGACCGCGATTGAGCTTGCAGCGAATCTCCCCCGGTACGTATCCGTCACGGGATATGGAGTAACGCCTCGATCCAGCGGTTATGGCGCAGGCAATGCGATGACGGGTAGCTCTTGCACGGTCGTACCTGGCGTTGCGAGTGCCGATTCGATGCGGTGTTGCGCGAACGGATCGGCGGCGTCAATGTAGCGCATCGCAGAGCGCACGTCTTTCCAGCCCACGTACTGCATCAGCATTTTCAGATCCCAGCCGTTCGAGTTGGCCCACGTTGCGAAGCCCCGCCGTAGCGAATGGCTGCTGTAGCTGTCCGGCGCGGCCAGGCCTGCCGCCTGGAAAAGCGCACGCAACAGCGGCACGAAGCTGCCCGCATGCAGTCCCTCGTCGCGGATGTTTCCCCAGCGGTCAATGCCCCGGAACACGGGCCCCTCCGTCAGGCCGGACGCCGCAATCCACGCCTCGTAAGCCGTCACCGGACACAGGCGTGAAAGCGCCGGGGCCTTGAAGGTCGTGCCCAGCTGCGCGCGGTCGCCTTTCGTGCGCGGCAGGTACAGTGTCATGCCGCGGCCCGCCTCAACGGCTACGTGCTCGATCCGCAGCCGACTGAGTTCGTCGGAGCGAAAGCCGCGCCAGAAGCCCAGCAGCACCAGGGCCCGGTTGCGAATGCACGCGAGGCGCTCGCGCTCGTCTGCTTCCCTGGCGATCTGCTCATCGAGCCAGGCTGTGAGCTTTTCGAGCTGCGCGAGCTGCATGGGCTTCGCCCGCTTCTCGGTTGCGGGATGCAGCGCAACGATGCCTCTGAGAACCTTGCGTACATGCGGTGCCTTCGTCGGATCCGGAAAACCCTGCGTCTGATGCCATTGCGCGAGCGCTGCAAGCCGCGAGCGCAGGGTATTGATAGACAGGGTTTCTGCGTGATCGGCAAGGTACCGCGCGATCAAGTCAGCGCTCGCGGGCAGAAAGCCGCCCCATTCAACCTCGAAATGCCGGAGTGCCGACTGGTAACTGCGCCGGGTGTTTTCGCGCGTCGCGGCTTCGACGTAGCGATCGATGGCAGACATGGCTCGTGGGTAAAATCAGGTGATCTGTATCGGAGACGATGATATGCAACAACGAACGTGTGCGCCAGCCGGCGTGCTCGATGGGAGCCAGGGTTTCGGCCGGTGAAGCGATGAACGAAGGCAAGCTGCTACAGGCAGACTGGGAAAATTTCACCCGCGAGGAGCTGCTCGCGGAGCTCACCCGCCTGCAGGCCGAAATCGCGCGGCTCACCGCCTTGCTGCCGGCGCAGGCAAAGCCCGTGCGGGTGGCCCGGAACGAACCATCGCCAGCAGTGCGAAACACGGGCGCCCCCGTACTTTCGCCCGAGCAGAAGGTACAGCTCTTCCGGCGGCTGTTTCGCGGCCGCACGGATGTCTATCCGCTACGCTGGGAAAGCCGCAATTCCGGAAAATCCGGCTACGCGCCGGCGTGCGCCAACGAATGGCGCGCCGGGATCTGCGAAAAGCCCCGCATCCGGTGTGCCGACTGCGGGCATCGTGTACTGCTGACGCTGGACGACCAGGTCGTCTATACGCACCTGGCCGGCGATCGCACAGTGGGCCTCTATCCACTAATGCCGGACGGCACCTGCTACCTGCTCGCTGTCGACTTCGACGAGGAAGGCTGGCGTGAAGATGCGCAGGCATTCCGGCAATCCTGCCTCGAGATGGACGTGCCCGTATCGCTCGAAATCTCGCGTTCAGGCAACGGCGCTCACGCGTGGATCTTCTTCTCGTCGGCCGTTGCTGCACGTGACGCGCGACGGATGGGCTCAGCCATCATCAGCCACACCTGTACCCGGACCCGTCAGCTCGAACTGACGTCCTATGACCGGCTCTTCCCGAACCAGGATGTGCTGCCCAAAGGCGGCTTCGGTAACCTCATTGCCCTGCCGCTGCAGAAGCACCCGCGCGAGCATGGCTGGAGCGTGTTTGTCGATGACGGCTTTCAGCCGTACGCTGATCAGTGGTCGTATCTCGCGTCCGTGCAAACCATGGACAGCCGCGACATCGAGGGGGTGATCTTTCGCGCCACGGGCGGTGCGCACCCGCTCGACGTCGCGTTCATCGCCGAGGAGGACCGGGCCGAACCGTGGAAGCCAGCACCCGCGCAGCCGAAGCGGCTGGCCGGAACGATGCCGGCGTCGCTCACACTGACGCTCGCGAACCAGCTTTATCTTGAAAAGGCGCAGCTTCCGCAGGCACTGCTCAACCGGCTCATCCGGCTGGCCGCCTTCCAGAATCCGGAGTTCTACCGGGCCCAGGCGC
>NZ_JBMIQH010000099.1:0-2969 GCF_056155635.1 Paraburkholderia sp. BR10141 | reverse complement strand
CGTAAATGCTGAAGCATTAACGTAGACCGACACGTGATCTCAACCGTGCGTCTTTAAAAACACACCTGTTATAGGATCAAGCCTTACGGGCAATTAGTATCAGTTAGCTTAACGCATTACTGCGCTTCCACACCTGACCTATCAACGTCCTGGTCTCGAACGACCCTTCAAGGGGATCAAGTCCCCGGGGAAGTCTCATCTTGAGGCGAGTTTCCCGCTTAGATGCTTTCAGCGGTTATCTCTTCCGAACATAGCTACCCGGCGATGCGACTGGCGTCACAACCGGTACACCAGAGGTTCGTCCACTCCGGTCCTCTCGTACTAGGAGCAGGCCCCCTCAAACTTCCAGCGCCCACGGCAGATAGGGACCAAACTGTCTCACGACGTTTTAAACCCAGCTCACGTACCTCTTTAAATGGCGAACAGCCATACCCTTGGGACCGGCTACAGCCCCAGGATGAGATGAGCCGACATCGAGGTGCCAAACACCGCCGTCGATATGAACTCTTGGGCGGTATCAGCCTGTTATCCCCAGAGTACCTTTTATCCGTTGAGCGATGGCCCTTCCATACAGAACCACCGGATCACTATGACCTGCTTTCGCACCTGTTCGACTTGTGAGTCTCACAGTCAAGCACGCTTATGCCATTGCACTATCAGCACGATTTCCGACCGTACCTAGCGTACCTTCGTACTCCTCCGTTACCCTTTGGGAGGAGACCGCCCCAGTCAAACTGCCTACCATGCACTGTCCCCGATCCGGATCACGGACCAAGGTTAGAACCTCAAACAGATCAGGGTGGTATTTCAAGGACGGCTCCACGGAAACTAGCGTTCCCGCTTCACAGCCTCCCACCTATCCTACACAAACCGGTTCAAAGTCCAATGCAAAGCTACAGTAAAGGTTCATGGGGTCTTTCCGTCTAGCCGCGGGGAGATTGCATCATCACAAACACTTCAACTTCGCTGAGTCTCGGGAGGAGACAGTGTGGCCATCGTTACGCCATTCGTGCAGGTCGGAACTTACCCGACAAGGAATTTCGCTACCTTAGGACCGTTATAGTTACGGCCGCCGTTTACCGGGACTTCAATCAAGAGCTTGCACCCCATCATTTAATCTTCCGGCACCGGGCAGGCGTCACACCCTATACGTCCACTTTCGTGTTTGCAGAGTGCTGTGTTTTTATTAAACAGTCGCAGCCACCAGTTTATTGCAACCCCTTCACCCTTCTGGCGCAAGCCAGTCAAGCTACCAGGGCGTACCTTATCCCGAAGTTACGGTACCAATTTGCCGAGTTCCTTCTCCCGAGTTCTCTCAAGCGCCTTAGAATACTCATCTCGCCCACCTGTGTCGGTTTGCGGTACGGTCACTGTTGAACTGAAGCTTAGAGGCTTTTCTTGGAACCACTTCCAGTTGCTTCGTCTCCGAAGAGACTGGCCTCACACCCTTGAATCCCGCGCCCGGATTTGCCAAAGCGCCTTCTCCAATGCAAGGACCGGGACTTCCAACACCCGGACAACCTTCCGCGATCCGTCCCCCCATCGCATTCAACAATGGTGCAGGAATATTGACCTGCTTCCCATCAGCTACGCATTTCTGCCTCGCCTTAGGGGCCGACTCACCCTACGCCGATGAACGTTGCGTAGGAAACCTTGGGCTTACGGCGAGGGGGCCTTTCACCCCCTTTATCGCTACTCATGTCAGCATTCGCACTTCCGATACCTCCAGCACGCTTTTCAACGCACCTTCGCAGGCTTACGGAACGCTCTCCTACCATGCACATAAATGTGCATCCGCAGCTTCGGTATATGGCTTAGCCCCGTTACATCTTCCGCGCAGGACGACTCGATCAGTGAGCTATTACGCTTTCTTTAAAGGGTGGCTGCTTCTAAGCCAACCTCCTGACTGTTTTAGCCTTCCCACTTCGTTTCCCACTTAGCCATATTTGGGGACCTTAGCTGGCGGTCTGGGTTGTTTCCCTCTTGACACCGGACGTTAGCACCCGATGTCTGTCTCCCGTGATTGCACTCTTCGGTATTCGGAGTTTGCTATGGCGACGTAATCCGCAATGGACCCATCAACCATGACAGTGCTCTACCCCCGAAGGTGATACACGAGGCACTACCTAAATAGTTTTCGGAGAGAACCAGCTATTTCCAGGTTTGTTTAGCCTTTCACCCCTATCCACAGCTCATCCCCTAACTTTTCAACGTTAGTGGGTTCGGTCCTCCAGCACGTGTTACCGTGCCTTCAACCTGGCCATGGATAGATCACCTGGTTTCGGGTCTACACCCAGCGACTGGACGCCCTGTTCGGACTCGCTTTCGCTACGCCTGCCCTATTCGGTTAAGCTTGCCACTGAATGTAAGTCGCTGACCCATTATACAAAAGGTACGCCGTCACCCCTTGCGAGGCTCCGACTGTTTGTATGCATGCGGTTTCAGGATCTGTTTCACTCCCCTCCCGGGGTTCTTTTCGCCTTTCCCTCACGGTACTGGTTCACTATCGGTCGATCACGAGTATTTAGCCTTGGAGGATGGTCCCCCCATCTTCAGACAGGATTTCACGTGTCCCGCCCTACTTGTCGTACACCTAGTTCTTCCATTCCGCCTTCGCCTACGGGGCTATCACCCACTATGGCCGCACTTTCCAGAGCGTTTGGCTGACGGTACAGATAAAGAGTACAGGCTGGTCCCATTTCGCTCGCCACTACTTTGGGAATCTCGGTTGATTTCTTTTCCTGCGGCTACTTAGATGTTTCAGTTCGCCGCGTTCGCTTCGCATGGCCTATGTATTCAGCCATGGATACTCCATTCGGAGTGGGTTTCCCCATTCGGACATCTGTGGATCAAAGCTCGTTTGCCAGCTCCCCACAGCTTTTCGCAGGCTACCGCGTCCTTCATCGCCTGTGATCGCCAAGGCATCCACCACATGCACTTGTTCGCTTGACCCTATAACGGGTGTGTCT
>NZ_JBMIQH010000098.1:0-3632 GCF_056155635.1 Paraburkholderia sp. BR10141 | reverse complement strand
AGCGGGGGCTACACGCATCTGGCTCCAGATAAAACCATGCTCGGGATAATGCGCCCAGCATCCGGCCTCGATGACCGTGCCGTCACGATACAGCGCGTCATACCCGCTGAAGGCATCTGCCTGCAGGATTCCCGTGTAGCCCGCCAGATGTTCCCGAGGTCGCTCACCTTTGCGGTCGGGTGAGTACCTGTACCAGACTGCTGGTGGCGCGCGGCTGCCTGCCGGGCGGTCATCCCGCACATAGGTCCACAGGCGCGCCGTGCGTGTCTTGCCACGCCCCGGCTCCAGCACCGGCACGGGCGTGTCGTCGGTATGGATCTTGTCTGCGGCGCGCACGTAACCACCGAGTGCGTCGGACAGGGGTTGCAGCAGCGCAGCCGCTTCACGCACCCACGAAGCCAGTGTTGCCCGGTCCAGTTCGATGCCCGCGCGGCGATAGATGCCGGCCTGCCGGTATAGCGGCATATGGTCAGCGTACTTCGCGACGACGACCTGCGCGAGCAGCCCCGCACCCGCCATCCCGCGTGCTATCGGTCGCGAAGGTGCCGGCTCCTGCACCACTGCAGCACAGCGCGGGCAGCTCAACTTCGGACGTACGTGACGCAGCACCTTGAAGTAACCGGGCACATAGTCGAGCATCTCCGATACGTCCTCGCCCAGCGCACGCATCTGTTTGCCGCATTCCGGGCATCCGCAGTTCGTCGGCGCATGAACAACCGTATCGCGAGGTAAATGGGCAGGGAAGTGCCGCGGCTTGCGGCGCAGTGGAGCAAGGTTCGTTGTGGCCGACGTATCCGCAGTCGCGTCGGCATCAGGCACCTTCGCCGGTGCGGCCATATCCGGTTCAGGAACGGGCAGCTCACCGAGCGCGAGTTGCAGCTGGTCCATCAGTTCGGTCATGCGCTCCGATGAACGGCCATACTGCCACCGCTTCAGTCGCGAGATCTCGGCCAACAACTGCGCGATGGTCTCGTCGCGCGAGGCAACGATGCGCTTGAGAGCGGCGATGTCATCGGGCAGATGGCTGGCTGGCATGCATGCCAGTGTAAATGAAGCCCACGCGCTTGTGGGTTCCTGCACCCGGCGTTACGCCGCGTGCGTCGGCTGCCACGTGCGCTCCGGATGCCGCCAGTCAATCCCCTCGAGCAGCATCGACAGTTGGGCAGCAGATAGATGGACCGTTCCTGAATCTGCCTGCGGCCACACGAAGCGTCCGCGCTCAAGTCGCTTCGCGTACAGGTTCATGCCGTCGCCGCTCCACCATAAAATCTTGATAAGGTCACCAAGCCCCACGACATTCAACATACCGATCGCGAATGGTTGTAGTCGCATACCGCTGGCACCCCGCATACGGCCAGGAATATAGGCTGGTCCGTCGTACCGGACGTCGCGGGAATCAGATGGTCCATCTCGATGTTCCGCAACCGATTTCTCGCGAGTTGCCGGCGTGGATGCTCGATGCTTCGATACCAGCGGGTGACCGAGCGGTTTGCCAAGGCCTGCGAGAAGCTGTTGCAGGCGGCCAGCGTGCAGGCGGTGGGGCGGTGGGGCGGTGGCCGCCTTTTACGATCTGGGCTGGCATACGGTCAAGTCGATCGACAAGATGCGCCTGCAGGCCCGTGTGGCCGAACCGGACTGGTCGGGCATCCGCTATCTGGCGATGGATGAGTTTGCGCTCCACAAAGGCCATCGCTATGCCACGGTCGTGGTCGATCCAGTGGGGCGCCAGGTGCTCTGGGTTGGGCAGGGACGCTCGCGCGAGACCGCCCGCGCCTTCTTTGAGCAGCTTCCTGAGGGTGTCGCCGAGCGTATCGAAGCGGTGGCAATCGACATGACGACGGCCTACGAGCTGGAGATCAACGAGCATTGCCCGCAGGCCGAAATCGTCTACGACCTGTTCCATGTCGTAGCCAAATACGGGCGCGAGGTGATCGATCGGGTGCGCGTCGACCAGGCCAACCAGCTACGCCACGACCGGCCGGCGCGCAGGGTGCTCAAGTCCAGTCGCTGGCTTCTGCTGCGCAACCGCCGCAACCTCAAACCTGAGCAGTCAGTGCAACTGAAGGAACTGCTGGCTGCCAACCAGTCATTGCTATGCGTCTACGTGCTGCGCGACGAACTGAAACGGCTGTGGTTTTACCAGAAACCCGCGTGGGCGCAAAAGGCGTGGGAGCAGTGGTTCGAACAGGCGCAGCAAAGCGGGATCGCTGCCCTGCAGCTATTTGCCCAGCGCCTGCAAGGCTACTGGCATGGAATCCTGGCGCGCTGTCGCCATCCACTCAATACCAGCGTCGTCGAAGGGATCAACAACACCATCAAGGTCATCAAGCGCAGAGCCTACGGGTACCGCGACGAGGAGTACTTCTTCCTCAAGATCCGCGCCGCGTTCCCCGGTAATCCTCGATGAACCAGAAAAAAGGGGGGCTTTCGCCCCCCGCTCCTCGTTGTGTCAGATCGTAGCGCTGGCGCTCAGGAGCGCGGTACTGCGTAACCATCCGCATCGTGGGCGCTGGAGAAGTCCCAGTTTGCGCCGGTCTGAGGCTCACCGTCGAGCAGCGGATGCACGATCTGTTTCGCGTGCGTGGCCTGCTTCGCGGCCTGTGCGGTTTGCGTGGCATCTGCATCTGCTGCATGAGCAATGCTGAACTGGACACCTGCTGCGACCATCAGGAGTGCAAATGCGAACCTCTTCATATATGCCTCTTCAATCAAGTTGAGTTATGGGACAGGAACCTAACTGACCTCACGTTGTTCCCGATCAGTTGAGTCTATCTTAATGGGCGTTTAACGCCCATGCAAGACCCCGAGCATAGAAATGCCTCGGGGTTCTATTTCATTTAATTACAGGGCTCTCGCCTGAATGTTAGCCGCCGTTACCGCTGTCATATGCCTGCGCCGCGAGGGAGACGGTCGCAGAGTTGTAGTTCGAAGTGGCCGTCACATATGCGTATCCATAGTACACGCTACTTGTAGGTGTAATCAGCACCGTAATCGTCGCCTGTCCACTCGAATTGGTTGTAGACAATGTTGCACTCAGACTCACAGCTGATACGTAACTGTTCGTCGTATCGCTCCAGTTGATTGTCGCGCCACTTATCGCATTCCCGGACGTGTCCTTAACAGTCACGGTCACTGTGTATTGAACATTCGAGCCGGAATACCCGCCACCCGAATACGTCAGGCTCTGAATCACAGCATACGTAACCGCACTGGCGTATGTCACGGTGCCACTTGCGCTGCCTGCCGTGGCCGAGGCAGTCACCGTCGCTGTGCCTGCGGACGAAGGTGCGGTAAGCGTTACCGTCGCATAGCCGCTCGAACTCGTCGTGCTTGATGTTGCCGAGAGCGTACCGAGTGTCGTCGACCAACTCACCGACGCTCCGCTCACGATATTCCCGTGCGCATCCTCCACCAGGGCCGTGAAGGTGATCGTACTGCTACCGTCAGCTGTGCCCGTTGTTGCCGATTGCGACAGCGACACCACGCGCGCAGTCGATGAATCTGCCACGTACGTAACCGATGCGGTTTTGCTGCCTGCAGTTGCCGCGGCAGTCACCGTCGCCGTGCCCGCCGTGGTGGACGACGTAAGCGTGATCGTCGCCTGGCCGCTGCTATTGGTCGTGCTGGTCGTT
>NZ_JBMIQH010000097.1:0-3810 GCF_056155635.1 Paraburkholderia sp. BR10141 | reverse complement strand
GCAACCCGGGAGGCTCGGTGCTAAAAACCCCCTCCAGATAGATATAAAGGACTGCAAAACAACCACACCCAGAACCAACCTCAACCCCGACATCTGAAAATGGCTTTGACATTTTGATTTGATTTGATGTGTAGAACCCAAGTAGTAATGTCGTACCTGGGCCAAATAGATGGAATGGTCGCCTCCCGCCTTAACGGGCCGTCCAGCGCCGCAGTCTCGCGTCCTGAACATGCGACATTGCTGGTTCGGCAGTCCAGCCGCCAAGGAGAACCAGATGGAACCCACGACCATTGCCATCGACCTGGCCAAGCGCGTTTTCCAGATTCATTACGTCGAGACCGAGACCGGCGCAATCCGCAGCAAGGTACTCAAACGCGCCCAGCTCGTGCCGTTCTTCGCCAACCGGCCTGCGAGCCGTGTCGTCATGGAGGCCTGCGGCAGCGCCCATCACTGGGCACGGGTGCTCGCGCGGCTTGGGCACGACGTCCGGCTCATCGCAGCCCAGTTCGTACGGCCATTCGTGAAGTCAAACAAGAACGACGCGGCCGACGCTGCGGCGATCTGGGAAGCTGCCCAGCGTCCCGGCATGCGGTTCGTGGCCGTCAAGACCGAAGACCAGCAGGCCATGCTGGCGATGCACCGGATACGCCAGCAACTGGTCCGGATCCGCGTCATGCAGGTCAACCAGCTTCGAGGGCTGCTCTACGAATTCGGTATCGTGCTGCCGCAAGGTCGCCGGGCATCGATCGAGGCCGCCAAAGTCGCGCTCGCGTCACAGCCCGACCAGTTGCCAGCCATGCTTGCAGACAGCCTGCAGGATCAGTTCTCGAGGCTTCGTGCGCTCGACGAAGAGATCGCGCGGATCGAACAGCGCATTCTCGGCTGGCGCCGCAATGACGATGCATGCAAACGCATCTCGGAGATTCCCGGCGTGGGCGTGCTCACGGCAACCGCTGCGGTATCGGTCATCGGACAGGCACAGACGTTTCGCTCCGGACGGGAATTTGCCGCCTATCTGGGGCTCGTACCGCGACAGAACAGCTCCGGCGGCAAGGTGAAGCTCGGCAGCATCAGCAAGCGTGGCGACGTGTATCTGCGAACGCTGCTGATCCACGGTGCGCGATCGGTCATCGTAAGCGCAAGGCACTTGCCGGAGCGCTTGCGCCAGATGCTGTCCCGTCGTCCAACGAACGTCGTAGCTGTTGCACTCGCCAACAAGATGGCGCGAACAATCTGGGCGCTCCTCGCGTACGGCCGAACGTATGAAGCAGCTCAAGCGCAGTGACCACGCTTCAAAGGCAGTAACCCCATTCACGGTTGCACAGGTGTACTGAGTGATGGCAAGACAGGTTGGACCGCGCAAAGGCAAGCCTGAGACATTTCTCGGACCTCGAGTCCGCTAATTAGATTAGGACCTTTGCGGCGAAATCCATCGGGGCCGGCGGGCATGCCCGCGATCGAGTCCGGATATAAGTCCGCAACCACCCTCCTCGCCACGCACAATCACCTTGCAAATGGGAGGCGACCATATAAGAAATGCCGTAGTCCGGGGTGATTTTCGTTCATGCTGGGCAGCTCGTGACGCGCTCGCGGGAGTCCATCGTGGTGAATAGCAATAACGGGATCATCAGCATGTGCATGCGGGAACTGGATCGTCTGAAGGTGATCGAGGCCGTCGTCGAGGGCCGGCTGATGCCGTGGCGGGCCGCCGAGCGGTTGCGACTGAGCCGGCGGCAAGTGGAACGGCTCGCGAATCGTTATCGCAGCCAGGGTGCGGCCGGTTTGGTGTCGCGCAAGCGAGGCCAGCCGAGCAACCACCAGTTGCCGATGGATCTCGTGGACCGGGCCCTGGCCATCATCCGCGAGCGCTACGCCGATTTCGGCCCGACGCTGGCCTGCGAGAAGCTGCGCGAATGCCACGGTATCCGGCTTGCAGCCGAGACGATTTGATTTGATGCTATGTAGTTCCTATGCCTAAAAGAGATAGCCCAAATGAAACTACGCCAGGTCGAGGCGTTCCGCGCGGTGATGCAGGCAGGTTCCACGGGCGCCGCCGCGGAACTTCACACGTCGCAGTCCAATGTGAACAGGCTGATTACACAACTGGAGGCCGATACGCGGCTCGTACTCTTCGAGCGTTCCGGCGGTCGCCTCAATCCAAACCCGAAGCCAAGGCGCTCTTTCGCGATGTCGAGCGTGTCTTCGTCGGGTTGAAAAGTCTTGCCTATGCGGCCGACAGCATTCGGAATCTCGGGAGCGGCCGTCTGCGCATTGCGTCGATCCCGGGCATCGGTATGAGCTTTCTGCCGAGAGTCGTGCAGCGCTTCAGACAGTCTCGACCGGACGTGACTGTGTCGATTCACACGAACACGTCGAATACGGTCGAGCAATGGGTCTCTTCACAGTTCTGCGACGTGGGGATCGTCGCGTTCGTATCTGCGGCCGCTACGTGCCAGGCCGTTGCACTGCCTGACTCGGAGGTCGTGTGCCTCTTGCCGAAGAATCATCGCCTCGCTACGAAAAGCAGAATCGAGGCAGCGGATCTTCGCGGCGAGCAACACATTTCGCTCTCGCATGGCGACGGATCGCGGGAGGAGACCGACCGTGTGTTCGAACAGGAGGGAATCGAGCGCACCCAGTCGCTCGAAGCGCAGTACAGTGCGACCTGTTGTGAAATGGTGAAGCTCGGGCTCGGAGTGACACTCGCGCATCCGTTGGTGGCGACGGACTATGTAGGCCACGGGATCAAGGTGTTGCCGTTTTCACCATCGATCAACTACCCCAACTTCCTTCTGTATCCGCCGCACGGAGCGGCGTCTCAGCTGGCTGAGGAGTTCGCTGCGTTGTTGCGAGATCAGTTCGAGCGAGAGATTACTGGATGGCAGCAGTAACGATTCCGGGCCGCCGCATCGCTTCCAGCGTGTGCAGATGAGTCGACATCAGCCGGCACGAAAGCGGCTGCGCCAGCGCAGCCGTGTGGGTCAATCGATGTCGCTTGCTGCTCGTCCGGAGGCTAGAACTTGTGCCGGATCCCAGCGACTGCGACAAACTGGTTTCCGTTCGACGACGCCGAGGACCCGCTGATGTTTGCGACGGCCGTATTGCCGGTCGAGTCCGTTCCGGTCACCGCGGCGCGGCGCGCGGAGCGTCAGCCCGCGCTTTCGCCCGTCGGCGCCGGCTGAACTAGGCTTCGTCGCGCCGCCGCCATGACCAGCGCGCTGATCGTCGCGAGCGGCTCGGGCTCCTGCTCCCAGTGATGCCAGTACAGATCGATCAGCGACTCCGCCTGCATCGCGGGCACCAGCCCATAGCCGAGATCGTCCAGGATCGCATTGAGCAACGCCACCGGCGAAGGAAAATAGTGCCTCGGGTACCGGCCGACCGTCACACCGAAATGTGAACGGAAGAACACGTCATGCAGGGCGTCCTTCCGGTCAAACAGGATGGCGGTGGCCTTGAGCGCGCCGGCAAGGTCAGGCCACCGGCGAAATATTCGCGCGCGAAACATAACGTCCCGTACCGTCCGTAATGGCTGACTCGAAATCCTCTCCTCGGGTCGGGTGCCAGCCAGTCCTGGACCATACGTCTCAACGACACTCCCGAAATCGCCATAAGTTCCTCCATCATTTCGACGGCGACGGTACTGCGCCCCTGAAGATCAACAGTCGTTACACGCGGTTGATAGCGCCACCAAGACCTAGACTTACTTGGGACTTGCGTTTCCGCGCTTCGGCGGCACATCGGTGCAGACGCCCTCGTACAGCTCGGCGGCCATGCCGATCGACTCGCCCAGCGTCGGGTGCGGGTGAA
>NZ_JBMIQH010000096.1:0-3866 GCF_056155635.1 Paraburkholderia sp. BR10141 | reverse complement strand
CTATGCTCCCCGCTCAGAGTACTGTTGGGTAGACGTCGATAATGGATCGCTTACGAACGATCTGCGTAGCGACACCTCCATCCTCTCGGATCCCGAACACCAGGTCGCCGCCGACGGTGTTGGCGAACGCGCAGACGTCCTCAGCCAGTGCCTGCTTGCCGCCTCTCGTGAGATCAAGTTGTGCCTTGAAGTCGAGCGTTCGGCTCTCGCGAAATGCGTCGTCGATCAGCCGCTGGATGATCGCTTCGTTGACATCTTCGAGTTTTGCGAGCGGAATCATGATGACCTAGACGGGGCAGAGGATGCCGGAACAAATCGCCTTCGCTCACCGCTGTCTTCGGACCCATCCAGACCTCGACAGAATTTGCAGGAAACAACCCATAATCTGCCAGGTTCCTGCAAATGCATCAACAACTTTAAGCTTCAAACCCTTGCTGCACAAGACGCTTCGAGTATTTCAGATGGAATGGGCACCACCCACCCCAACGGCATAGATATGCCAAAGTTGACGTGCGACGTTCAACTGAGAAGTGGAGGTACCCAAAATGGAGATTACCGCTATCGGCGTGGATTTGGCGAAACACGTCTTCCAGATTCACGCGGTTGATGCTCACGGACATACGGTGTTACGCAAACGTCTCAACCGGTCCCAGATGGTACCGTTCTTCACCCGTCTGTGCCCCTGCCTAATCGGTATGGAGGCATGCGGCAGCGCACATTATTGGGCGCGCAGGCTGGCAACGATGGGGCATACGGTAAAGCTGATGGCACCGCACTTCGTCAAACCCTATGTCAAGACGAACAAGAATGACATGAACGACGCGGAAGCGATCTGTGAAGCTGTGCAACGGCCGAATATGCGCTTCGTCGCGGTCAAGTCAGTGGAGCAACAGAGTATTCTGCATCTGCACGTCAGCCGGCAACTGCTGGTCAAGATGCGCACGCAGGTGAGCAATCATCTGCGGGGCCTGCTGGGCGAGTATGGTGTGATCCTCCCGCAGGGCATCTCACATCTTGCCGATATCCCTGCACTTGCCGAAGACGCGACCAACGATCTACCGGGCTTGCTCAGGCAGTTGCTGATGGACATGCTCAACCACGTTCGAGAGATCGATCGCAAGATCGACGTGATTGAAGCTCAGATCCGCCAATGGCACCGGAACAGCGACGCCAGTCAGCGCCTTGCCGAGATTCCCGGTATCGGCCTGCTGACGGCGACCGCACTAGTTGGCCACATCGGCGCCAACGCGCAGGGCTTTACCAGCGGCCGTCATCTGGCAGCCTATCTTGGCCTCGTACCCCGGCAGCATTCCTCGGGTGGCAAGCAGCGTCTGGCTCACATAAGTAAAAGGGGTGACCCGTATTTGCGAACCCTGCTGATCCACGGCGCACGCGCGGTGGTCCGGATGTGCCAGGGAATCCAGCGACGCGGCTCTACGGCGATCGATCCCTGGCTGGAACATTTATTGGCCCGCAAGCATCCTAACCAGGCAGCCGTGGCGCAGGCAAACCGGAATGCGCGCATTGCGTGGGCGTTGCTCGCAGGCAACCGCGTGTACCGCTCGCCAGTTACCGCAACATGAGCAGCGTATCGAATCGTTCGAAGTCCTCTCCTCACACGATGGTTGCACAAGGCAAGCATGCATGATGGCGATATAGGTCAGACCTCGGTGAGTAAAGCCTGATAGTCGGCCCGGGCATCAAGCCCGATGTTCAGATGAGGACCTCACCGGCGCATTCCATCAAGGCCAGGGCGATGCCCAATTAACGGGCCGAATATAAGGATGCAACCGATCTAACCGTCAGAATGCAAGCTCTCCTTGGCAAACGGGTGGTGCCCATTTTAGAAATTAAAATATTCTTTAGTTGCGATATTAAAATAATAAATTTAATAGGTAATATGAATTGGTCGATGTGTTTAGTTGTTGTATGATTTATTCGCGATTTGCATTTTATTTGATAATCAATTTAGGTGAGGAGAAATGGAAAAAGGTGAGATGCGAGGCGGTGGGGTACACAGTTTCTTGTTCTTAATCTCACTACAAATTCGTTTCCTGATGGAGCTAAAGTCACTTGGTCAAATAGTGATTCAAACGTCTCTCTTGATGTTGGCAAACTACCTCCTGGTATTGCTTCTCCGATGAAAGATTTTGTCCGGCATCAGGGAAAAAGGATTATTGGCAGTGGTCTATGAGAGGTCGGAAATATCAACTGAATTGCTATGATTCAGATCGCTATGTTGTCGTCACTATTAGTAGCTATGGTATTGGAGTTATACCTACCGGCACGAGCCCTGACACGTGGGGGTGGTAGTTCCATTGGATTATTTTTATGAGATAATAGGATTTCAGGATGAAGGCGTGGGCAATTTTTACTTTTCTGATAATCTATTGTGCGAGTAATGCGTTTGCGGCAATTAATGATCGCCGTGTGGTCACCTGGAATCTCCAAGGCGCTAGCGCAAGCACAGAGAGTAAATGGAATGTTAATATTCGCAATGTTTTGCTTGGAAATCAAGATGGCGGATCGGCACCCAATTCAAGGCGCATAGACGTTATGACGATTCAGGAGGCTGGATCGTTACCCGCCTCTATAACGGTTAATCCTCCATTGCCATTGGATGGCCGGCTAGTAAATCCTGATGGGGTTGTTGCGCCTATAAACGAATATCTCTGGAATTTGGGTACGCGAGCAAGACCAATTAATTATTACGTTTATTTTTCTAGGGTTGATACTGGAGCTAACCGAGTAAATCTTGCGATTATTAGTAGGGATAGAGCTGATCAAGTACTGTTGCTTAGGCCCAGAGCCTGGTCGGGAGCAAGGCCAATATTGGGAATAAGACTCGGATCGGATTATTATTTTGGAGTTCATTCCCTGGCAAATGGAGGGTCGGATTCCGGAGCAATTGTTGCACGAGTTTGGGAATACTTCAATCAAAATCAAATTGCTGATCAATGGTTGATCAGTGGTGATTTTAATCGTAATCCAGATTCACTGAGAGGTCTTCTCCAGAGAAATTATCCGCAAGAATATAGGAATGTGACTTTTCAGAATCAGGACCGACCAACCCAAAGAAGTGGCGGTAATTTGGATTATGGGGTTGCTGGGCAAATTAATAATCCATCTGGTGGTCCTAATTTTAACTGCAATTTGTTTACTCCAAGCCTAATGGGTCAACTGGCATCAGATCACTCTCCTGTTTTACTTTGGCCTAAAAAGTAGGCGGTAAGATGAAAAAGAATAGATATTCAATTTTGTTTTTATTTATGGGGTACCTGTTTTTATGTGATGCTACTTTTTCGCAGGTGAAGATTGCAGATGTTGTTTCGGTGAGTAATGTTTTCACTGGACAATTTTTAACAACTATTTATAACAGTGCTGGAGGGTATGTTTATGCATATTCGGCATTTTCATATGGAAATGATAATTCTCGGCAGAATTTTACGATGGCTTATTTAAGTGATGGAGCTGTGAATTTCACGTATAAACCAATTGGCTCATGTTTGAGTGATTATGATAATGGTTATAGTGTGGTCGATGGAAAGTGTGGCGATAATTTGAGAAGAGATCAATGGGAGATACTCCCGGTTGATACTGGAGCAGTGCAGCTGAAGAATGTGTATGCCGGGAAGTGCTTGAGCGTTGATGACAGTGAAAGCAACTCATCCTTGAAATATGTGGATTGTAGTACTACGGGAAAATCTGTTCACGCGAAAGATATGTGGATTATCTCGGCTCCGCGTGGTAATGGCGCTGCCCCGTGATCCGATTGGCGGATGTCCTATGGTAGGTTGTGTCGCGTTAAGGTCGATGCGACGATCAGGCGCCTGAGATGAAGAGGATTGCTTACATCACGAGAGAAT
>NZ_JBMIQH010000095.1:0-3892 GCF_056155635.1 Paraburkholderia sp. BR10141 | reverse complement strand
CAACCCCGACATCTGTATTTAGCCGGGACCCCGACATCTGAAAATGGCTTTGACATATAGATGTTCGCAAACATCAAACCACCGCATCACATCTCGACAATCACCTTCAACGCCTGCGTGCTGGCCGCCTGCGAAAACGTCTCATACGCCTTGGGCATGTCTTCGAATGAAAACCGGTGCGTGATCAGCCGGTTCGGATCGATCCGTCCGGCACGCACGGTCTTGAGCAGCATGGGCGTGCTCACTGTGTCGACGAGACGCGTCGTGATCGCTACGTTGCGGTCCCAGAGCTTGTCGAGGAAAAGCGACGCCGGCACACCATGCACGCCGATGTTCGCAATCACGCCACCCGGCGCCACGATCTGCTGGCACAGTTCGAACGTCGCAGGCACGCCAACGGCCTCCATGGCGCAATCCACGCCTACGCCATCCGTGAGCTTCATCACCGCATCCACGGCGTCGCCTGCGCGCGGATCGATGCACGCCGTTGCCCCGAACTTCTTCGCGCATTCCAGGCGGTTGGGGTCCATATCGATCATGATCACCTGCGCGGGCGAATAAAACTGCGCGGTCAGGAGCGCGGCCAGCCCGATCGGCCCGGAGCCGACAATGGCCACTGTGCTGCCGGGTTCGACCTTGCCGTTGAGCACGCCGCATTCGAAGCCCGTCGGCAAGATATCGGAGAGCATCACGAGCGCGGCTTCGTCGAGGCCGTCGGGAATCCGGTACAGGCTCGTTTGCGCGTGCGGCGTACGCACGTATTCGGCCTGCGTGCCGTCGATACGATTACCGAGTATCCAGCCGCCCGTCTTGCAATGCGAATACATGCCGCGCCGGCAGTACTCGCACTGCCCGCAGCTCGAGATGCACGAGACGAGCACGTGATCGCCGACTTTCAACGTCGAGACGCCGCTGCCGATTTCATGTACGACGCCCACGCCTTCGTGGCCGAGAATGCGGCCCGGCTCGCAACTCGGCACGTCGCCCTTGAGAATGTGGAGATCGGTGCCGCAGATCGTCGTCTTCGTGATCTTGACCACGGCGTCGCCGGGTCCCTGCAAGGCGGGCATTGGCCGCGTTTCGAGTGCGAACTTGCCCGGGCCGTTATAGACCAGTGCTTTCATGGTTCCTCCATCGACAACCGGAAATACGCCGGATCGCCGGGCGCCCTCCTTTCGGTCCGCAGGCGCGCGGCGAGTCCGTCGTCCCCAGCAAGGTTTGCATATTTCGATTCACGATGAGGCACCGTGAACGGATTCGAAATAGCGACGACATCGCCCTTGCATTCTTGATCGTAGTCCAATGTCCGATGGCTACGAAGTGGTGGCGTGGAGTTTCATGCGTTAAGCATCGGCTGCTTGCGTTTTCTCAAATGCTAGAACAGATGCCGGATGCCGACCTGAACGCCGAATTCGCTCTGACCGGGTCCCGGCGTGAGGAACGAACCCGTCGTAATGCTGGCGCCTGCCATCTTGAACTGCGCGGTGCCGTAGTTCTTCAATTCGGAAATCGTGCCGTATAGCCGCGTCCCCTTGGAGAGATCGTAGTTGACGATCGCCCCATATTGCAGGGCGTCGTTGCCGAGATGCGTGCTGTCCTTGGTGTAGGCGGCGCCGGCGCCCACGCTGAAGAACGGCGTAAACCGGTAGTCGGCCGAAAGCGAATACGTGCTGTGCCAGTCGCCTGCCGTATTGCCGACCGGCCCGACCGCCGGGTCGTATTTGCCCGCCGGGTTGCTCAGCGCATTGCCGGTGGTCGCGGAAATGACGTCATTGGCGCGGAAATAGCCGATATAGATGCGCCCCCACCCGTAGTCGAGATTGCCGCCCGCCATGAATTCCTGCACACGGTTGGAAGCTGTCGCATTCGCCGCGTTCAAATAGGCAAGCGCGAGATAGACCGGGCCCTGGGTGGTCTGCACGCCGGCCTGATACACGGCATTGCCCGCGAGCGTACCTGGTTGGCCGCCCACCGAATAATGCAGTTCGACCTGGGTCCCCACGAACTTCGGCGAGATCCACGCAATGTCGTTGTCGACACGCGCCAGCCAGTTCGCAAAGTTGTTGTAGCCCGAGGCGTAGGTCGCCGCGCCGAAGGCGTCCATATTGCCGCTCCAGGTGAACATCGGCGTGTTCTGCCGCCCGAAACGCACCTCGCCGAACCCACCGCCCAGACCGACCCACGCCTGGCGATCGAAGAACCGATAGCTGTTCTGCAACTTGCCCGTACCCGGATCGAAGCCGCTCTCCAGCGCGAAGTTCACGCGGTATCCGCCGCCGATGTCCTCCGTGCCGCGCAAGCCCCACCGGCTCGTCATCAAGCCGTTGTTGCCCAGCACGGCGAGCGACGTGGTCTTGCCGTCGACTTTCGTGTTCTGGTAGCCGGCGAACACGTCCAGCACGCCGTAGAGCGTCACCGACGATTGCGCCATCGCCGGCGTGCTGGCGATGACAGCTGCCGCCATCACCGACAAGCTAAGGAATCCTCTATTTAACGACATCGTCACTTTCCCCTGTTGTTGACTTCTTGATAGTTCGGTGCTGACGCCGGAGGCGTCAGCGTCCGCGCTCGGTCGCTAGCATGCGCTTCACCACGAGGGCGAGCGGCACAGTGAAGCAAAAGTGCGACATGAAACCGCCGATGATGACGACCGGGTCGTAGTAATTGGGATGGTTGTCGGAGGCGATGCTAATCGCCACATGCATGACGATCCAGGCCAGGATCGCATAAAAGAGCGCGACGAACGTGGCTTCGTAACCACGGCGGCGGAAATACGGCCAGATCGCGGCGAACAGCACGCCCCACGCAATGGCGAAGAAGAAATGAATGGCAGTCCCGAGGAAATACGCCCAGATGCCGAGCGAGTCCTGTACGCCCTTGCCGAACACGAGGCCGGTCGCGTTGCGGGGAATGCCCGCAAGCGGCATGAGATGCTGGGCGCCGACCCAGATGAGCGCCTCGTAAATCCAGATGATGACTGCGCCCGTCACGCCACCGGCTATGCCGGCGCGCAAGATTGCGCCGAGCGTCGGCTTGCCGTCGATTGCTGTTCTCGTCCCTTGATACCCACCCTTACCTACGCTTGCATTGCCGCTCATCGCCGTCTCCTCCTGTCGTACTGCACGAAATGTTTTTCGCCAAGATAGAAACGGGGCTTGCGGAAAAATACATCGGGTTAACGGCAGGCAAGAGGCGCTCCGTGGGCAAGAAAGCACGAGTAAGGCACGCCCGTGGCTCGCGATGAGCCGCGCAGCGCCAAGCTGGACAAGGCTTGGCGGGATTCAACGGTGCACGGCGGGAGGTCGGCAAACCGGCTTGCAGACCCGGTCGCCGATAAGAGAAATCGATACGGAGGAAACGACTTCGCAACGCGAGGTCTGCAACCGCGCTTTATTCGGACGTCTCGCGCTGCGTATCGATTATCGGCTGCGTAAAGCGTTACTGAGGCAGTATTTCCCGTAAACAAGACAGTGTGATGCTCCGCCACTCGGCAGTCCGTTTTCGGGAAACGCGTCCGCGACGGCCTGCATGGCGCTCGTTGTGGATACCTGACAGTCCTGATCGACGACGAGAAAAGCGACGGCGAGGACCAGGGCTGAAACCACGGATAGCGAGAGAACGTGCATTTTCATCATCGACTCCTGATGCAATAGCCTGCAGTGTCCCGGCAAGGTCCGGTCGTCCAGACCAGCGCAGCTTCGTCCCCACCCTGCTCCAGCCAGCGGACGTGCAAAAAAGGGGCAGACATATACCTGCCCCGCTCCGCCTTAGTGAATGGCCATCTGCACGACCTTCACGATCACGAGACTCACTGCGACGACGAGGTAGGTGCGCAGTACGCCCATCCACACGCGTGTCGACAGCGTCAGGTGCTGCGGCGCCGGCAGGTCTT
>NZ_JBMIQH010000094.1:0-3921 GCF_056155635.1 Paraburkholderia sp. BR10141 | reverse complement strand
GCCCGACCGCGCACCGCAGGGCCGTCGCGCCGGCCGGGATAAAGCGTTCCGCGCTTGCCTGAACCGGCGCGTCGGCGCCTGCCTCATGCCGCGCCGCGCGGCCGGCACCTGCCGGGCCGCCCGGCCACGTCCAGCAAACCTTGGCGGCTGGCCTTAAAATCGGCCTGAACCGCTTTGAATCGAACCGCGCCTGGGCAGCTCATCTGACTGCGCCTCACGCGCCGCATGACGAAAGACACTATGGATATCGACCAGTACATGACCGACCTCGGCCGCCGCGCACGCAACGCTTCGCGCGCGATGGCACGAGCCACGACGGCCGCGAAGAACGCGGCGCTCGAAGCAGTGGCGCAAGCCATCGAGCGTGACGCGCAGCAGTTGAAGGATGCGAACGCACGCGACCTCGCGCGCGCGAAGGAAAAGGGCCACGACGCGGCGTTCATCGACCGCCTCACGCTGTCGGACAAGGCGCTCAAGACCATGGTGGAAGGCCTGCGCCAGGTGATGGCGCTGCCCGACCCGATCGGCGAAATCAGCAACCTCAAGTTCCGCCCGAGCGGCATCCAGGTGGGGCAGATGCGCGTGCCGCTGGGCGTGATCGGCATCATCTACGAGTCGCGGCCGAACGTGACGATCGACGCGGCCGCGTTGTGCCTGAAGTCGGGCAACGCGACGATTCTGCGCGGCGGCTCCGAGGCGCTCGAATGCAATACGGCGCTCGCGAAGCTGATCGGCGAAGGGCTGGCTGCGGCGGGATTGCCGCAGGATGCGGTGCAAGTGGTCGAGACTGCCGACCGCGCGGCCGTGGGCAAGCTCATCACGATGACAGAATTCGTGGACGTGATCGTTCCGCGCGGCGGCAAGAGCCTGATCGAGCGCCTGATGGCAGAGGCGCGCGTGCCGATGATCAAGCACCTGGACGGCATCTGCCATGTGTACGTGGACGACCGCGCCGATCTCGCGAAGGCGCTGACCGTGTGCGACAACGCCAAGACGCACCGCTACGGCACCTGCAACACGATGGAGACGCTGCTCGTGGCGCGCGGCATTGCGCACGACGTGCTGCCGCCGCTTGGCCGCCTGTATCGCCAGAAGGAAGTCGAACTGCGCGTGGATGCTGCGGCGCGCGCGATTCTCGCCGACGCGGGCGTAGGTCCGCTCGTGGACGCGACCGAAGAGGACTGGCGTACCGAGTATCTTGCGCCGGTGCTGGCGGTGAAGGTGGTCGACACGCTCGACGACGCGATCGAGCACATCAACGCCTACGGCTCGCACCACACCGACGCGATCGTCACCGAAGACCACGACCGCGCCATGCGCTTTCTGCGCGAAGTCGACTCGGCGAGCGTGATGGTGAACGCCTCGACGCGCTTCGCCGACGGCTTCGAGTTCGGCCTCGGTGCGGAGATCGGCATTTCGAACGACAAGCTGCATGCGCGCGGCCCGGTCGGCCTGGAAGGGCTGACCTCGTTGAAGTACGTCGTGCTCGGCCACGGCGAAGGCCGTCAATAGTCACGCATCGCTCGGGGCGGCGCACGGCGTAGCGCCCCGCCTCGTTGCACAATCGCTCACGAAGAAGAAAAAATAATGTCGATGCTCTGGGTCAAGACGTTTCACATCGTGCTGATCGCCTCGTGGTTCGCGGGCCTGTTCTACCTGCCGCGCATCTTCGTGAATCTCGCGATGGAAACCGAGCCTGCGGCCGTCAAGCGTCTGCTCATCATGGCGCGCAAGCTCTACCGCTTCATGACTATGATCGCCGTGCCCGCGCTGCTATGTGGACTGTGGCTGTGGCTCGTGGTGGGGATTGGGCGCGGCCAGGGCTGGATCCACGCGAAAGTGGGCGTGGTGTTGCTGCTCATCGTCTATCACGCGTACTGCGGACGTTTGCTCAAGACCTTCGAGCGCGGCGAAAACCGCCGCTCCGACAAGTGGTATCGCATGTTCAACGAGCTTCCCGTGCTCGGCATGCTGGCTGCGGTGGCGCTGGCTGTCATCAAGCCGTTCTGAATCACTGACGCACTCACGCCGCCACCGCGGCGCGTAATTCAGCTTTTTCCCGCGCGCGGGCGCCGTCAGATAGCGCCCGCTGTCTCGCGGCGCATGCGGGCCGCTACGACACGCCAGCTGTACGCCTGCTTCACGAGCACGTCAGTGAAGCGATACTCGATCGCCTCCAGGCCTGCCGCAGGTGTGTAACCGTTGATGCCGCTCGCCACGGCGATATTGTCGAGCACCTGCAAACCCGCGTCGATCAGCACGTGCGCCCCCGGTATCCGATAAATCTCGGCGGATAGCCTGAAGTTTAATATTTATTGAAAAATACCTGACAATTGCGGATGCAATTGGGATTGATTTGTAGGATTTCTTAAAAGGCGTAGGAGATTTTTTTCGTATAAAGACAAGGGCTGTTTTTCTGTAATTCGATTCCGTGTAATTGGCGAAAATAAATGGAAATTTCCTGCTGCCTCTGCGGTTCTTATCTCGACCTTTGAGAACATTGCTGACTCCTGCGAACTGTTGCTATTGCCTTTGCTGATTGTGTGCCTCGGCCCTTTTTCATCGACCTTTTCGCTTTAAGAGTTCTCTTATTCTCCCTGTGACTTCGAATTCGTAAAGTTGCTCCTGTAATCGCATATTGGTCCGATAAATCTGCGTGGAATCCCTCAGTTGTCGGAATTATCGAGCCATGGCGTGTTCGACGCAGATCGTTGGCTTTAATGGGCCAGATGATTTTCTTTATAGAAGGAAATTGCCGACAGATTGCCGCGCGCATCGGGTTGTGACGCCTGCGGGTATCACTCGGTCGGTACTCCCTCGATTCACCAGGGCCAGGAATGAACAGGACATACAAATCAGTCTGGAACGAGATCACAAGAACTTGGGTTGCGGCGGCGGAAAACGCAAAAGGCAAGCGCAAGGGCAAGGGCAAGGGCAACGTGAAGGCGATGGTCATTGCCGTCGCGGTGCTGGGCGTGGCCAGTCAGGCGCACGCCTATGTCGCCGGCGGGAGTGGCAACACCGCTCCGAACGACAGTGGCATTGACTCGAACCTTGCGATTGGCTCGAACGCCTATGCGGCTGACACATCAAGTACGTATTTGATTCCAGGGGATGGTCGCCATCTGCGGGAGTACAACCTTGCTATCGGCGCCAGTGCCAGTGCAACAGGCGCGGGAACAATGGCAATCGGCCAATACACGCTTGCCAGTGGCCAGAATGCGGGTGTGATTGGCTTCGGCGCCACCGCTACGGGCGCGTTTGGAACCGTGGTGGGTTCGCTCGGAACGGCAGCCGGCACCGCCAGCAGCGCGCTGGGCTACCTGACAGTAGCAAGCGGGGATTTTTCTGCCGCAATGGGCAGTTACAACAAGGCGTTGGGCTATGCGTCGGTCGCGATGGGCGCGTCGACAACTGCGGCTGGCGACAGATCGGTTACCATCGGCAGCAACTCCACGTCAGTCGGTGATGGCTCGGTGGCGATAGGCAGGAGTGCCGTCGCGACCAATGCAAACGACGTGGCGCTGGGCGGTGGTGCGACCACAGCAACCGTGGTGAACACGGCGGGCGTGACGATCGGCGGCAATAGCTATTCGTTCGCAGGCACGAACGCGAAGAGTACGATCTCGGTGGGTTCGGCGGGCAAGGAGCGCACGCTCACCAACGTCGCGGCAGGCCAACTGACGGCTGCGTCGACCGACGCGGTGAATGGCTCGGAACTGTTCGCGACCAACCAGCAGGTCACGCAGAACACAACCGACATCAGCAACCTGCAGGGCGACGTCACGAACATCAACGGCCAGCTGGCCGATGCGGTGATGTACGACACGTCGACGCACGACTCGGTGACGCTGGGCGGCACGGATGCGACCACGCCGGTGGCCTTGCACAACGTGGCGGCGGGCGCAGTCTCGGCGACGA
>NZ_JBMIQH010000093.1:0-4074 GCF_056155635.1 Paraburkholderia sp. BR10141 | reverse complement strand
CATTATCCCGAGCATGGTTTTATCTGGAGGGAGGCAGGTTGCCAACAACGGGTACACGGCATGTCTGATGCTCGAACTCCACATAAGGTTTGATCGCGCTCACAAGGACTGCAAGAACGCAAGCAGGTCGGCCTTGGGCTTCCATGGTTTTGTGGTCGTCGGCTCAATGCCAGCCTTCTTCCAGAACGCCTGCATGGCGTCGCGCTTCATCTGCAGGTTTATCGTGATGTAGCGACCTGTCGTTGCGACGCTGGTATGGCCAAGGTAGTCGCGAATCACTGTGACGTCGGTTCCGGATTGCAGCAACGCGACGGCGCAACTGTGCCTCAGGACGTGTGGCGTAATATGTTTTTGCAGTAATGCGGGATTGTGGTGAACTGCTGCGGTCGCGTACTTGGCGAGGATGTAGGCGATGCCATCGCGCGTCAGGGGTTGCCCATTTCGATTGACGAACACGCACTGTCCACCGTCGCTACGTGACATGCCACGCAGTCGATGTAACGCGTTGGCTGTCTCGGGCCACAGTGGCAACACACGCTCCTTTCTTCCCTTGCCGCGCAGGCGAACCTGCCTCGGTGCAGCCAATTGCAGATCGTCCCACAGAAGGCCGGCAGCCTCACTGACCCGAGCACCGCAGTTGTAGAGGAACAGCAGCAGCGTATAGTCGCGCCATCCGTCGCAGGTGCGTTTGTTCGGCATGTTGATGATCAATCGAACATCTTCTGCCTCAAGGTAGGTTGATGGCTTCTGGCGCGCTTTCTTGGCAGGAATGGCCAACACCCGTATGTACTGTTGTGAGTGAGTCAGGTCGTTGCGCAGCAGGTGCTTGAAGAAGCCTCGGATCGCTGCACGTCGGCAGTTGCGCGTCGCCGCAGAATTAGATCGCTCAGCTTCGATGTGATCCAGGAAGCGTGTCACGACGTTAGCGTCGAGGTCGGCAAGCTGCAAGGAGACGACACCACGACCGTTCTGCTCAGAGACGAACTTGAACAGCAACGTCAACGCATCCCGGTAGGCGCGAATGGTATGGGTGCTGGCGCCACGTTGCCGCGGCAGGTACTCGGTGAAGTATGACTGCACATGAGCGAACAGGCTGCGCGACGGCAAGCGGCTCATCGCATGCAGCGCTTGCCGCGTGAGTGCTGTTCGAAACGCTGGCTTGCCAGTTGCAGCAGTTGCGGCGTGGCCTTGAGATAGACCTCCGTGCCGAGCACATTCTGGTGCCCGAGGTATGCAGACAACCATGGCAGCTTCGCATGCACGTCCGCACCTTCGACGGCCCACGCGGTCAGCCGATGCACTGCGAAGGCATGCCGGAACTCGTAAGGTCTGGCGCCTGAGCGCCCGCGCTGTGGCTTAAGGCCCAGATCCCGCAGCAGCCCTCGCAGCGCATCAGACGCTGCGCGCAGGGTGAGAGTCGATCCATCGCGACGGATGAACAGCGTCAATGGATCGTCCGTACCGCTTGCCGTCAGTACCTTCTCGCGGTACCGAATGTACTGCCGCAATTCCGCGACAAGATCGTCGCGGATCGCCAGGATGCGCGAACGCCCCTTGCTCCGTTGAACTGTCAAGACAGCCCGGCGCAGATCGACGTCGACCATGCGCAGTCTTGTAGCCTCGCCGAGCCGCATTCCAGTGCAATACAGCACGAGCGTGAGAGCGCGCAACGTCGCGCCCCACGTCATACTGCGGCCCTCGTGTCGCGTGGCGGCGTTCACCAGGGCGCGTATCTCTTCGCGGCTGAAGATGTATGGTACGAACACCGATTCCTTGACAGGTGCCAGTGCGTGATCCGGCACGAAGCAGTGCGGGTCGCTACGGCGACGGAAGAGGCAAAGCTGGCGAACGACGCCGAACTCGTTGCCCACCGTGATCGCCTTGCGACCTTCGATCCTCACTACCCACTCCGACACCGCCCGCTCCAATGATACGGAGCATTCGCCGTACTGGTTACGAACGAAGCGCACGAATCCATTGAGCACGAACTCGGCACGCAGGTAACCCATTCCCATGGCTCGCTTGAACGCCAGGAACTCCTTTGCGTCATGGGCCAGGACAGCCGCGGTGATCTTCGTGCTCATCGCGGTACCGGCAGCGAGACTTCGCGCAGCGACTGCGTCGCGATGCGCACGTACGCCGACACCGACTCCGGGTCACGATGACCGAGCAGGTCCGACAGCACTCGCGCTGTGGTTCCAATATCGAGTTGCCGTGCGGCGTTTGAATGCCGCAAGACGTGGCTGCCGAGGTAGGGAGCCTGAATACCGGCGATCGCTGCATGCTTGATGAGGATGTGTCGCACCGCTGACGAGGCCGTGAACGCGCCGAATGGCACTTTCATCTGAACGAACACATGCCGCGTTGGAGTATGAGATGGCCGCCCATGACGAAGGTACCGCGCAAGCACTTTGGCCACCGGAGGAAGCAGTGGCAGGACGAAGTTGACCCCCGTCTTGGGGCGCGACATCTGCAGCGTGCCGGCGTTCCAGTCAATGTGCTGCAGTTGCAAGCCGATCACTTCGCCAGCGCCGAGGCCGTAGGTGCTCATCATCAACAGTAACGCGTGGTCGCGCAGCCCGCGCGCCGTGCTCGTGTCCACGGCGCGCAGCAGTCGCTGAACGTCTTCCCAAGGTAAGGCACGTCGGGGTCGTTCGAATCGCGGTTGCACTGGCGAGATCACCGCGTCGGCCAGGTCGGCGCGAGTGCGCCCGCTCAACAACAAGAATCGGGCAAAGGACCTGACCGTACTGGCGATGTCGGCCGTCGTCGAGCGAGCATAGCGACGGGCGCATCCAATGAGGAATGCGTCGATGTCCGGCAAACTCAACTGGCGCCAGGTCTTGCCGGAACGGCTCAGGTGCGCGAGGAGCTTGCCAACGTGGTCGACCTTCTTGCGGATCGTGACCTCGGGGTTGCCACGATGTTGCCGGAGGTGGGCAGCATAGTCGCGCAGGACCGCCGTGGCAGGCTGAGGACGGGGTTCGATGGGTCTCCATGGTGGGACTGGTGCGCCAACGACCTCATAGACGCGGTGCAGCGAGTGCATTGACGAACTTGCGAGACCGAGATGGCTGGTGGGGATCCCACGTGAATGCGCGTACCACGTCTGGAAGCGCTTGACCCCATCGCGCGTCAGCTCGCCAGCTTCGTCACGACCGAGCACGTGGCAGTAGCGTCTGAACCGGCTGATCCACTGCAGGTATTGCTGCGCGCTGCTCGCGCTGACGCAGCGGTCTGCGCGCCACACGCGCAGGATGTCCTGGGTGGTGGGCGTGCGTTCGGGTTGCAGTGTTCTGTGGGGTCGCGTGACCATACGGGCGGCGGCAACGGGTTGGGTTGTCGACCAGGATAGATCGTGCGCTCGTGCGCGTCAGGCCCCATCTTGTGTTGGCAGCCTTCGACAGTCTGCCGGCCATGGCCGCTGACCCCGAACCCCAGTGGCGGTGGTAGATGTGCAAGAGCCCGGTCGTCGAGGTCAAGGCGAATGCGCGTCAGAAAGCCAGCTTCAACGACAAGGGCCACCTCGACGTCGGCATCCCTCAGCGCTCGAACAGCACGCTGAACGGGCCCCAGGCGACGACGAAGCCAACGTACCGCTGCCGGCAGCGTCACTCCCAGGTCTCGTATGCTTGCCGCCGCGGCCTCGATGCTCGGCGAACGTGCTACCGCGAAGATCGTGTCTTCGATCTCGGCAAGCAGCCCAGGCAAGCGTGCCGCCAGAAAGTCGGGTAACAGGCTGAAGGTGCGATGACCTTGGGGGCAGTACCAACGGGCCACGCGGACACCGGAGGGCTTGGCCCTCGCGTAGCTGCCATGGCGAGCAAGGCCGCAGCCACCGGAAGGATGTAGTGGGCAGGCTGGCAGCTTCGCAATCGTCCACTCATGACCCGCGACATAGGCTTCCACGCAAGAACTTGTGTGCATCGGAATCTGCATGGGCATCCCCCAACCGCACCGACGGGAGTCTGGGCGTAGGAAGATATTATCCCGAGTACACGCAGGCGCCACCGCCTACAAGCGGGGGCTACACGCATCTGGCTCCAGATAAAACCATGCTCGGGATAATGCGCC
>NZ_JBMIQH010000092.1:0-4180 GCF_056155635.1 Paraburkholderia sp. BR10141 | reverse complement strand
AGGTGGGGGAATTTACGCGCCCATAAGTGGGGGAGTTTGAACTGCCCGCCCGGGAGCCCACATTCTGTCACCATTAGATACCATCAGAAATGGGGGTGGGGGAACCCGTCAGAACTATCCTCTGCTTGTGGGAAAACGTCAGAATAGATGCCTGTGGACAACAGTGGGAAATCGCCCGACTAAGTGGGAAAACGTCATTTTTCAGTGGGGAAACGTCAGACGAATGCGCCGCAAACCCATTCCTGGCAACGCTTTCACGCGTATACAAACCTTTACAAAACTATTTACAAACCCCAGCCCCGCGTTTCACGTCTTTGCTCACGACATGCCGGTAGCGTTGTTGCGGTCGAAGGCATTGAGCAACCGGCGAATCTCGTCAGGTGACAAACTATCGGGAAGGCCGGCGATGTGTGGGATGGTCGGGACGCCGTGGCTGGCCTTGAAGATCAGAAGATCAAATAGCTGCGAAGTGAAATGCCGACACCCTTGATCGAGTTGGGCGCAAGTCCGTGCGTGCGACGCTCGACAAAACGTGCGACATCCGATGGCATGAGCTTCGATATGGTGATCGCACCGATGCCGAATCGATCGACAAGAAACTCGCTGACATGCCGTCTCCGCACGTCGCGGGTACTATCGGAAAGCCCGCGAATCTCCGTCAAATGACGATCGAAATCAGCAACCTCTCTTGCGATGACTGCTGATACGGATGAACTCGGCTTTGCACAAGGTGTCACGAAGATCCACGTGCGAAGGTTGATGCCATCAACGCCAATGACGGGGCCCGCGCCGAAATCGACCTGCACGGCGTCAGCCGGCGCGAACTCCAAGATCGTCGTGGCGGCCACGCCGCGCTCGGCGGCAAGGTGGACCATCATGCGGCGAACCGCCGAGTAGCTGCCGGTGTAGCCGTGGTTGCGCCGAAGTGTGGCGTGGATTGTGGTGCCCTGTACGCCGGCGGCGAGCCAGCCGCGGATCTGCTCGCGAAACGGCTCCACGGTCGACACGCAGGTACTGGGCAGATGCGGCGTGCGACCAAAGACCCCGGCGATCACCGTGTCATCGGGCAAGAGCTGCGCGGGATCAAGCCAGCCTCGCGCTTGGGCTTCACGGCGCACGCTGGTGAGCTTCTTGCGCCCCATCAGTCCGCCGCGAGCGATGTCGCGGTCGGAGTCGCCTTGCCGCATACGGACAAGGACTTGACGATACTCAAACAATTCGAACCTCCGGTTGGTCATAGGCGCTCCGTTCAAAAAGAACAAAGCGTACCGACTGGGAAAGTTCGAACCGCGCTTTACATTCCGATATCACTGGCGCCTATGCGCCGATCATCAGGTGGCGCCTTTACGCCGATCACGGATTGGCTCCATAACGCCGATCCGTGACACCTGGGAGGTAACTCGTGTTCCGCGAGCACGGCGGGCAACCGTCTGACAACGGCTATCCCGATAGGCAGACTGATACCGAATTCCAGCAGGAAGGCATGCATCTGGTTTGTCGTGCATACTCGATCGCGAATCAGTGAATCACGCACACGGTGTAATGCGGACAGCGTTTGTTGCGATTCCGTCTTCGGAGTCACAAATCGCATGGAGGGGCGTGACGCGGCTTCGCAAATTGCCTCAGCATCGACAAAATCGTTCTTATTTGATTTTACGAACGGCCGGACGAACTGCGGCGAGATCAGCTTGATCTGATGCCCGAAGGTCGCAAGCTTGCGCGCCATGAAGTGAGCGCCGGCACACGCTTCCACGCGGCCGATGCGCAGGCAATCTGGCTGGCAGTGCAGCAGCCCAGCAAGCCGGTTGCGGTCAAAACGGAAATGCAGCAGGCGATGCTGGCGCTGCACCGGATGCGCGAGCAGTTGGTGAAGTTTCGTACGATCCAGATCAATGCGCTGCGTGGCCTGCTGACGGAATATGGCGAGGTGATGAGCAAAGGACGGGCGGCGCTGGACAAGGCTATACCGGAAGTGCTCGCGAGGGTTGCCTAGTGTCTACCAGCGGTGCTGATCGACACGCTGCGCGAGCAGTGGTGCGGGCTGACAAAACCTGGACCGTCAGATCGCCGACATCGAACGCCGTTTGCTGAACTGGATGAAAGAGAGCAATGCCTGCAAGGCGATAGCAGAGATTCCAGGCGTCGGCCTGCTGACAGCGACCGCAGCGGTCGCGACGATGGGTGATGCAAAGTCATTCAGGTCAGGGCGTGAGTTCGCAGCATGGCTCGGCCTCGTTCCCGCCCAAACGGGCACGGGAGGAAAGGTTCAATTATTGGGGATAAGTAAGAGGGGCGATACCTATCTACGCACTCTATTGGTTCACGGGGCGCGCAGTGTGTTGCACCATACGAAGGAGCCGAGTGAATGGCTCAAACAGATCAGCCTCCGGCGCCCGTCAAACATAGTGGCCGTCGCACTGGCGAACAAGATGGCGCGAACAATCTGGGCAATCCTGGTACATGGTCGTGAGTATGAACGCGCTTACGTGAGCATCAAGCCACACCTGACCGCCTGATGCTCACGTAAGCAGAAATCTGATTTTATGGAGTGAACTCTCAAAGTTGCGCTGGCAATCGTAAGTGATGACGACACAGGTAGGACCGGGACTCGCCAAACCTGGGAATAACCAAGAGCTTCGAGCTCGCGTTAAGAATGAGGTGCGAGTCAGCGGATTTCATAGTGGGCCGCAGCGGCAATGCCGACTGCAACAAGCCCGGATATAGAGCAGCAGCCAATCCTGTCAGTCACAACACGCGAAAAACTGGCGCAAACGGGACGCGTTCATATAGATGCATATGATTCGCAAAGTGCAGGTGATAAACGAACGGCGATGACCAAGCGGCAGCCGCTCAGTTCTACTCGCTTGTGACATAACAAATCCTATCTATATGGGAACATGCTCGGCCTGCCGTCCTCATCGCGACGGAACCCAGGCACGAGCAGCCGAACTGCAGTTCAAAACCGTCATTCATCGTGGAACAGGCATGCCAATCTCCAGCGTATCTAGCTCAAGTAACGTTTCCACCGATCTCACGGCAACGAGTACGGGTGAAGAATCGCCCACTAATCCTAATTCCGCATCCTCCTTGTGCGCGAGCGGCCAATTGGCAGGGCTAAAGACAAGAGTCCAGAATAATATTGGCGCTAATGCCCATCGCGACTTGAGTTCGAGCCAAGGGACGTCAGCGATGGAAAACGTTCGCTCAGCAGTCCCTGACCAGAAAACACTTTTGGCTAAGTACGGCACGGTCGGACAAAAGAAGGCCCGCACTGCCGACGAAATGGATAGTGCCGACGCAGCTGCGGTGGAGGAAGCCATCGCGCGCAGTCTGCAGGAGAAGGCTTTCTGGATACTGGCCAAACCTAAACTGCAAGCCATTCAAAGCAACACGACGCATACTTCGAATCGCACGAATAACGTCGTGGTCAATCAGGCTGACAAGAACGAAGAACCGTCTGAAATATCCGACGATAACCGGGAGCAGCAGATGTTGGGATTCGCCGATCTCAACAACGCTTTTAGGGCATACCTGACCAAACATGACCTGCAGGTCATTTCCAACCCGGGAACGGGGAGCAACTGCGCGATCTATGCGTTGGTGCAACACCTCAGGCCGGATTTGAAGGACAGCAATCTCGACAACGAAGTTAACGAGTTGCGCCGCGAGTACGACGTGAAAAATCCATCCGACAGCAACGACAGGATGCTGCATCTGGATACCGGCGTTGGTGGAGCGGCCAAGACCCTCACGAGGCTTGTCAATGAGCGCTACAACGTAAACATACAGGTTGGGGTAGTCGAAGCGGGCCTAGACGCGCAATACCCCGTGACGAGCAGGGAATTCATTTCGGCTTCTGGCGCGAGCGCCCCGTTCACACACCATGTAGTTATTTGGGACCAGCAGGGACACTACGAAGCCGTGACAGCCAAGCGTCCAAGCACGGAAGAGACGGGGCAAAATATTCGAACCGATGCGATCAATTTGATGAATCGCGTCGCAAGCAGATCGAGCGTTCGGGCAGCCTTCGGTACGCTGTCCTCTGCCTTGATGAAGTACCGTCTCAGATGAACCCAACAGCCACGGTGCACGAGTTGGTGGCGTCGGGCGATGTCGTTGGAGGGTTCGTAGCCAATGGAATGAGCGCCTCCCACCCATCGTCGAATCGGCAGATCATGGA
>NZ_JBMIQH010000091.1:0-4388 GCF_056155635.1 Paraburkholderia sp. BR10141 | reverse complement strand
TGCCTGTTGCGGGTGAAGACGCCGAAGCAGCGCTCGACGCGCGCGCACTCGAGGCGCTTGCCGCCTGGCGCGAGCGCTGGCACGCGGGGCGGGCCGGTAGTAATCGCAATGGCGAGGTGCCGCGTGCGCTCACGAGTCCCGCCGCGATCGCCCGCGCGAGCGCACGCGCGGCAGGCTTCGCGGGGGCAACGCCAGATTACGCGCTCGCCGAAACCGCCTTCGGTGCATGGCAAGGCCAGCGCCTGACGGATCTCGCGCGCGAAGCGCCCGAGGCCCTTGCGGCCTGGACGCGCGATCCGGGCTTTCGGCCGCCAGGCGGCGGCGAATCGTTCGACGATGTCCGCGCGCGCGTCAGCGCCTGGCTCGATGCGGTGCCCGACTCGGGGCACAACGTGGTCGCCTTCACGCACGCGAGCGTGATCCGGGCGGCGATTCTTCACGCGCTGGGCGCGCCGTCGGCGGGGTTTCGCTCGATCGAAATCGCGCCGCTTTCCGTGACGGCCCTACGCCGCACAGAGCACGGCTGGGTTTGGCTCGCGGCGATGAAGTGAGGACCGGAACGGCGCTACCGCCCTGCCCTCGCCGTCGCCGGCATTCTGGATCGGTAGCTAGAAGCGCTCTAGTCCAGCCCCAGCTGTGCCTTGATGGCCGGCATCATGTACTGCACGGCTGCGCGCCCTTCCTCGATGGCGGGCGCGGCGCGATGAAAGTCGAAAATCCCCATGCCGCCCAGGCGCGGCTGGATCAGCACGTCGGCGGGCTCGCCTGCCAGGCGGCTGCGCGTAATGCGCACCTGCATGATGTCGATGCTCTGGGCCACCGAGCTCAACACGGAAGGCGCACGCGTGCTAGGCGGCGGCGCCACGCGCACGTCCGGACCGCCAGCCGCGCCGGGGCCTGCAGGCTGCAGCCAGCGCGGAAAGCGCTTGCCATTGCGGCGCAGGAGCGGTTCGGGCCCCGCTTCGCTGTTTTCGGCACCATTGGCGCCGCCGCTGGCCGCCACGGCGGCCGATGCAGCCGTCGCCGCGTCGCTCGCCTCCACGGGCAGCTCGCGCGGCATCGTGTCGATCGCACCGCCCAGGTCGCGGCCGTTGAGAATGTCGTGATTGAGGTCGATGGCGATCACGGTGTCGGCGCGCATCGCACGCGCGGCGGATACCGGCACGGGGTTGCTCAGTCCGCCATCCACGAGCCACACGCCGTCATGCCAGATCGGCGTGAAGATGCCGGGAATCGCGATCGAAGCGCGCACGGCGTCCACCACGCCGCCTTCGCGCAGCCAGACTTCGCGTCCCGTGTCGAGTTCGGTGGCGACCGCCGTGAACGGCAGCCTCAGGTCATCGATCGAGCGGCCGTTGAACTGGTGCGCAAACAGGTCGATCACTTTGCGCCCGCCGAGCAGCCCGCCCGAAAAACGCAAGTCGAGCAGGCGCACCACGGTCTGCCAGGTCAGCTTGCCTACCCAGTCTTCAAGCCAGTCGAGATCGCCGTTCGCGTACACCGCGCCGACGAGCGCGCCAATCGACGTACCGCATACCACGTCGGGCTTGATGCCCGCTTCCTCGAGCGCGCGAATCGCGCCGATATGCGCCCAGCCGCGCGCAGCTCCACCGCCGAGCACGAGTCCGACACGCTTGGGCCGTCGCCGGTTCATCATGCGCGCCTCCTTGCGTGGCCCTAGGTCGACGGAGTCAACGCAGTCAGCGACCGCGGATCACGTCCGAGCGCGAGGTCGTCGTGACCCGCCCGTCCGGTCCGAAATGCACATTGAAATACGCTTCGGGCGTCACGCCCCCTTCCAGCCACTTCCAGCTCCACACCGTCTCCTTCTTCAAGCGGTAGCCGGCCACTTGCCCGGGTTTACCGAGCAATCGCCGGACCTCGTCCTCACTCATGCCGACGCGGATCTTCGCGAAGTTTTCCGCAGTAAGCGCCTGAGTAATGGCCACGAGCCGCCCGTTCGGACCGATGTCGACCATCCAGGTCTTGAGGCCCTGCGGGCCGCGCGGAAATTCGAGGCGGCGCGAGCCGTCGTCGAACACGCGCTCGGTCTCGGGCTTGCCCATTTGCTCGCGCACCTGCTCGAGCGTGGAAACGCCTGGCGTGAGGCCCTTGAGCAGCAGCGCGTCGGGCTTCACGGAATCGAAGAACGCCTTGAATCCCTGCCGGATGGTATCGAGCATGGCATCGAACTGGCGATCGTCGCAGCCGGAAAGCGTGAACGCCGCCGTGGCGGCGCACGCGAGCGCGAGCGAACGCGTGAGTGAAAACGTGGGCTTCATGTCCTTGCTAACGCATCAACATGGACTTGCGTCTACGCGCGCCGATCCGGCGCGCATCGACATGCCCACAATGTACCGTCAATGGACCTGATCGTGCTGCGAGTCCCGCTTCGGGGTGGGCGCGCCTGCGGACACGCTCGCCGCGGCGGGCAGCGCGTCACCAGTCTGCGCGGCGGGCTGCGCGCCGTGGCGCATGGTGCGACGCGTGCGAACGATTTCCGCAGCCTGCCACGAGAGCAGCGCGAGCACGCCGAACACCACTTCGCGCATGCGCTTGACGAGCGCGAGCGAGAACGCCACGTCCTGGCTCACGCCAAACAGCTGCGCGAGCAGCACCACGGCGACTTCCTGCACGCCGAGCCCGGCGGGCACCATGAAGGCGGCATGACGCACGGCCTGCGTGATGGCTTCGATGGCGAGTGCATCGCCCACCGTCACCGGATGGCCGAGCAGCGCGAGCGCCCACCACGTCTCGAACGCGCCGAGCATGTAGCCGGCGAGCTGCCAGAAGAAAGCGCGAAACATGAGGCCCGTGCGCGACATCAGCGCGTCGAGATCGGCGTCGAGCTGCTTGCCGTCGATGCCGAGCATGAGCGGATTGTCGGCGCCGAGCAGCTTCGCGGCCCAGCGTTCGATCGCATGGAAAACGCCGCCGCGACGCACCAGCAACACGGCGAGCACGGGCAGCGGCGCCGTGAGCACGAGCGCCAGTGCGATCGTGGCGATGGTGCGCAGCGAGCCGCCGGCGCCGGTCGCCGCAACGATCAGCACGACGCCGAGCGCCGAGAACGCGTATTGCACGGCAATCGTCACGAACACCTCGACGATCACCGAAGCCGTGACCTCGCTCGCATTGCGCACCTTCCAGCGCGCGAGACGAATGCCGACGAGTTCGCCGCCCACGCCGACCACGGGCAGCAGCCGGTTCACGGCCTCGCGTACGGTCGCGGTCCACCAGAGGAAGCTCAGCGGTGCGCGCTTGTCGAGCAGGAGGCGCCACGCATGCGCGTCGAGCAGGAGCGGCAGCGCGTGGAACGGCACGAGCCAGAGCAGCATGGGGCCTGCGGTGCCGATCACGCGCAGCACATCGTGCGCGCCGTTATGGACGACGAGACCGATCAGGATGGCGATCCCGGCGGGCAAGCCCAGCCATTGCAGCCACTTCATGACACCTGCACCTCGGGGCCGCGCGACGCAGCGGGATCGGAGCCCGAAGCCGCGCCGAAAAACACGTCGGTGAAGCCGCCCCGGCGCACGCCCGCTTGCGCGAGCGCTGCAGCCACGCGAGGCGAAATGAGCGCGCCGAATTCGTCGGCGTGGCGATACGTCTGCATCGACGGCGTGATGGGCCCTTCGTGCGCATCATCGGCGAGCGCCGGGTGGCAGTAGATCTCGCCTACGCCCTGCGCGGGCAGATGCGCGAGCGCGTCGAGCACGGCGGCCTCGTCCATTGCGCCCGTCTTCGCGATGCCGACCACGTAGTCGTTGTGCGCGACGCCCGCACGCGCGAGCCGCGCGCGCACGAGCGCGAGCCAGGGCTTGAGCGCGAACGGCGCGCCCGCCTCGAGCGGCAAACGCATCGCGCGCAAACCATAGTCGCGGCCGATCTCGAGAATCAACGCGAGCACCGTGGGATGCAGATGAAAATGCTTGTGCGTGTTCACGTGATCGAGCGCGAGCCCGGTCGCCGCGAACGCTTCGAACTGCGCGCGGATCTCCTTCGCGAGCTGCCTGCGCACGTGCGGCAGGAAGAAGAAGCGCACGCCGTCGCGGACCATGTTGTCGCCGAAACGCCCTTGCGCGTCGACGAGTGCGGGAATCTGCGCGCGCGGCAGCATGGCCGCACCGTCCGCCAGCACCAGATGCAGCCCGACGCGCAAACCCGGCGTGCGGCGCGCCCGTGCCACGGCGTCCGCCGCGGCGGGCGCGGCCACCATCAGGCTCGCGCAGTCGAGCACGCCCTCGCGATGCGCGCGCTCCACCGCCGCATTGACCCGCTCGTGCAGGCCGAAGTCGTCGGCGGTGAAGATGAGCGCGCGCGCATCGTGAGACGAGCGGTCCATCATGCCTCGTGTGCGCGCAGGAAGCGGAAGAACTCCACGCCTT
>NZ_JBMIQH010000090.1:0-4759 GCF_056155635.1 Paraburkholderia sp. BR10141 | reverse complement strand
TACGGCTGTTTGAAGTCAACTCCTGCAAATCGACCTCGGAGGGCCTACCTCCATCTCAGGTACAGCATCGTGTTCAGGATGCAAACACGTTCATGGCACAACCCGTTATCCAACCGATACGCCAACGACACGCCCGTGGACAAAACCTGGTTCTGTCGCGGTAAGGCGATTTGGGCGAACGATAACGATATGATGAGGATTGCTTACATCGCCAGCGAGTAGAATTGCCGGGCGGCCGATGGCTTGAGTTTGCCTGCGCCTTCCATCTGCCCCTTGGCGATCATATGCATGAGTTCAATGCCGCTCAACAAGATGCGGGCACAACGAAATTCCTTGAATCCCAAGATGGGTCGGGTACGGCGCTTGATCGCCCGATGGTCTTGTTCCACGATATTGTTGAGATACTTGGCCTGGCGGATCTTGATGGGCGTCTCACGCTCGGCGTTCACGGCGCGCAGCCCGGCCAGATTGGCACCACTCTTGTCGATGGTTACCGTTTCGGGCGCGCCATTCTGATCGATGGCCTTCTCGAAGTACCGTCGGGCCGCCTCTTTGTCCCGCTTGGCTCGCAGCAGGAAGTCAACCGTGTTGCCGGCCTTGTCGACGGCGCGGTAGAGATACTTCCATGTACCCCGGACCTTCACATAGGTTTCGTCCATCCGCCAGCTCTTGCCGACCGGGCGCTTGCAGCGACGGAACGCCTTTTCAAGCACCGGCAGATGGCCCACCGGTGCACGGTCGAATGATCGACTGCGATCCCGCGTTCCGACATCATCTCCTCGAGATTGCGCAAGCTCAGCGGGTAGGTCACGTACCAACGCACGCACACCAACAGCATCTCGAGCGGATAGTGCAACCGCTTCAGCACTTTGACTACCGCTGGACTCAGCGCTTTCATTGTCGTTCACATCATCCTGTAAGGTCCCGCAGCATACCAGCCTCCGCTATTGCAACAGAACCGACTATCGCGCTCACCCTGATGCACATTCCAATTGTTTAACCGCCCCTTAAAATCTCGTGGAATTCTCTCTGAGAGATTTCTTCGCCACCTAGACGGTTTCGCGTAACTTCAAAAAGGCGCGTCTGTCCGTTTTGCCACGGGATGGTAAATCGGTCCCCGATATTCCAGCTTCGCGTCCTCGCTTCTTCAGGATTTGCCAACGCTACGGTTGGGCGCGCCCTGCTCGGGGCAACTGGGGGTAGTGGAGAAGCTGGATTTGCTTGCAGTCTCCGAAGGCGAATCTCGTTAACGGACATACCTTCTCTCTCTGCCAACGCTCTTTCGCCCGCTTGAATTCTGGCAAGATCAGCGCGCGTTGCCTCCGAACCTAGCTGACGGGCGGCCCGGACGTCTCTTGCTGCGCGCTCAGCCGCCTGTCGGCTGGGGAAGCCTTTGGCGGCGGCCCGGGCGTCTCTTGCTGCGCGGTCAGCCGCCTGTCGGCTGGGGAAGCCCTTGGCGGCAGCCCAGGCGTCTCTTGCTGCGCGGTCAGCCGCCTGTCGGCTGGGGAAGCCCTTGGCGGCAGCCCGGGCGTCTCTTGCTGCGCGCTCAGCCGCCTGTCTGCTGGTGAAGCCTTGGGCGGCGGCCAGGGCGTCTCTTGCTGCGCGGTCAGCCGCCTGTCGGCTGGTGAAGCCTTTGGCGGCGGCCAGGGCGTCTTTTTCTGCCAGCCGAGCCGCGCCGGTCGTCGTTACGCCTATTTTTTGCGCTTTTTGATACCTTGATTTTCGCATTGCAACTCGGTATAGGGCTTTCTTGTCGCCTTGCTTCAGTTCATCATCGGTGACGTCACATCCAACAAATGTGTCCGTATTGACGACACCGCCTGGCTTGTGGCTGCAATTGATAGGCTTGACGGTTGTGGCGCTCGAGCCGGAACGTTGCGAGGGGGGAAGATAGGGCGCGGCTGCCACCTGCCTGCCCTCGCGGCTGGAATTTGTCACTGTTGCTGGCGCTCTTGAGGAACTGGCAAGTGAGCTGGGTGGGAGCTGCCCAGCCGCATCGGAATAGCGCGAGTCATGCGTCGATCCGGTTGCGCGACTATCGATCCCGGAAGGCAATGGTGCGCCAGAGAAGTCTTGAGGGTTGCGGCGCGCAATCAACTCCCGCGTCAGATCGGCTTGAGAGTAGTGCGTCAGTGCGCTGGCTGCTGGACCACCGCTGCCTGCAGGGGCGCTTTGCGGCGGAGGAGCTGGATTGCGCAACTGATCTTGCAGTTCAGCAATCCGACGATCGATGCGGCCGTCCACGTTTGCAAGGTAGGACCTCTCGTCTTGCAACTGCGTGATCTGTTGATCAAGAGTAGGCGCTACGGTCGGTTGGTTTATTGAAGCGCGGGGAACATGTGATTGACCTGACTGCCCCCTGCCTCGTTGGGGCAGTCCACCCAGCACAGATGCTGCATTCTGATTCTGGCGGAATTGCCGGATGTCATCCGCCTGGTAGGGAATCCGGCCAGGGCGATGCTGGTTAACCTCGTTGGTGGTGGACTGCGCGTCATAACCTTGCTGAAGGTAATAGCTGGCCATATGCTGTGAATCAGGCGATAGTCGCATGGTTGCTCCGGTGAATGGGGCTGGTGTTACGTCGTTTCTTGCCAAGGGAGCGTCCATGGCAAGAGCGTCGCATAGCCATCTGCCGTCTGCGCATGCGGCAGTGCGTGAATAGATTCTTCAGACACGCGTAGGGCGCGACGCCATTGGCCCTGCAGGTCTCGATCAGCCTTCGCAATTCCTGAGGCAAGGGCCGTTCGTGGCGTCGGTGCCTTCATGATCATCGGGTCAGTACCGGTTCTCAGACGCGCATTCTAGCGCCCCCGCACTGATGCGGCACAACCCAAGCGGCGTAATGCAGCACCTGAACCCACTTGACCTCACCCTAACCACTGGAGAAAGAGTTTCCTGAAGGTGGCGCAGCTCGGCACGCGAGTAACCCGCGAGTGGACTACGCAACGGACAACATCCGATTTGCGAGCCTAGATAGCGGCAGGCTCGTCGGGCGGACCTCTGTACTGCGGTAGCCAACCCGCGAATATCAGTGTGACCCACCGTCGAGATTTACTGCTACGTCGCCCTCAGGAAATTTACATGACATGTACCCGAGAAGCTGAAAACCGATCTCCATTGACACGTGAAGTCCTATCAGTCCACCGCACATCAGACAATCACCTTTACGTCGTCGATTCGCCATCTAACAGCGTCGTCATCCACGCGGCAAAACTCCCAAATATCCACAAAATAGGCTGCATCAGCGTCGACTTTTTCTCTAACATAGCCCAGAAATTTAACGACAGCGGTTTTCCCGATCTCATCATCGAAATTCGAAATAAGCTCCGAGCGCAGCTCGGTGACGTCCGTGTAGTTGGCGACGCTACCGCGCACAATGAGATCGTTTTCCAAGCGCGCTAGCAGACGCTCGCCTACAAGATACTTTATGTCGTGGAGGTTACCCGCGTCCCAGAGGTACTGCATTCGCATAAAGGTTCTTTCGGCAGATTGCAGAAAATCGCTTATCCGTTTTTCCATTCTATTGAAGGTGTCTTCTTTATTTCATGCATTGCTTAGGAATCCGTGATGGACGACAAGTCCTCGTGATCCGAGCTCCGCTTATTCCGGCTCCTATTCATGCGCGCGACCCTTCCGGTTTTTGTCGATGCCACGGAACGATTGTGTTCAGTGTCAGGTCAACGTACACACATGAAAAAGCAAACCCTTTGAAAATTGCCAGTCCCGACATTCGCGTTTCATCGGCAGTCGAATGCTTCTAGGTCTCTCGAGTGGTTTTGCACCCGACAAGCAGTTTCGACATTCCACCACGGGTGTTGAACAAAGCCATCATGAAACGATCAACTGGTAGAGCCTCGTTGCTTCCCAACGAAATGATCTCCGCGAACAGCTCGCCGCACGCTTTGCCCGATGGCATCGCTTCACTGGGCTCACCCCATGATGCGTCCAATTTCTGAGCAAATGTACGTCCTGTGCGCTCTGGCGTCTCAAATACCGTAACGTGACAACGCCCTCCCGAATGCCCTATGCGCCTTGCCGCGCAATGCGATTGCGCAACGTGCTCAACCGTCTGCACCGATACACCGAGCTCTCGCGCAATCACGGCATTCGAGTGTCCCTCATGTGCCCACAACGCAATCCGGAGCCCGCATCACATCCCGCTGCGGGGCCGTCTTCTGTGCTAGGAGTTTCTCTTTTTCTTTCTTTGTCAGCTTCACTGACGTTGCATGCCGGCCTCGGCTCATCCCGGCGTGATAACTGAGGCGTTTAATTATTCAACGTATTTACGAGATGTTGTGCTAGTTTGCCATGAAATCCGTGTCGAGCTTCGCGCGAAATGTCTGTCAAGCTTGACGCGAAATCGGTGCCGAGGTTGGTGTGAAATACGCAGCCGTAGTTGTTGCTCAACCGACGTTCACCCTCGGGATGAGCCAAACCTCGCCGTCCGACCACGTGGCCATATAGCGCTGACCGTGAATATACATGTATGTCTGGGGCACGTAAGGGGTTGGCATCAAGTTGTTATTCTCCAGCACGCCGACGAGCACGTTCGAAGCACGTTGGCTGCCGTGCTGCCAATCGTCGCCCACGGAACCGCTGATATCAGGGTAAGAGGGCGGCGGCGGGTTCCAAAAAGGTTGCGAGCTTTCCATATACGGCTGGCTCACCTCTTCACCTGGCGTCTGATAGTGAGGCCATGAAATACCCTCAAAAAACGATGATGGAGGAGAAGTGGCACCAAAACCGGCCTGACCATATT
>NZ_JBMIQH010000089.1:0-4791 GCF_056155635.1 Paraburkholderia sp. BR10141 | reverse complement strand
TTCAGGTCCTGGCGGTGGCAACACTGTGGAGGTTCGAGTCCTCTCTTGGGCACCACGTCTCATCAAGCAGAAGTTAGCAGCACACAGGATTCATCGAAAAAGCCCGCAAATCTGCGGGCTTTTTCGTTTTGCGGCCTGTATCCGCCTGCCTCGCTCCGTTATGTTTCATGGTATACATTGCCACACGGCACGGCGCGTGCGTGCAAACCCATGACAAGCCGATTGAGGGAGACCGAATGGAACTCGTTGTCGTCGCAGCGATCGTCGCCGTCAGCTTTGGCGCCGCCGCGACCTGGCTGCTCGCAACCCGGCTGCCCGAACACTGGCTCGACAAGAGCGCCAGTGAGGGCCGTTATGCCCATCTCGGGTTGGAAAACGAGCGCGCCGCCGAAGCGGACCCGCGTCGCGAGCAAGCCCGCATCGATACGCGGCGCGTACGGCGCTCACGCGTGCGCGCAAGAATACAGGGCGCCGCGCGGATGATGCGGGCGTTGCGCCCCGCAATCGCTCGCCGCGATCACGACCGCACCGCCCGCCCGTAACGCTTCTGGACGCGCTTCAATCGCGCTCACTCACGCGAACCCAGCGGCGAACGGACGAAAGCCGAATCGGCAATCCTCGACTCCTCACCCGACTGAAAGATCCAGCGCCGACGCATCGGCTGCAAGATCACCTTTGCGCTCACGCCCGCCATCATCGCCACGCAGGCGACCATGTCGAACACCATGTTCCACCCGCCGTGGATCGCCAGCAGCGTAGCGACCGGCACGAGCATCGCCGCGGTCCCCTTCGCGGTATAGAGCGTGCCCGCGTTGCCGGCCGCGTACTTCGCTCCGAACGTATCGGCGCAGGTCGCCGGAAAGTTCGAAAAGATATCGCCGTAGAACAGGAACACGAGCCCCGAGAACAACATGAAGAGATACGGGTCGGGGCCGAACGCGCGCAAGCCCAGCAGCGCGAGTCCCTCGCCGAGAAACGTGATGAACATCGTATTCTCGCGGCCGATGCGATCCGAAATCAACCCGCACAGCGGCCGCGTAAAGCCGTTGCAGAGATTGTTGATCGAGAGCGTCATGGTGAGCAGCGGCAGCGTCGCCGCGACAAGCGTGACCGGCATCGAGGCGAAGCCGTAGCTCTTCGCGATCGGGCCGATCTGCGCCGTCGCGATGATGCCGCCCGCCGCCACGCAGACGAACATCGCATACATCACCCAGAAAACGGGCGCGCGAATCATTTGCCTCGTCGTGTAGTCGGTCTTCGTCGCGACGATGCGCTTCATGCCCGCCGCGTGAGCGGGAGGCTTCGGCCGCACCATCACCAGCGCGAGCAGCATGATGCAGGCACCCTGCAGGAGTCCGAAGAACACGAACGCGCGCTCATAGCCCGACTGCTGGATCATGTTCGAGATCGGAATCACCGTGAGCGCCGCGCCCGCGCCAAAACCTGCCGCCGTCATGCCGGCGGCGAGACCACGCCGGTCGGGAAACCATTTGAGCGCAGTGCCGACGCACGTGCCATACACGCACCCCGCGCCGATGCCCGAGATCACTGCCGCGACGTAGAGCACCGGCAGCGCGGACGCCCACGCGTCGAGCACCCAGCCGAGCGCCACGCAGCAGGCGCCGCCCATGACCACGGGGCGCGGGCCGAAGCGGTCTACGAGCCAACCCTCCACCGGCACGAGCCAGGTTTCCGTCACGATGAAAATCGAAAAGGCGAGCTGAATCGCAGCCTGCCCCCAGTGATGCCGTGCATCCATCGGCACGACGAAGAGCGTCCACGCGTACTGCAGGTTCGCCACGAGCCCCATACAGAGAATGCCAGCGACGAGCTGCACCCAGCGGTTGTGCCGCCGGGCCGTGTAGCCGCCATCGATACGATCCGTATATGCCACGTTGTCTGCCTCCATCTGTTGTGATTGCGCGCGGGCTGGTCGCGCATCGCCTCGACGCCGGTGCGTCCGCCACTTCCCACGTTACAGCGAGCGCGGCAGACGTGAGCCCGCCGCGCCTTGCTTCAAACGTCAAGCGGCTTCGAGTTGCCGCAGCAGCGCGTCGACGCTGCCCTTCGCATCGCCAAACAGCATTCGTGTGTTGTCCTTATAGAAGAGCGGATTGTCCACGCCCGCATAGCCGGTCGCCATGCTGCGCTTGGAGACGACCACGGTACGCGCCTTCCACACCTCCAGCACCGGCATGCCGGCGATGGGACTACCCGCATCTTCCTGCGCGCCCGGGTTGACGATATCGTTCGCGCCGATCACGAGCACGACGTCGGTGCTCGTGAAGTCTTCGTTGATTTCGTCCATTTCGAGCACGATGTCGTAGGGCACCTTCGCTTCCGCGAGCAGCACGTTCATGTGGCCAGGCAAGCGCCCCGCAACGGGGTGAATGCCGAAACGCACGCGAATGCCGAGCGCGCGCAGCCGCCGCGTGATCTCGCTGATGGTGCCTTGCGCCTGCGCGACGGCCATGCCATAGCCCGGCACGATCACGACCTCCTGCGCATCGCGCAACAGCGACCCCACTTCGTCCACGCTGGTCGGCACGACTTCGCCTTGCGGCGCCTCGCTTGCCGTGGAACTCACCGTACCGAAACCGCCCAGGATTACCGAAACGAAGCTGCGATTCATCGCGCGGCACATGATGTAGCTGAGAATCGCGCCGCTCGATCCAACCAGCGCGCCCGTCGTGACGAGCAGATCGTTGTCGAGCATGAAGCCCGTTGCCGCTGCGGCCCAGCCCGAATAGCTGTTGAGCATCGAGACCACCACGGGCATGTCCGCGCCGCCGATCGCCATCACGAGATGCACGCCGAGCGCCGCCGCCAGCACGCACATCACGATGAGCGCGTAGAGCGCGTCGCCGCCATCAGGAGCACTGACGAAGCGATAGCCGAGCGCGATGCACGCGCCCAGCACGACCGCGTTGAGCAGATGCCGCGCGCTCAGCACGAACGGCTTGCCGCTCACCGTGCCCTGCAGCTTCAGGAACGCGACGATCGAACCGCTGAACGTGACCGTGCCGATGAAAGCCCCGACATAGATCTCGGTGTCGTGAATCGCGCGCTCGACGCCGCTCATCGGCGCCTTGGGCGAGAGAAAGTTCGCAAAGGCGATGAGCGTGGCCGCAAGACCCACGAAGCTGTGCAACACCGCGACGAGCTGCGGCATCTGCGTCATCTCCACGCGGCGCGCGAGCATCGCGCCCATCCCGCCGCCCACCAGCGCGGCGATGAGCGCGATTTGCAGGCCCGCACCGCCCGTGACGAGCAGTGTGGCGAGCACGGCGATCACCATGCCGGTCACGCCATAAAGGTTGCCGCGCCGCGCACTGGCGGGATGACTCAGCCCGCGCAGACTGAGGATGAAGAGCGTCGCCGCACCGAGCCACGCCATGTTGCCGATTCCGTTGAGCATGACGTCTCCTCAGGTCCGTTGGAACATCTTCAGCATGCGCTGGGTGACCAGAAAGCCGCCCGCGATGTTGATGGTCGCGACGACGAGCGCAATGCCCGCCAGCACGGTCACGATCGTGCTGGCGTTGCCCGGATGCAGCAACGCGCCGATCACGATGATCCCGCTGATCGCATTCGTCACGCTCATGAGCGGCGTATGCAACGAGGGCGTGACGTTCCAGACCACCTGATAGCCGACGAACACGGCCAGCACGAACACGGTGAAGTGCGCAACGAACGCGGGCGGCGCGACCGCGCCGAGCGCGAGCAGCAGCAACGCGGTAACGACGAGCGCCGCGAGCGACCAGACGCCGTTGCGGCGCGCGGCCTGCGCGGCGGCTTCTTTCCCGTTGCCGGTCGCGACGGCGACGGACTTCGCCTGTGCAACCGCTTGCGGCGTGGCCGAGACCTGCACCGGCGGCGGTGGCCAGCACACCTGGCCGCGCTGAATGACAGTGGTGCCGCGCTGCACGACGTCGTCCATATCGACCTTCAACTCGCCGTCTTTGGCAGGCGTGAGATCGGTCAGCAGATGGCGGACGTTGGTCGCGTAAAGCTGGCTCGACTGGTTCGCCATGCGGCTTGGCAGATCCGTGTAACCGATGACGGTCACGCCGTTCGCATTCACGACTTCACCCGGGCGAGTGAGTTCGCAGTTGCCGCCCTGCTCGGCCGCCATGTCGACGATCACGCTGCCCGCGCGCATGCACGCCACCGTCTTCGCATCGATGAGGCGCGGCGCCGGTTTGCCGGGAATGAGCGCCGTCGTGATGATGATGTCGACCTCGCGCGCCTGGGCCTCGAACAGCGCCATCTCCGCTTCGATGAACTTCGCGCTCATCTGTTTGGCGTACCCGCCCGAACCGCCGCCTTCCTCCTCGATGTCGATGCTCAGGAACTCCGCGCCCATGCTTTCGACTTGCTGGCCGACTTCGGGGCGCGTATCGAACGCGCGCACGATGGCGCCAAGACCGCGCGCGGCGCCGATCGCCGCAAGCCCCGCCACGCCTGCGCCGATCACGAGCACCTTGGCGGGCGGCATCTTGCCGGCTGCCGTGATCTGCCCGGTGAAAACGCGCCCAAAATGCTGGGCCGCTTCGACGACCGCGCGATAGCCGGCCATGTTCGCCATCGAACTCAACGCGTCGAGCTTCTGCGCGCGCGAGATGCGCGGCACGCAGTCCATCGCGAGCACCGTTACCTCACGCGCCGCGAGTTGTTCGAGCAGCGCGGCGTTTTGCGCGGGCCAGATGAAACCGATCAGCGTCGCGCCGGGCTTGAGTCGCTGCACTTCTTCGCTCGAAGGCGGACGCACCTTGATGACGATATCCGCGC
>NZ_JBMIQH010000088.1:0-5415 GCF_056155635.1 Paraburkholderia sp. BR10141 | reverse complement strand
CATCCACGAGGCTTTCCTCAGAATCGCCTGCTGCATCATATGCTGGCGACACCTGCAAAAGTCATTCTGTTAACACCTCTTATTGCGCCAACGGCGGATGGAATACCGGTGGCCGTGATCACCTATTTCGGCTTTTCCTTAAGTTCCCTAACCTAACCGCCCTTGCCAACGTAAGCTCGCTTTTGGCACAAATCGCGACTCATAAATGTGCTTGATGCATCCAAAAAAAATAGCGACTTATACGGAACGAACCCGCGCTGTTACGATTCGTACATCGTTGCCACGGGGCTAGGTGCGAGCGCGGAGTTGGACGCCGTCCAAGCGAATTGCATTGCCACAGGGTTTGCGCTGGTCGCACACGGCGATCTGTCGAATCCAGCGTGCGCGGAGTTGTCGCGGCCCGTGACAAGCTAGTTCAGCGCGCCTCCGATGCCTTTTTTGTTCGCGAGCTTGGAGCTCGAGAGCGTGATGCGGCGGCCGCGCTGGATTGCCACTGTCCGTGTGTCCTCGCAAGGATGGCCCTGTCTACTTCGAACCGGTCAGAGTGTGCTAGGGCGGTCTCGCAATAGCAGTCGCCATCTGCGTCGTAGGGCGGCTCCGTGTAGCGACGGTCAGGATATTTGACCACCTCGTTCACCGAGCTGGTGGTCGGAATCGGCTCAGCAGCTCGGCTGCCTCAACTGCATCGTGATGATGAGGCGGATGGGCGCGCTGTTCCATGGTCTGCCAAGGCCTCTTGACGTCGCTGTTCATCGCCACGCCGTTCGTTCTTCTGCAATGTGGCGGCCATGGTCCTGCCGTGCAACTGATTGCTTCCCACCGTTGCATGCGTAGCGATCGTGTTTCGCCTCATGCGGTCCTGCTGAAGTTTGACGACGACTTGCGAACAAAGCGGCAGCTGTCCACAACGTAAACGCGCTGTGCGTGTTGATTCAACTGCCGGCAAATCCACATAGACTGTTAACCTAACAAGAACAAACCGTATGGCTTTACGTCGCATCGCAACCGCATTACTGCTGGCTGGATTGATTACCGCCCATACCGCGCAGGCAGATGTGATGCTCAATTTCGTCGATGCCGGCATCGATCAGGTCGCCAAGGCGGTCGGCGCGGCGACAGGGAAGACGATCATTGTTGACCCGCGCGTCGAAGGGCGGCTGAATCTCGTCTCTGAGCACCCTGTTTCCGAGGATCAAGCATTGAAAACTCTGCAGTCTGCGCTGCGAATGCAGGGTTTCTCGCTGGTGCAGGATCACGGTGTGCTCAAGGTCGTGCCCGAAGCGGACGCGAAAGTGGAGGGTGTGCCGACGTACATTGGAAATGCGCCTTCGGCACACGGCGATCAGGTCGTCACCCAGATCTTTCGCCTCAGGAACGAATCGGCGAACAACCTCCTGCCAGTGCTGCGTCCGCTCATCTCGCCGAGCAATATGGTTGCGGCCTATCCATCGAATAATACGATCGTCGTCACGGACTACGCTGATAACGTCCGCCGCATTGCGCAGATCATCGCGGGCGTCGATTCTGCGGCCGGCCAGCAGGTGCAGGTAGTGGAACTGAAGAACGCGAATGCGACCGACGTTGCGACGCAGATGACCAAGATGCTCGACCTTGGGTCGATCGGCAATACGGATGCGACGCTGAAAGTCTTGGTGCAGGCCGATCCGCGCACGAATTCGCTAATGCTGCGAGCGTCGAACGCAGTGCGCCTCGCGGGGGCGAAGTCGCTGGCGAAGCAGCTTGATGCGGCAACCGGGCGGCCCGGTAACATCCACGTTGTGCAACTGCGGGGCGCGGATGCCGGGCGTCTTGCGAAGACGCTGCGCGGCATGCTCGGCAAGGGCGGCAATGATTTGATGTCCACAGGGGGCGGTGGTGCCGCGAACTCGTTCAACCAAGGCAATATGGACTCGTCGGCGGGCACGCCGGGCCAGCCCCCACTGCCAGGCGGATCCTTGGGCGGTTCGTCATTCTCGTCGATGGGAAGCAATGGACTTGCAGGCGGCGGCAACAACGGCGGTCAAGGTAACAACGCGGCGTTTCTTGGCGAAAAGGAAGGCGGTGACAGTGAAGAGAACCAGCCCGGCGGGATGATCCAGGCCGATCCGGAGACGAATTCGTTGATCATTACCGCGTCGGACGCCGTCTACGGCAATCTGCGCAGCGTGATCGATCAGCTTGACGTCCGCCGCGCGCAAATATATATCGAGGCGTTAATCGTCGAACTGTCGGCGACGACAAACGCGAACCTCGGCATCCAGTGGCAGGGTGCGCTGCTTTCGAATGGTGGAAACAACGGTCTCTACGGCAGCTCCAACTTCAATTCCAACGGCAGCCAGGGCATCGTGAACCTGACTGCGCAGGGGGCGATCATCGCGAACGCCCCCGCCGCAGCGCTCGCGACGAAGGGCGCGGACCTGCTGAACAACGGCCTGAACGTAGGCCTGTTGCACCGCTTCGGCGACGTGTTCGGTCTCGGGGGGCTGTTGCAGGCGCTGTCGCAGTCGAGCGACGCGAACGTCCTATCGACACCTAACCTCATCGCGCTCAATAACGAAGAGGCGAAGATCGTCGTTGGCTCGAACGTGCCAGTAGTGACGGGTTCATACGCCACGCCGACCGCGAATGCCGCAACGTCCGTGACCGCATTCAACACGTTCGATCGACAGGATGTCGGGATCGTGTTGCACGTGAAGCCGCAGATCACCGACGGTGGCATCATAAAGCTGCAAATCTATGCCGAAGCTTCGTCCGTCGATTCGGCATCGACGAACAATCAGGGCGGCGTGACAATCAACAAGCGCTCGGTGCAGTCGACGGTGCTGGCCGATGATGGCGAGATCATCGTGCTCGGCGGCCTGATAAAAGATGGGTACGCGAACGGCAACAGCAAGGTGCCGCTGCTAGGCGACGTGCCGTGGATCGGCCAGCTGTTCCGTTCGGAGCAGAAGAGCCGCGAAAAGACGAATCTGATGATATTCCTGCGTCCGGTCATCATCGACGATCGGGATAAGGCGCAGGCTGTCACGTCGAACCGCTACGACTATATTCAAGGTGTGCAGGGCGCGTATCGTCAGGACAACAACCTGATGAAGGACGACGACGACCCGGTCGTGCCGCAGAAGCCGGTAGGCCCAAGTCAGGGCGGGTCAACCCTGAATCTATTCGATCTCGACAAGATGCGTCGCCAGTAGATCGATGTCTTGGTTTTCATGTTGGGATGCCCCCCTATGCGGTTCATCAAGCGTTAAGGGCTGACTTGTGTTCGGAAAAGGTCCCGTCGCATGGCGAACAGGACGTCGTAGCGTCGCCGTGCCAGTGAAATGAGCGCTTGGTTTTGTCGCTTGGACTGCTGGACTTTGCGTGCGTAGAGAGGGCCGTAAGATAGGTCTCTAAGGCCACGAGGGTCGATAGAAGCAAGTCGCCGAGCACGTTGTTGCAGCGCTTGGACGGGGGCTCGGCACGGATAGAGGAGCCTGAACGCCGGGAAACTGGTGCGACGCCAGGTGGGTCGCCAAGTGACCTGCCGAATTGAATGGTTAATGCAAGGCCTCGGCGAGGGTCTGGCGGCGGTTCTGCCTCCGACTCCCGGCATTTTTGTCAGGACTGGCAAAAGAAGTGGTAACAACCAACCGCTTAACATCGGCGGCGATTTCGTCGCGTTGTTGTGTTGAATTGCACCGGATTCGCCGCGATGGGTCGGTGTACTTCCATTTCAATGGAAGCGCCTGCTTGTTGTATTGACCTATGTAACGCATGAGCTTTTTGTCGAGATCCTTGGTGCTGGTGAATACGCAACGCGCAATGACGTCGCGCTGGATGCGGGCAAACCAGCTCTCGACCTGATTCAGCCATGACGAATACGTGGGCGTGTAATGTATCGAGATCTTCGGGTGGTCAGCCAGAGATGTTTGAACAGCGTCGGTTTTGTGGCAGCTCACGTTGTCGCAGATCACGTGAATCTCCTTTCCGCGTGGCTGCGCCGATACCACATCGCCTCGAGCGGACGTTGTTGCCACTGCGCGACTTCGGCCAGCACCTCCTGACTTTGAGGCGAAGGCAGCCGACGCGGTCCGGCTGTACCTCAATCCGCCGTTGCACGCGGTGGTGTTCTGCGTCGACGAGAAAACAGCCATCCAGGCGCTGGATCGCGAGGATCGGATGCTGCCGCTCTCGCCCGGGCGCGCCGAGAGTCATGGCTTCGATCGTGTATTTCGACGAGCTTCGGCTGAAGATCTGCGGCGAAGGCAACGGTCAAGAACAATGAGCCGCCACCAAACTGCTGCGCTTGGCCTTGCGCACCATCGACAAGGATTGGAAATATGCCACCTATCACTTGGCGGCAAGCAGTCAATCAGGTCGCCATCCTGCGAGCGATTCAACACCGCCATCAGCTGAGACTTCATACCGGCCTCAGCACACGAATTTCCTGACATCTTTGTCCGCCGATCGCCGCGCCTGTGCCGCCGCGAACCTCAGTTCCGAGAGCGCCACCGTTGCGGCGTTGCTTCCTGACGGTTTGTCACTGCGCCACCAGCGCCCTCCATTGCAACTCCGCTCAAGAGTGATGCCGCCGACGCTCGTGCGATCGGGATGGCCACGCAGATGCTCTGCAAGCGCGTCGCCGTGAAGACAGAGGCCCAGCAGGCCGTGCTGGCACCACACCGGTTGCGGCAACGCCGCAGCGTGTGCCGGACGCAGATGTAACCGACCTTCTGCCGTTCAATTGTAAGCACCTCATGTCGGCCGTTCTCCGTGTTGAGATGAAGGAAGGTAATTTGGTTCCCACCAAATATTTTGGTGGGAACCAAAGTGGCCGAGATAGTCGATAGCAGAAGCCCGGCGCCCGGTAAGCGCCCGAACTTTCCACGTGAGTTCAAACGGCAGCTCGCCGAACAGACCTTCGAGCCCGGCGCGTCGGTGTCGCTGGTTGCGCGTCGCAATGACATTAATACCAACCTGCTGTTCAGATGGCGTCGCCAATATCTTCAGGGCGCGTTCGGAGCTCCACATGCGGCGCACGCGCCACAGCGGTCCGTTGTTGACGTCGAACCGTTACTTCCCGTAAGCGTTGTCGCCGAAGCCGAATGCCCAACGTCCGTACGTGATGACGTGCCTGAGAACGTCTGCGAGATTGAATTCGACCGTGCATGCTTGCGAATTCGCGGCAACGTGTCGCCGGATCTGCTGCGGTTGCTCATCCGGGAGCTATCCCGATGATCGGGCTACCGGCAGGCACCCGTGTCTGGATCGCGGCCGGCGTCACGGACATGCGCTGCGGATTTCAGGGACTCGCAGCAAAGGTGCAGACTGCACTGGAAGAGAATCCGTTCGACGGCAATGTGTTCATCTTCCGGGGTCGTCGCGGGAGTTGGGTGACATAGTGCATCCTTTGGTTAGAAGCCTGGCAACTTG
>NZ_JBMIQH010000087.1:0-5427 GCF_056155635.1 Paraburkholderia sp. BR10141 | reverse complement strand
ACATCAAGGACCCGACGCAGAACATCGTGTGGGTCACGCCCGAAGGCGGCGGCGGCCCGAATTACCCGAATATGTGATGTCCTGATACGTGCCCCGCAACGGTTCGTATCCCAAACGATCATTGAGCTTGCGATTGACAATGCACCATACTTGTTCTGGAAATGCAGCCGTTTGCGGCGGCGAATGGCCACAGCTTCGTTAGGAGTCGGCCGCGTGTCGCTCCTCGGCAGAGGGGAACCCGGCTACGTCAATGCGGCCTTGGTGGTCACAGCACCGGCGGTGCACTGGTCCACAAGCCGACGGTGCCTGTTTGCAGGCACATAGGCGGATTCAGGTCGGTTGCGGGAAGTCCAAGAGTCTATCCCCAGAGGGCGAGGCGCATCTTGCATGGGCGGCGAGCCGCCGGCTAGTCGGGCGAGAGCAGGTACTCGCGACTCAATTGGCCGTTACACCGGAGACATAATTGACAAACCGTCCAGTTTCACACGCAGGGGATTCACCAGTGCTTCAGTGTCCGGTTACCGATGATCAATGGCTTCTTGTGGGTCATCTGATCCAACCACAAGGCCGTCAAGACTGGGGGCGACCGGCACGCGATCCTCGGACGATTCTCGACGCGATTCTGTGCGTGATTAGCGATGGCATCGCCTGCCGCCACGCTTTGGGCCGCCACAGACAGCGTATATGAAGTGGCTTCAGTGGCGGCGTAGCGGGGTGATGGAGCAAATCATTGCAATTCTCTCCTCCGAGGGGAGGCTGGAGTGACGGTGCGGCCTTGGATGTGCCGCGGATCGTTCGCGCCGCAAAGGTGATTCTGGTGGGACGGCGCATCCAGGTGAAGCCGTTCGAAAAGCAGCTCGAGGTGGACCTGTTCAAGCGCCCGGGTATCAGCACCGTATTTCTCGCCGACAGGCGCGGGTTGTATGCGGACGTTTGCACTACGTTGGGGCGGTAGCGCTGGCAGGTGCCGAAAAAGTAGGATTGTCATATTTGCACGTATTGGTGCCGTCGACCGAATTTGGCAGGGACTTGGCGTGCCGCGCTTCGACTTGCAAGCGCGCTACGGGTTACAGTGACCAGTCCATCTGACGTACAGCTCCCGACAGGGGATAGAATGATGACAATAAAAGTAGATTATCGGTTTATAAATAATTAGGGATACTACGTATTAAGTAAAGAAAGCAACTTACATAAGAACATTCGTTATCGAATGGTAACCAGGTTTTGGAGGACTCGATGAAAGGACGCAACGTAATTGCGCTATTGACTTTGTCGGCTTGCGCCGGTCCCGCGATGGCGCAAAGCTCAGTGACGCTCTATGGCGTTATCGACGAAGGTTTTGACTTCGCCAATAATGTGGGCGGCAACAAGGTCTACGAGTTGCAGAGCGGCTACGCCCAAGGTACCCGATGGGGCCTGAAGGGGGCAGAGGATCTCGGTGGCGGTTTGAAAGCAGTGTTCCAGCTCGAGAATGGCTTCAACGTGAACAACGGAAAACTCGGGCAGGGAGGCTTGATGTTTGGGCGGCAGGCCTACGTTGGCGTAGCGAGCGAAACGTTCGGCACGGTCACCCTGGGGCGCCAATACGACTCGCTGGTCGATTTCCTAGCACAGACTACGGCGAACGGAAGTTGGGGCGGTTACATCTTTTCGCACCCTTACGACAACGACAACACGGACAATACGTTCCGTGTCAACAACACGGCGAAATATACGAGTCCGTCGCTCGCCGGCTTCCGGTTCGGCGGCACATATAGCTTTAGCAACGACACGAATTTCGCCAACAACCGACAATACAGCGTCGGCGCCCAGTACACGAATGGTTCGCTTTTGATCGCTGCGTCGTATCTGCAGGCCAACAATCCGTCTTCGACGGCTACTGGCGCGATCAACAACGGCGGCGACAAAAACTTCCTGGCTGAGCGCCTGCGCATTTTCGGCGCGGGAATCAACTATACGATCGGGTCGGCAACGCTGGGCTTTGCATACACGAACACCAACGTCACGCAACCGCTCAGTTCCGGCTACGTAGGCCCGATCACGCCGGCTGCCGGATCGCCCCTTTCGTCGCTGCGCTTCCAGAACTTCGAAGTGAACGGGAAATATCAGTTCACGCCGGCGTTCTTCGTTGGTGCGATGTACACCTACACGCGTGCCGACTTCAACGCGACCACTGGCAAGCTGCATCCCAACTATCAGACGATCGGTTTGTTGGCTGATTACAATCTGTCGAAGCGTACGGATCTCTATCTTCAGGGTGCTTACCAGCATGTTGGCGGCGACAAGACGCAAACCGTGCTCGACGTCGCCTATGTACCTGGCGCTGCGGATGTTTCGTCGAACTCGAATCAGCTCGTGGTTCGCGCAGCAATACGACACAAGTTTTGAGTGCGCCAAGATACCGGCAAGGAGTAGGCGGCGCAAGTCCGCCACGATGAAGGAGTCAGTAGTCGGACGGCTAAGTAGTACCTGAAGCGTGGCCAAAACTACGTGACCGAGCGATCGGCGACGGAAGGCAACTGACGAAGGTGATTGGGAAGAACCCGGACGATAGTGAGTACAGGCACGGAGGAGGATCAGTTTCATGAGCCAAATACCCGTACATCCGCGTCCGAAGAGACTGTCTAACTGGATCAACCCGATGGAAGCAAGGAAGGCCCACTCGTTGATTGACAAGGTTTATCAACGGAAGAATCAGGAAGTCGCCTGGGAGCGAGTCCGGGCCAAACGTGGCAGTGGCAGTGGCGGCGTCGATGGAATCAGTGTGGCAGACTTTGCCGACCAGGCGGATCAGCATCTGGACCGTCCGCAGGCAGAACTGCGTGCGTGGACCTATCAGCCGCAACCGGTCCGGCAGGTCTCGATCCCGAAAGTCGGCAAACCGGGGGAGACCCGCAAGCTCGGCATACCGTCGATTTACGACCGCGTATGCCAGCAGGCGCTGCTCAACCGTCTGGAGCCGATCTTCGAGCCGGTATTCGACGAGGCCACCTTCCGCTATCGGCCAGGGCGATCGACACAAGACGCTTTGCGCAAGATCTGGAAGGAGATCGAGGGCGGCAGGGAATGGATTGTTGATGCTGATCTGAAGGACTTTTTTGGATCAGTTGACCATGACAAACTTCTGTCGCTCATTGCTCGGCGCATCACTGACGGTCGGGTACTACGCCTGATCAAGGCGATGCTTAAAGCCGGCAGTTTCGGCAAGGGTCGTCTCTTTCCGAGTGAGCGTGGAACGCCGCAAGGTGGGGTCGCTTCAGGTGCGTCGTCTTGCAAAGCGACGTGTGCCGCTTCGAACGCAGGAGCGCTTGTAGTAGTGCCCCCAGCCCTGCAGGATGGGATTGAGCCGTCCAATCAGCTGGATCGTGCGGCGCATCTGGTCGCGTCGATTCAGGCGCTGGCGCAACATTGGCTGGGAGGTCTTGCCGGAGGCGTGGCTGTCTGGCGAGTTCGGGTTGGTCAACCGGTCAACCTTGTGCAACTGATACCTTCTTTTGCGTCCCAGCATGCTGCATCTTCGTGAAAGCTGCATGCCGGAAAACGGCGTGCAGTTTGAGCGGCGGACGGAGGCCAGCGCGCCTTCTCCGACCAAACAGCGTCGAAGCCTGCGAACAAGGCCGGGAAGCCGGCTGCGGAGCAGTTGGGGCGAAGGGGGCAAGGGAACACGGGTCAGCAAGATACCCGCCGGGCTCAGAGCCGGGCAAGCGAGCCATAGGGGCTGTAACGTGTACGGCAAGCTGCGAGGCAGGGGAAGAGGGAGCGGTTCACTGCGCTGCTGCACCATACCACGGTCGGTTGCCACAGAGAGTCGTTCTTTGCGCTCAACCGCAATGTGGCTCCCGGGCTGGACGGCATAAGGTAGCGGTACAACGACGCAGGGCTGGAGGACTATCTTCAGCGTCTGCACGCACAAGTGCACAGCGGAGCGTATCGTGCACTGACTGTACGGCGGCAGTACATACCTAAGCTGGACGGCAAGCAGGGCCCGTTGGGGATTGCAGCACTGGAGGACAAGATTGTCCAGCGCGCGTTGATTGATGTGCTGAACGCGATCTACGAGGGGGATTTCCCCGGGTTCTCGTACGGGTTCCAGCCCGGGCGCAATCAGCACGATGCGCTGGGCGCGTTGGCGACAGCGATCACCTTCACCCCCGTGAACCGGATTTTAGACGTCGATCTCAAAAGCTTCTTTGACTCGGTTAGCCAGGAACGGCTAGTTCGTTTCATTGAACACCGGTTCAGCGACCAACGCGTTATCCGACTTGTGCGAAAGCGGCTTGCGATATGCAGATGATGTTGTTGTCGGCTTCGAGTACGCATTGCTGATGCCCGGCTCTTCTGGGACGCGATACGCTCGAGTTTGGAGAAGTTCGCGCTTGCGCGTCACCCTAGTATTCCGCCCCAGAAATACCTTTAAGAAAATTCAGATTGTTCGATGATCGAATTCACGGCGTGTTGGAGGCGATCATGGGACGTAAAGGAATCGAGTTTGTCGTGTCGGAACTGGAGCGAGAACAATTGCTGTCGATGAGCCGATCGCGTTCGCTGCCTCATTCGCTGGTGCGCCGGGCAAAGATTGTCCTGATGGCAGCTGACGGTCATACGAACCAGGAAATCGCGGTTCAATGTGAAGTAACGTCCCCTGCGATCACGCACTGGAAAAGCGTTTTGTCGCGCAGGGGCTTGCTGGTCTGCATGACGAAGCGCGCCCGGGGCGACCGCGCGCGCATGACGACGAAGCGGTGGCCGAGTTGCTGGCGAAGGTCCTGCATGAGAAGCCGGACGGGAAAACGCACTGGAGTGTGCGTTCTGCTGCCGCGCAAACGGGTATTTCGAAGAGATCGGTGTCCCGATACCTGTCGCCGTTCGGCGTGCAGCCTCATCGCTCGAAGAGCTTCAAGCTTTCTACGGATCCGTACTTCGTCGAGAAGGTGCGAGATATTGTCGGCCTGTACCTGAGCCCACCGACCAACGCCCTGGTGTTGTGTGTCGACGAGAAGAGCCAGTGCCAGGCACTCGAGCGAACGCAACCGGTGTTGCCGATGGGTCTGGGCTACCTCGAAGGTGTTACGCACGACTATACTACGCATAAGCACCCCAAGGTCAAGGAATGGCTGGCGAAGCACACGCGTTATCACATGCACTTCACGCCGACGTATTCGAGCTGGCTCAATCAGGTGGAGCGCTGGTTTGGCCTGATCACGCAGCAGGCTATCCGGCGCGGCTCCTTCAGAAATGTACGCCAGCTAATCGCCAGCATTGAGCGCTATGTTGCACAGTACAACCAGCACAACCGTCCGTTCGTCTGGACGGCAACCGCCGATTCCATCCTTCAGAAAGTGGCTCGGCTATGCAAAGTTATTTCTGGGACGGAACACTGATATGTATGGACCGTGTCAAGTAGTGCGGTTCTCCGAGGTTTGACGG
>NZ_JBMIQH010000086.1:0-5837 GCF_056155635.1 Paraburkholderia sp. BR10141 | reverse complement strand
CGATGCCTGAGCGATCTCGTGATGCCCGGACTGGTCACTGGCGTCATCGCTGCCCCCTGTTTCGCGACAGTGCGCTGCCATGCAATCGGCCGTCACACATTTATCCAGTCGAGAGTGGCGTGGCGTTCAGGTCAGCCGTATCTTCGGCTGCACGAGGCCGTTGATCTGCTCGGCGGTCCACAGCATCATGGCCTTGCCAAAACCGTGCAAAGCCTGCTGATGTTGCCGGTAGAGCATGGCATGACTGAGCTGCGCGAATCGGCCCTTGATGAACCCGCCACGGAAGAACCCGAACTGCCCGAGCGTCCCAAAGGCGTTGTAGTCGCTCAGCGATACCAGCGCGCCGAAGTCGTGAAATGCAAAGTCGGGCAACGAGCCGCCGCCGAGCCAGCCCGGCAAGTGCCTGGCGAGATGTTGTGCCTGCTGCGTGGCGACTTGCGCCGTGGGTGCGAGAGGACGTTCATTGCCGGCGAGCGTCAACGTCGAGCAATCGCCGAGCGCGAATAGTGTGTCGTCGTCCTGCGCCTGCAGGGTTGGCCTGACGACGATCTGATTGGAACGATTGATCTCGATCCCATCCAGTTTGCCTGGAAAATCAGGGGCCTTCACGCCCGCCGCCCACACCATCAAATCCGCCGGTTGGTGGCTGCCATCGCCCAACCGGAGTCCATCGGGTTCGGCGGCGGTCACTCGCGTGCCCGTTCGCACCTTGAAACCAATATGCCGTAACTGTGCCTCACTGGACTCCGACACCGCCGGCGGAAACGCCGCCAGTACCCGCGGTGCGCTTTCATAAAGGGTGAGGTTCAGACGTGAGCGGATGCCGGGGTCGCCGTAACTCGACGCCACTTCGAGCAAGCGGCTCAATTCTGCTGCCAGTTCGACGCCAGTCGCTCCAGCGCCGACGATCGACACGCGCAACGCGCTATTCGTCACAACACTCTGGAATATGCGGATTCGCAATGCTTCGTTGAAGATTTCAGCCTGAGCCTGGCTGTCAATGAAATGACAATGATCGAGGACGCCTGGGGTGCCGAAGTCGTTGGCGCGACTGCCCAGCGCAAGAATCAGTACGTCGTATTCGACGGTGCGCGGGCCGATCACAATTTCACCCGACTTCGAACGCAGCGCAGCCAGCTTTATGATGCGCGCATTGCGGTCCAGGCCTTCCATCTCGCCTGGCTGATAGTTGAAGCCGTGGTCGCGAGCGTGGGCGAGATAGATGACCTGCTGTTGCTGGACATCGCGCGTGCCCGCTGCGATCGTGTGCAGCATGGGCTTCCAGATGTGGGTTGCGCTTTTGTCGATCAACGTGACCTGAGCGCGGCCGCTGCGGCCAAGCGTGTTGCCCAGCCTGGTCGCAAGCAGAAGTCCAGCGATACCGCCGCCGACGATGACGATCCGGGTGGTCTGGCGCATGATTAAATATTCTACGAGTGATGAATTAATGCGATACTAAGATTTCGAAGGGTTCATGTCAAACCGGTGCCGCTGCTATTCGCGGTGCGGCACCCGCTAAAATTCTGAGCTTTCCTTGAACACGACCGCTCGTCGCCGATGAAACACGCTCACGATCAAACCCCGTCCGCCACGACGACTTCCACGCCCCGTCGGTCGCGCGGCCGTCCAGCGTGCAGCGACGCGGGCGGCGCCGACGCATTGCTTCGCAGCGCCCGAGGGGCATTCGCGAGGAGCGGCTATGAGGCGACTAGCGTGCGGGAAATCGCCAGGGCATCGGGTGTCGACGCCGCGCTGGTCGCGCATCACTACGGCTCGAAGGAAGCGCTTTGGATTGCCGTGGTGGACCAGATTGCCGACGAAGTGGCTCCCATGGTCGCGAAGACCGCCGCATTGCGGGAGATAACAGGTCCAGGACCGCGAGCGCGCGTCGAGGGTGCCGTGTCGATCCTGATCGATCAGGTGTTTCTGACGCCAGACGTTGGCATGTTTTTTTCGACTGCCGCAACTGAAACTGGAGAGCGCCTTAACCTGCTGATCGAACGGGTGGTGCGGCCGTTTCATGACGTGTTCGTGCCGTTGCTCATCGATGCGATCGACGCAGGTGAGATTTCGCGGCAAGATCCCGACATCCTGTTTACGATGCTCGCCAATGGCATCAGCAAGACTGTCGCCTATAGCCATGTACTGAGTCCGTTCTCTTCCTTACCGCGGCGTCCCAAGGCATTCAAACGCGCCGTTCTGATGACGGCTTTAGCCATGCTCGGCTGAACCGCTGCGCCCGTGACGCTCCTCTCGCAAATCTGCCGCAAAGCGATCCTTCAGATATTGTGGGTGAGCGACCGGGTTGGGACGGCGAATTTGGGAAAAGCCAACGGGGTCGAGATTTGCCCTAGGTGCGATTATGTGTATGTCGTTCTATTATTACAATATCGCAAATCCGCTCAAACCAGGTGCAGAATGGCCGGGTTGCTTAACCGGTTACATCATTGCGGTTGGAATATGCGTACCGTCATTGGAATTCATTCAGATCGACTTGTCGGAGGTTGTTGCCCACGGCCAATTGCCAACGGAGCAAGCCGATTCACTTCCCGCTCCTTTTACAAGACTGATAACTTGTGGCAATGACCAAGAGTCGAGGGCGTTCCGGAACAGCGACTGGCTATGTATGCGGCAATGAAACGCGATCCCGAATCATTGCTGCAGCACTCACGCTTTTCGGTTTGCGCGGATTTGAAGGAGCCTCGACGCGAGACATAGCGGAGCTAGCAGGTGTCAATCCACCCGCATTGCGCTACTACTTTTCGAACAAGGAAGGCGTGTATCTGGCGTGTGTCGATCACATCGCCACCACGATTTCTGATCATCTCGCCAGCCCCGTCGACGCGGCGCGGGCCGTACTTGATAAAGACGGGGACGACGATCAATTAATCCGCGCGTTCCGTGAAATCCAGAAACATCTTGCTCAATACCTGTTCACCTCGGCTGAGCCCGATAGCTGGAGGCTCTTCATGGCGCGGGAACAGGCGGGCCTGGGACCCCAGTTTCCCGAGGCTCAATTGCGCGATCGTCTTCAGACGCGCCTGATACCTGTGTGCAGCGAAATAGTTGCCCGCCTGATGGGCAGAGATGCCGGCGACGAGGAGGCTTTATTGCGCGCCCTAACCATTACCGGCCAACTCATAGCAATTCACCTCACACGGCGATCGATGATGCTTTCTCTAGGGTGGGAATCCATCGATACACATCGGCTCGGCTGGATCACATCGATCGTTGACCGGCAAACGGCTCTGCTGCTCGAAGAAGTAGTGAGAGAACGGCCCGCCAGGATTGTCAGAGCAGGGGCGAAAGCGCCCTTCCCACAACAGCCGACGCAAGGGCTTGCTCCGCGCCCTGATGCGATGACATAAGCAAACTCAGGTGAAAGCAACCCGTCAATAGTGAGTGAATGTATATCGCTTCCACAGCGTAGTCGACATGATCAGTCGCCACACGATTTGCCGCTGCGAGCCTTAGCGCAGACTCGATAGATGACTGCGCGATTCGCGCAGCTTCCCCCAGCGTCGATGTGGAAACAACGGTATCTCCTTCAGATTTTGCTGTGGAGAATGCGATGGAGTACAGGCGCCGTTGTGTGCCGGAGTGAAGGACGTCGGCCAATCTCCTCTCAAGTTTTGAACGCAAGGCGCCAAGCGTTGCCCCATTAGACTTCTCGGGCGGAATTGTGAACGGGTCCAGAGGCAAAGCTGATCGCTCGAACAAAGCCGTCACGAGGGCCCATTTGTTTGAGAAGTGACCATAGATTGCGCCTCTGGTCATACCAGCCGCGTGAGCGATGTCTTCAAGAGACGTAGCACTGACGCCACGTTCAAAAAATAAAATCTCCGCGCTGTCGAGGATCTTTTCCCGCGTTACGAGTCCCTGTACTTTTCGCTTCATCATGTCCCCTCGGCCTTCCACGCGTTCTCTTGTCGCGCTGCACCTGATCCGCCCTGTTCGCCGCGAGTTGTGAGGTCTTGTCCCGCGCGCCTACCCAATATTCGCGAACATCACGTCGCGCTGGCTGGATACAAGATGTTGACCTCCGTCGACGACCAAGGTCGTCCCCGTCACTCCACGTGCCTCGGCAAGATAGACGGCTGCATCGACGATGTCTTCAAGCCGCGACCCGCGCCGAAGCGGGGTCATTCGGTGAGCCGCCTCAAACTGCTCTTGCGTTTGATCGCCGGAGACAAGCGTAAGCCCGGGAGCCAGGCCGAGCACTCTGACCTTTGGCGCTAGCGCCTGCGCAAGCGCTATCGTTGCATTCGCCAACGCTGCTTTCGTTAAGGTATAGGAGATGTAGTCTGGATTCATGTTGTAAAGCTTCTGGTCCAGAACGTTGACGACAACGCCTCGCTGCGCCTCGTCGGCAACTGCACAGTCCGGTATCGCGTCGTAGAGTCCGCGCGCCAACGCCAGCGGCGCAGCGACGTTGATCTTCATGAGCGCCAGCAGAAGATCGTAGGTAAAAGTCTGTGCCGTATCTTCCTCGAACCGCGACGCGCAATTCAGGACGCAATCGAGACGTCCGAATGCTTGCACACACGCGGGTACAAGCTGCCTCACCTGTTCCTCTTTCGAAAGATCCGCGCAAAGGGAAATTGCCCTTCCGCCTCGCACCGCGATCTGATCGACAACCTCTTGCGCTTCGCGTTTCGACTCGTGATAGTGCAAGGCAACGTCCCATCCTCGCGCGGCAAAGCCAAGGGCGAGCGCGCGACCGATTCGCCGGCCCGCTCCGGTCACAAGCACCGATTGCCTACGAGAGCCGCCGTCGTGAATTGCTGGTTCAGTCATAACGAAACGCCAATGTCAGGCAGGCGCAGGGTGCGCCTTTGAGTTGCGCTCTCGCCCTACCCTCCAGTCACCGTGGCAAGGCATAGCATCAAGGGTTCAAATCTCAAGATTGTCAATAAGGCGTGTACTGCCGAGGCGCGCTGCCGCCAGCACGACCAGCTTTCGATCGACGACATCCTGCTCCATTGGAGAGCGCAAGTCCGCCTGCTTTCGAACCGAGATGTAGTCGGGTTTCCAGCCGCGATCGACCAGCGTTGAGAACACGCGCCGTTCGATTCGCTGGATATCCTGTCGACCGCTCAAAATGTCCTCGCGCGCGCCGTTGAGGAGCCGATATAGCGTGGGGGCCTCCACGCGTTGCTCCGGCGTCAGGAAGCGATTGCGAGAGGACAGCGCAAGTCCGTCGATGTCGCGGATGGTGTCGCCGGCCACGACCTCCGTGGGCATTGCGAACTGTTTGCACATTTCCCGAACTATCATCAATTGTTGATAGTCCTTTTTTCCAAACACTGTCACGCGCGGCTGCGCGCATAACAGCAACTTCATTACGACCGTGCAAACGCCTTGAAAGAAGCCCGGCCGGAACTCCCCCTCTAGCATGTCGCCAAGCCCACCTGGAGGCTGCACGCGATATTCATGCGGCTGCGGATAGAGGTCCCGTTCCGTAGGGGCGAAGACGACGTAGACACTCTCCTTCTGAAGCTTCTCCAGGTCCGCCTCAAGCGTTCTCGGATAACGCTCGAAATCCTCACCCGGTCCAAACTGCAGCGGATTCACGAAAATGCTGGTAATGACGGGATCTCCATGCTGTCGTGCGAGACGAATCAGCGACAGATGTCCTTCGTGCAGATTGCCCATTGTCGGCACGAATGCCGTGCGGTTTTGCCCGCGCAATTGAGCTCGCAGTTCCTCGACAGACCGAATCAGTTTCATGCTGGATCTTGCCTCTGAGACTTAACCACGTACTGCTTACATGTTCGGATAGTTCGGGCCGCCGCCGCCTTCGGGCGTGACCCACACGATGTTCTGCGTCGGGTCCT
>NZ_JBMIQH010000085.1:0-5851 GCF_056155635.1 Paraburkholderia sp. BR10141 | reverse complement strand
GAATCAACGCGCCTGTCCACCACTCAGAGGGACGGCGATAATGGATCGCTTACGATCGTTCCGTTGCATATTGCCGACCTGGATGAGCAGCTGCTCGCGCTTACAAACTTCTTGCGCGACGCCGTCGAGCCGCGTGTCACAACTAATCTGCTCTCGCATGCGGTGCCGCTCGCGCAAGGTGGCCACGTCGTCGTCCTGCGTGTGGCACCAAGTCCCAATGCGCCGCATCGTTTGCAGCGCAACAACCACTTCTACCTGCGCAACTCCGTTGGCAAGGAAACCATGGACATCCACGCCATCCGCTCCGCGTTCGCGTTTTCGGAAGGCCTTGCCGACCGGGCACTAGCCGTTTGCGACCGTCGGCTGGCCTTGCTTCGCAGCGGCAAGACCCAGGTTCCGACCGTGCCCGAGCAGCCACTGCTTGTTGTGCACCTGTTACCAGTGCTGTCGCTCACCCGGCGTGAGGGGCACACAATCGAGGAACTCAAGGCGGCCGCCGCGGACCTGCAGCGAGCCCAGCCGGCTGCTTATCCACTCGGTCGGCCGGTTGCGAATTTCGAAGGCGTGATTTGCACCAGCAACACGGATCGCGAAGATCGACACTACGCGTTCGCGCAGCTATTCCGTGATGGCTCCATCGAGATGGTCAGCGTCCTCGCGATCGAGGAGGAAGGCAACCCGCCGCTACCGACGATTTACCCGGCCCAGTATGAACCGTCGCTCGTTCAGAACGGTCTGCCGGTGGCTTTTCAGGCCCTCACCACGCTAGGCATCCCCGCCCCGCTGTACTTGTCGGTGAGCGTACTGAATGTGCGCGGCATGCGCGTTGCCATCCGGCGGCCAGGCACCGGTCTCCCAGGCTTCCCCGACTTGCCCGCCAACCTCGTTGATCTCACTTCGTCGCTGCGTTATGTCGAGGATCCGACCGTCGATCCAGCCGTGCTAGCCGGGCCCGCAATCGACATAGCCTGGAACGCGGTCGGGATCGACCACAGGCAGGTCGTTTTCTGGAACCCGGAACCGTGAGCAAGAGCATAGGTACCCCGCCGGACAAAGAAGCAGTGCCTTAGCGCTTTCGTCGACATTGCCTTAGTCGGGGTAGCGGCAAGGTAGCGTAAATTCCTATCATAAGCATTTTGGTTATAAAAACGCGCAGAATCATTTCGAACTGACCTGGTAACGACCAGGTATGCTTCGGCTAATCTGAGCGGCCCGCTGCGATTAGGACGACTCGCATGGCCACCATCGAACGTACTGCGTATCCGCGGTTTCCCAAGGTCCCTTGCCACGCGGGACCTGCAAACCTGCTAGGGGACGCTTCAGGAAACGGAAAATAAAGCACGTTTAGCCCGAGTTAGCGGGCGGACGTGCCTGCCAGGATAGGAGGCGGCGAACCCGATGAAGGGCAAGGGAAAATTGCTACGCCACAGGCGGCGTACAAACCGGGCCAGGGAATTCCCGCGAACTAGCGATCTTCGTCTGGGACGAATGGGATGACGCCCAGGCGAAAGGCTTCTTCCTGCAAATTGCGCGGGATGCGGCGCGCGTCGACGATCATGCCATTGATTTCGATAAGCCAGACGAGTGGATTTCTGTCGAGCTGACTGGGAAGCGACCAGCGAGGATCGAGCTGGCCGATCTTCAGAAGGTTGAGAATCGCTCCTGAGCGAGCCGAACCGGTCTGGGCGCTCAGCTCGAAGTGCTGGCACAACGCATCGGCGCGCATGTGGGGCTTCTGGGACTTGTCGAAGAGGAAGTTGATCCTCCCGATCGCGTAGGCCACGCCGCAGGCCCAGGAGCGTGCAGGACCGGTCACCAGTGGCGATGGCCGCTTGCGGCACAGGGTGGCAACGAGACGCCGGCAGAGGTCGCGGTATTCGTCAGTCAGGTGCTGTGCACAAAAAGCGTCGGTAAGCGTAGTGATCTCGTCATACCGGTCTTGCATGGCGGCCGGCACTCGCTCGCCGCGAAAGGTTGGCTTCATGGGATTCGCGCGATCCGTATGAGTCAGTTACCCAGCTCGGCGAGCCCATGAACATTGCCCTCCCGCTCGACCAGGCGCAGCCACGTATCCAGCTTCTCGCTGCTGCCGTCAAGCAACCGGTCAACCAGGGTCCGGTCGTTCGCCTTGCCAAGCATGTTGTGTAGTCCCAGGTATGCTACGAGAAGGTGGTACATTGCGCAGCGCAAATCATCACGTTCGTCCTGACAGCGCCGGGCGTGGCGATGCAGATCCGCAATGGCGAGCCCGAGTTTTTCACCGACATACGAAAGCGGTATGCCGTCACGATCCTGTCGCGACGTGTAGGCGGGGCCATTGGCGCTCAGGGGAAGATCGGCATCATCCGGGATCTGGGGCATTGCGTGTCTCCGTAGCGGTGCTGCATGATCAGTGAAACGTCGGCGAGCTGGCCATGCAGCAATGCTTGTACTTGCGGCCACTACCGCACGGGCACGGCTCGTTGCGCCCGATCTTCGGCTCTTCACGACGCATGGGAACGCGTCCCGGGATGCTCGCCAGCGCGCGCCGGTGGGGCTCGAAGTAACGGTAGATGTGGGTCAGCCCGGCGATCATCGTCTCCAGCAGTCCCTCGCGCTTTTCCGCAGGGATCGATGGTGGCCGCATCTGCGGGTCGGGATTGTGTTCATGATGCAGCATCATGATCGGGATCATCGGCCCGCCGTGGTCCTCGTCGTGGATCAGTTCCCCCCAGCTCGCAGGACGCATCTGTACGCCGCGCATGAAGCCATGCGCCCAGTCGTTGGCCAGGGCAACACCATCGTCGCGCTCGAGCAACACGGGCAGGTACACGTTCGGCTCATGCAGTGTTTGCTGCAATTCCGTGCTGATCGTGTTCCAGTGACGCATGAGCAGCTCGATGATTTCGGTGGCCTGCCCGTCGCTTTCAAACGAAAAATCCTCCCCCCAGATCTGGGGCAGATACTCGCTGGGCAACACGATGTCAGGTCCGCAAATCAACGCGACGAAATAGCCGTCGAGCGTTTCGATGTTCATCGCGGCATCGCCGATGGAGTCAAGAAACCCGGCGAGACGGGCAAAATCGTCGTCGGCAAGCGGCTGTTGGGACATCAGGTTGTTCACGGCGGATTTTCTCTTCGCGAGGGTCGAAGCAACTGTATCCGGTGATTATACGATGTCGACTTCGCTGGGTATGGCGGCAAGGTCGGTTGAGCCTTCGGCAGTTTGCGAGGGACGCCGAATCCGCGGCTCCGCCCCCGGCACCGGCCGCAGTGGCCTGAACCTGCCGGCCTGAAGCTTGCGGTCCTGATGCCAGACGTAGTCGCCGGTCAGGTTGATGTGCTCCCAGCCAAGCGGCGACAGATACGGCAGCAGCGCGGTGTCGGCAGGTACGCCGCGCTCGTGCATGGTCTGGACAGCCCGCTCGAGGTAGACGGTATTCCACAGTACGATCGCGGCCGTGACCAGATTCAGCCCGCTGGCGCGATAGCGCTGAGCCTCGAAGCTGCGATCGCGGATTTCCCCGAGGCGGTAGAAGAACACCGAGCGCGCAAGCGCATTGCGGGCCTCGCCCTTGTTCAAGCCGGCATGAACGCGACGGCGCAGTTCGACGTTTTGCAGCCAGTCGAGAATGAACAGCGTGCGCTCGATGCGGCCGATTTCGCGCAGTGCGACGGCGAGGCCGTTCTGTCTTGGATAGCTGCCAAGCTTGCGCAGCATCAGCGAAGCCGTGACGGTGCCCTGCCGGATCGACGTCGCCAGACGCAGAACCTCGTCCCAGTTCCTCCGGATGTGCTTTTCGTTGTACGTGTCGCCGATCATTGAGGCAAGCGCAGGATAATCCTTGGGATTGCCTGGCACATACAGCTTCATGTCGCTGAGATCACGGATCCGTGGCGCGAACCGGAAACCAAGCAGATGCATCAGCGCAAAGACGTGATCGGTAAATCCGTTGGTGTCAGTGTAATGTTCCTGGAAGCGTAGGTCAGATTCGTGATACAGCAGTCCGTCGAGTACATAGGTCGAATCGCGCACACCGACGTTCACGAGGTTCGGATAGAACGGCGCGTACTGGTCGGAGATGTGCGTGTAGAACATGCGTCCGGGCTCGGCGCCGTATTTCGGATTCACGTGTCCCGTGCTCTCGGCCTTGCTGCCCGCACGGAAGCGCTGCCCATCGGATGACGAGGTGGTGCCGTCGCCCCAGTGGGCGGCGAACGGATGGGCGAACTGTGCGTTGACGATTTCAGCCAGCGCCTGTGAGTAGGTTTCGTCCCGGATGTGCCACGCCTGCAGCCACGACAGTTTCGCGTAGGTGGTACCGGGGCAGGCCTCCGCCATCTTCGTCAGTCCGAGGTTGATCGCGTCGGCCAGGACCGTCGTGAGCAGCAGGGTCTTGTCTTTCGCTGTCTCACCAGTCTTCAGGTGCGTAAAGTGGCGGGTGAAACCGGTCCACGCGTCAACCTCCATCAGCAACTCGGTGATTTTCACGCGCGGCAGCATGACCGATGTCTGGTCAATGAGTGCCTGAGCCGCCTCGGGTACCGCGGCATCGAGCGGCGTCATTTTCAGGCCCGATTCCGTGATGATCGCATCGGGCAGCCCGTTATCGGCGGCGAGGCGGTTGACAGTTGCCAGTCGCTGCTCCAGCAACTGCCGCCGCTCGTTCAGGTAACGGTCGCAATCAGCGATGATCGGCAGCGGCAAGGCATTGCCCTGCATGATCGCCTGGAAATTCTCTGTCGGCAGCAGATAGTCGTCAAAGTCCCTGAACTGGCGTGAGCCCTGCACCCAGATGTCGCCTGAGCGTAGCGCGTTCTTCAGTTCGGCGAGCGCGCACAGTTCGTAGTAACGGCGATCGATACCGCTGTCGGGCATCACGAGTGATTTCCAGCGTGGCTTGACGAAGGCGGTGGGCGCGTCAGCAGGCATTTTTCGCACTCCGTCGTTGTCCATGGCGCGGATCGTATCGACGGCTTCAAGCACATCCCTCGCCGCAGGAGCGGCACGTAGTTTCAGGATGTCCAGGAACGCAGGGACGTACCGGCGCAGTGTCGCATAGTGATCGCCGATCTGATGCAGAAAATCGAACGCTTCGGGCTGGGCGAGCTGCTCGGCTTCGCTGACGCTTTTCGTGAAGGCCTCCCACGACATGACGGATTCGATCGCCTTGAACGCGTCACCGCCGTTTTCCTTGGCTTCCAGCAGAGCCCGGCCCAGCTTCCCGTACAGTCTCACCTTGTCGTTGATGGCTTTTCCCGAACGATGAAACTGCTCCTGATGCTTCTTTTTCGCGGCATTGAAGAGCCGCCCGATGATGCGGTCGTGCAGGTCAACGATCTCGTCGGTGACCGTCGCCGTAGCTTCGATCACGATGGCCACCAGAGTGGCGTGACGGCGTTGCTTTTCAAATCTGGCCAGGTCGGCCGGCGTCATCTGTGCGCCTTCGCGGGCAATCTTGAGCAGGCGGTTCCGGTGCACCATCCGATCGAGGCCCGCGGGCAGGTCAATGGCGTGAAGGATTTTCAGGCGATCGATATGCTTGAGCATCTGGCGTGAACTCGCCTTCCCCGGCGGCAGCCGCAGCCATGCGAGCCATGTCATGCGGCCATCATCACGGCGCGTCAATAGCTGGTCGAGTCTTTGCCGGTGTTCATCCGAAAGTGATGCTGTGAGAACATCATAGATGCGGCGGGTCGCGCGGGTGACGGCCTCCGCGCAGATCCGCTCGATTACGTTTGCGCCGGGCAGAAGGATTGCCTGTTGGCGCAGGTATCCGACCAGCGCCTGCGCGAGCACCAGGCCCTTGTTGATCTGGCTCTGGTGCAAATAGGGCCGGCGAATGGGTTAGAGTTGTCGGAAGAAGACGAA
>NZ_JBMIQH010000084.1:0-6034 GCF_056155635.1 Paraburkholderia sp. BR10141 | reverse complement strand
ATTCTCTCGTGATGTAAGCAATCCTCTTCATCTCAGGCGCCTGATCGTCGCATCGTCCTTAACGCGACACAACCAACACCGCAGCCCCCCCTGACCGAACTCGCCCACCGGGTCGATGTACTTCCTGAGGCGGGCCGGACAGCGCGGATTCACAGCATAGTCGCCGCCATCAGGGAACTGCCCGCCGAACACCGCAGCATCCCGCAAGCAGTACTTGAGGAGGCTCAGGCGCGAATTCGACGACCCGACGTCCGAGGTCGACATTGACGCGCTTGCCGCTCGATATGCAGACATCGCTACTGGTCGAAGTCGCTCAGGGAAGGGGCGCCGGCAGAGGGAGCCTTCGCCTGATTTTACTTTTTTGGGGGTTGGGCAAAATTAGCCTTAACGCGACAGAACCCTCAGGAATCCTGCGCGCCACCATGCGCCTGCAGTGCCGCATGTTCCGACTGGGGCGCCGGCTGCACGGGCAGTTCCGCCGCTGCGTCGAACCAGGTGTCGTCCCCACTTGCCGTCCCCTCGGATCCGTCTTCCCATTCGTCGCGCGCGTCGTGCCACTCGGTGCCGATCTGCGCGAGCGTATCGACCAGGGTACGTTCGGCGGACGCCCGCTGCGAGGGGCTGAAGAACAGCGGATCGCGCGCCACGCCCGCCATCTCGACCTCGGCTTCGGCGTGCACACCCTCGGCAGCCGGCGAGCGGCGGCCGGCGACCAGATCGAAGCCTAGGGCCATCGCGCTCCGGCCGAGGTTGATCGCGTGCCGTTGGCCCCAGCCGAGTGCTCCGCTCGTGGCCATGAGGCCCTTGGACAGGACGTCGCCGGCTACCCGGCCGAAGAGCATGTAGGCCGCCGTGTAGCCGACGGTCCCGGCGATGAAGCCCGAGGGGTTGCCCCTGGGGTCGTCCATGTAGCCGTTCATCAGCGCGGCTACGGAGAAGGGCAGGCCGATCGTCATGCCGCCGACCGTGTCGCTCACGCTGTCGTTCATCCCCGTGAGCGAGACGTGCGGGCTCAGCGCTTCACAGAGCAGGAACGTCGACGAGACGACCGCATCGGCGATGAAGTCGGGCAGGGCCAGCCCGTCCTTGCGCATCAGGGCGATGTTCGACCCGAGGACGGCGAAGGCGACGGTCGCCAGTGCCAGCTTTCCCTTCAGGGCGGGATTGTTCGCGAACGAGGCGTCCAGCGTCCGGCGCACCGCATCCAGGGGACCTAGGCTATGGCTGGCGGCGACCGGGCTCTCCTGCCCCGTCCCGGTCGCCACGAGCCGCTCAAGGCCCGTCACGATTCTGGACAGGTCTTGTTTGAAGAAGGTGAGCTGCCGGTCCATGTGCGGGGTAATCCGCCGGTCCTGCTGGAACTCGCCGACGAAGCCGTCGATCTTGCGCAGACCCGCGCGCAGGTCGCCCAGGATCCCCTCGATGGGTTCCTTGAAGCCGCCGGGAAGATCGTGCCTGCGGTTGAACGCGCTGTTGAAGCGCAGCCGCATCGAATCCATCAGGTCCTGCCCCAGCCGTAGGCCGAACATCATCGCCCCTTGCGCCACCGCCGCGCCGGCGACGAAGCCGGCGTTGTGCTGCAGCGGCATGGCCTTGTCGTAGAAGGTCGGGACGGCATAGACGAGCGAGATGAAGAAGACCAGGCTGTGCCGGTTGATGGCGTGCTTCCTGAACAGCTTCGCGTCCGTCGTCGGGCGTCGCATGAGCGAGACCAGCTGTATCGCCGTGTAGGTGTAGGAGGCGATGTTGAATGCGGCGTAGGTGCCCGTCTTCTGCTTGAACAGCGTGGCCAGCGGCAGGGGGTAGAGCAGCAGCGTCAGCGCGCCTTGGAACATCCGCTTGGCGGCGCTCGCGTCGTGCTGCAAGGTGTCGATGTCGGTCTCGAAGCTGGTCATGACCGGTGCAAGGTAGCGTTGGGCCTCGGCCAGGAACTCGGCCTCCTCCGGCGTCGCCGCTTGCTTGTCCAGGTGCGACCGCAGTTCATCGACCTTCTCGCTCATGGCGGCCAGCAGCGTCTTCGGCTCGGGGCATCCGGGCTCGGTGACCAGCTCGTTGCGCAGCTTGCCCACGAACTCGACGTCATCGAACTGCTGGAGTTCCTGAACGACCGACAGGTTCCCCAGGAAGGCGGCGACCCGCGCCGAGCAATCGCGCAGCGGCAACCCGCTCTCGACGTCCCTCGCATTGCCGGGATGGGGCCGGCGCGGCGGCTGCGCCCCGGAACGAGCCGGTCGCGGGGGCAAGTCCCGGACGCCTTCGTCGATGGCCGGCATGTCTTCGGGCAGCGACGGCCGCCGGGTGGAGATCGACAGCAGGTCCGCGACGCCGGCCGCGGCGTTCGAAGGCGGTCCCGGGCGCGCGAGCGCGCGCGTGGCGCCCGTGGGCGACAGGGTGCCGCTGCCTGGTACCGCTTCCGGGTTGTGCGGATGCGCGTAAGGGCGACGGCTTGCGGTTTCGATATTCACGGTCGAGTCCTTTCGGTTCTGTCGCGTTAAGGGCGTCGGGCGGAGGCTGAGCGTCTTGCGGCGCCGTTCAACGAGTCGCCTTGTACTGCGGCGCTGACGCACAACCCGCTGCCAGAAAATCCACCATAGCAGTCGTAAGAATTGAGCAGCATTTCTTGATCATTCAGTATCTCCATGGATGTTGACGGATCCAATCGTGTGCACGTTTGAGCGCGAATTGGTGAGCGGTCTCAACGTCGGCGAAATGCGGTCCAATTAGGCCGGAGCGCTCGATGCGCTTGCTGTTTCCTGTGATCTCAAAACTCGCGCGATATTTGCTGTCGCGCACCGCTTCGGCGATCACGTAGATGGCGTAACCATGGGGCCCGTCTCCGTGCAGGCCGTGCAGCCTCATATGGCTCGGGCACCAACGCGTCGCCGGCTATTGAGTGTGGAATCGTGAGGTGTGTCGCAGTTCCTAGACGTCGCCTCACCGGCAACTGGCTGTCCAAAATCTGCGCTTTCTCGACCCAGCGTGCCGTTCGGTCGACGATGAGTGTCGTCTTTTTCCGTGAGGACGGTCGGCTGGGACGCCGCAGTAGTTTTGCTTTGCGCAGCAGTGACATCACACACCTCCGGGTCGGTCGCCGGGACAAGCTGGAATGCAATGCGTGCCATGGGTCCCAATGAGCGCAAGAGGACACTATTTTCCTTTTGCTGGCTGGGTTGCCACGTTTCAGGGCTACTCCAGCGAATGCAGGGCTGAGCGGTCTCAAATGGGGAGTGGATTTCTTTCGCCTGCGACGCTTCTGAGGTGTGTAACAGCTCAGTCAAATTGGGGAAACTGCGGCCGACGAGTGTGAGCCGCCGAGTCATCTCGGCCAATGTGCCATTGGTCAGCCACTCATTGAAACGCCGCCGACAAGTGGGCGGGGATGGATAGCAAACGGGAAGCTTCGACCAAGGCTGAGACGTTGACAGGAGCCACAGAACGGCGTTCGCGATTGTGCGGGGTGGGGCGCAAGGACGTCCGCGTCGAAACACGACGCTGCTCGGAGCGCTTGATAAAAGCGCTGATAGTTGCGCCCATTCGTCGTCCGTCAGCTCTTCAAAATCCATTCAGTTCTCCTCTATATTCGCCTAGCCACTAGTCCGTTAAGCCAATGAAATTGCACTGATCTAATAGTGCATGGGCAAAATGAATCTGCGTGAAACCGAGCGCGAAGAGCTGATGTCGATGCAGCGCAGCCGCACGATGGCCGTTGGTCTGGTGAGGCGTGCGCGGTTGATCCTGCTGCTCGACGAAGGGGCCTCGCGTGCGGCGATCATGGCTGAATTGCGCTGCGATTCGCGCTTCATCAGAACGTGGCAAACGCGATTCACCAGTGAGCGCCTGGCTGGCCTGTACGGCAGACATCCAGGTCGCGCGCCGCGACCTGACCTGGCAGGCCTTGAAGCGAGAGTGCTCGACTTCACGCTGCGACGCAAGCCGGCCGATGGCTCGACGCACTGGAGCAGCCGCAAACTGGCGGCGCAGCTGGGTATGGCCTTCATGACGGTGCAGCGTATCTGGCGCAAGCACGACATTCGGCCACATCGTCTCGATACCCACATGGTGTCCAACGATCCCGACTTTGAGGCCAAGGCCGCTGATGTGATCGGGCTGTACCTCAATCCGCCGTTGCATGCAGTGGTGTTCTGCGTGGACGAGAAGACAGCCATCCAGGCGCTCGATCGCAAGGACCGGATGTTGCCGCTCTCGCCCGGGCGCGCCGAGAGCTATGGCTTTGAATACAAACGCAACGGCACCCTGAGCCTGTTCGCCGCATTGAATGTCGCCACCGGTGAAGTGCTGGGCAAAACCGCGCCACGCCATACCAGCGCCCAGTTTGTCGCGTTCCTCACCGAGGTGGTATCGGCCCAGTCGCGCGGAAAGGAGATCCACGTGATCTGCGACAACGTGAGCAGCCACAAAACCGACGCCGTTCAAGCATTTCTGGCTGACCATCCGAAGGTCTCGATACATTACACCCCCTCGTATTCGTCATGGCTGAATCAGGTCGAGAACTGGTTTGCCCGCATCCAGCGCGCCGTCATTGCGCGTGGTGTATTCACCAGCACCATGGATCTCGACAAAAAGCTCATGCGTTATATCCGTCAATACAACAAGCAGGCGCTCCCCTTGAAATGGAAGTACTCCGATCCATCGCGGCGAATCCGGTGCAATTCATCCGGTTCAACGGACTAGGCTTCTCAAAATGTTTGTGTCACGATGTTGATATCTTTTTTGAAGATGAAGTCGCTCAAAGTTTGACCTGCCGCCCCAACGCCACCGGCTTACGCGAATCGGCGATACCCATCGGCCCCATGGCCCGATACACGCCGACCACCCGGTTAAAGCGCGAGGCCTGCAGGCTGGCGAGCGCAAACTCGGCGGAGAGCAGGTCGTTTTTCGGAGACCAGCACTTCCAGACAACCTATCAGACCGTCTTTGAACTTCAGCCGAGAAGGCCTTGATCGCGGCGGGCACGTCGAACATCGCATCCACCGCGCCTTCGGTGCGATCTGGACGATGATGCAGCCGGATGGCACCACCTCTCCCGGCTCGGCGCCGCGCGCCGTGACCACGCCCTCGATATCGCAAACCAGATCGGTATAGCTCAGGCGGCTCTGTGCGATGCTCACCAGCGACTGCGCCGAATCGACGTGCGACGGTGTGATTCTTGCCGCGCTTGGCGCTCAGCAACCCCGCTTTGTCGAGCGCGCCGCTTAAGAAAGCGTCCTGGTAACAGGCATGTAGACCATACGTCGGACCGGTTTTCGAAGCACCTTGCGGACGTCATCGACAATTGCTTCGGTCACGTCCACCGAAAAGCCAACCGCCATTCGCAAACTTTCGCATTGTGCAATCTCAACGCGAATTCAACGTTCTTTCGGCGGATTGAGGCTAATTTGGGGCCTTATTGCCGCGCTATCACCACTATGGATTGCCAGACCGATAACGGCGAATCAGCCGGATCCCCGATAAACCGAACTCGCTTGTAGTTACTCATATCCTCACCTCCGTGTGGGTCGGATGTCCACAATTGACTAATGCAATTTGCACGCCGGACAGACCGTCATATAGACACAACCCATCCACCGAGCTGACTGTCGAAAATGTCCAACATTTGTCGCACATCGGACAATTCCGGAGATAAATGGACGAGACATTGGACGGGCGTGCAAGCGGCTGTACGTATAGGTTTCCGACTTTCCAACCGCGCTCAAGCGTCACCTGGTTGCGCAATCTTTGAACCAGCGGCGTCGGCGGCGCCGATTTCCCGCGATAGTGACATCAGAAGGTGTTATGCACCTTTGTTAAGGGCTGCAAAGTGGACGAGCATAAGCACGGAGAACACGACGAAATGCAGACCAGCCAAGGTTTTGGGCAATCGCCCGTAGTCTCTGGTCAGTCGGCGGAAGCGGTTGAGCCAGCCGAAGCTATGCTCCACCATCCAACGTCGCGGCAACAGTACAAAGGGCTCTGGTGCAAATAGGGCCGGCGAATGGGTTAGAGTTGTCGGAAGAAGACGAACCGAGGAGCCACG
>NZ_JBMIQH010000083.1:0-6252 GCF_056155635.1 Paraburkholderia sp. BR10141 | reverse complement strand
CAACGTTTACCCCTCCTGCGCGGATGACGTGCGCGGGAGGTATTTCAACAGCCTGCTAGAGCCGACGGCGCTCTCATGTCGAACGCAAAGGAACATGCCCGGTACTATGAGGCCCGCGCCCCGGGATACGACGCCTCCGTGGGGTATGGCACCGTGCTGGTCGAAGCCGGCCTGGCGCCGCTCAAGCAGCATCTGGTCAACGCGCTAAGTGGCCTGGATGTGCTCGAAATTGCGTGCGGCACTGGCTACTGGACCCGCGCAATCTCGGGGGCGGCGCGCTCGCTATATGCTGTGGATTACGACGCAGCGTCGCTCGGGCGTGCCCGGCGGCAGCTTGCACAAGAAGATCACGTCCGTTTTGAGCGCGCGAACGCGTATCGGCTCGGCGAAGTGCCGGCCCGGTTGGACGGCGCGTTCGGCATGTTGTGGTGGTCGCACATGCCGCGGGCGCGCGCCTCTCCCGGTCCGCCACCCTGTGCCACGGGCCGCGTCATGGCGTACAAATAGCTGTCGCCTGCAACAAGTCCGCGGTTCGGACGTGCTTCGTAATTGATCATCGTCCCCTCGCGGCAAAAACCGAGCCGCTCCATGCTGCTGTGCGCGCGGCCGTCCACCGCACAGCATGCGAACACCCGATACACCCCGGGCTGCGTAATCAGCCAGTCGAGAATGACGCGCAGGGCAAGGATGAATTTGCGACGCTTGCGGCTGCCGCCTTGTCGGCTGATCATCACGCCGAGTTCGACTTGCGGCAACCGGGGCGTGAGTTCCACGATAGCCGTCAGCGCGCCGTCGTCCTCGCCGAACAGGCCGTAGCGGTATCGCAAGCTGTATTGCCAGCCCGTCATGGATTCCGTGATGTATGCGTGCGTGGCCCAGGCGTCAGTATGCCTCGGGATCACGAGATCGAGCATGGTTTCGTTGTCGCTGAACATCTGTTCGAAGAGTGTCGGACAGTCGTCTGGCGTGAGCGGCCTGGCAATCAGGCCGTACGCGCTCATGGTATCGAACGGCTTTAACTCCATGGAAACCTCCTGTGGCACTGTCACGTTGGCGAGGTAGTCACGTAAGGTGTCACGATGAAGAAAAGAAAATCGCTTTATCGCGGCCACCGGTTCCCGGCAGCAATCCTTAGTCTCGCGGTTCGGTGGTATTTCAAATTCGGCGCGGGCTTCGCAGATCGCGTCAAAGCTGCCCGCCGCAAGCCTGGGCGCATATGGCATCTGGACGAAGTCTTCGTTACGTTGCGCGGTGAACCTTATCTGCTCTGGCGGGCAGTCGACCAGCACGGCGCCGAACTCGACATCCTGCTGCAGAAACATCGCGACAAGGCCGCAGCAAAGCGCTTCTTCAACCGCGTGCTGGCCGCCTGTGCCAACGCGCCACGAAGGATTGTCATCGATCAGTTGCGCAGCTATCCGGCCGCGAAGGCCGAAATCTCAATTCCCTCTTCAAACGCGGCTTGTGGGGGCCCTCGCCGGTATATCCCTGATCGGCAAACGCGAGCTTAACCGTCTGGCCCGTGGCCTGCTGAACCTGACGCGCAAGTTCGCCGACCTGTGCACTCTCCTGTTCATTGGCGGGCGTCACATGCACAGCAAGCAACTGCCCCAGGGTATCGACGGCCATATGGACTTTGCTACTTTGTTTGCGCTTATAATGTCATAGTCGGCTCGCGGCCCGCTCTCGCACGTCGACTGCAGCGTGCGGCCATCGAGAACCACTGCGCTGGGCTGCCCCTTGCGGCCCTGAGCGACCCGTATGATCGAGCGCAGGTCGCTGACCATGGCCTCGAAGCAACCCGCCTGAATCCAACGTTGTGTTTGCTGGTAGACCATCTCCCATGGCGGAAAGTCGTTGGGCAACAGACGCCATGGCGCACCTGCACGCACGATCCAGCGAAGCGCGTTGAAAATCTCGCGCAATTCGTATCGACGCTACGGCGCGTCTTTGCGCATCAAAGTCAGATACGGCGCAGCGAAGTGCCAGTTTTCGTCCGATACATCCGTCGGGTAGGGGCGGCGTTTGCTCATCCCGCCAGGTTACCAGGTTTGGCCGTAAGTGCCTAACACGCTACGTGACAACGCCGTACGGCCTGATGTCGTCGCCATCGCGATCGCAATCGCCAGCGCTGCGGCCGTCCGCCGTGTTCGACCGGAATCAACCATGACCGACATGGCACTTCTCCAGACGACAGTGCATCGTCCAATTTCGTTGCACGTCCGGTATCATCCGCGAGCACAAGACTTGAAAGCGAAGCGGTACCAATGCAACCCGGCCAGCACCGCTGGATGCCGGAGCCCGGCCAGCGGCGTGAGATCGAGGACGCTGACAGGGGACCCGCACGCTGCCCCGCAACAGGCGGCCGGCGCGCGGCGTAGCAATCAGTCGGTTACTTTGCCGCTGACTTGAGCGAGTCCGACAGCCCGTTGGAGAACTGCGCTTCGGCGTTCGTGATGCCGTTCTCGAGGTTGCACTGCTGCTCGACCATCTGGAAGTGCATCGCTGCCATTTGCTGCGCTTGCATCTGGGCTTCCATTGCCGCCATTTCGCCTATTTGAACAGCGCCCATTGCCATAGGAGCCTCCGATGAGAAAAGTTGCGTTGGTTGGCTGTTTGCTGCGTTGACCGAGGCCGGTGAAGAAGCACCGACCACAGGGATGATCATAGGCATCCGTAAAAATGCGCACGTGCCGGACGCGAAGGCGGCGCGCCACGTGCGAAGCACGAGGACGGCTGCTTAAACCCTTAAACGCCAACGCGAATCGTTCGATGGAACTGGGAAGCGTGTGTTCTTCTTCGCTCGTGACGAAACATCTTCGCATTTTCGGGCGTTGCGCCCGTGGCGCATGCTAGCGTCGTCAGACCAGGCTTCACTGCTTTCAAAATCCGGGGGCGCGCCGCTTGCACGCTGGACCGTCCACGCTTTAAGGAGCGCACATGCCACTTCCTGGTTACTATCATATTGGCCCTGCTGCACCTATTGACACCGACGCCGCCGCGCACGAGCCACAATCCCCGCTCCGGCGGCCCTCCGGCGCGCCCACGGCAAGTCAGAAGTCTGGCGTGCTCGACGGCCTGACGGCGGGTGGACCGTCGCGGCGTGCGCGGTCCGCCAGCCGTCGGCCGCCTCCCGCACATTCGCCTTCCGGCATGCCGGAAGGTCCGCCGCAAATGTCGCCTCAGGATTTCCAGTCGCACAACGATCAGATGTCGCAGCTATTCCAGCTATGCCAGATGGCGCTGGATGTGTCGCAAAACAGCCGTCAGCTTCTACAAAAGGCTATGGACGGCGAAAGTCAGCTTGCCGCATCGGAAGCCGCGGGGATGGAGCGCGCCGCCCGCTGATTCCCGGTCTTTCTGGAATGACGAAATGCTGATTAAAGAGCCGCTCGGACTCGCGCAGTCCTTCTTCGGTAAAGATCACAGACTTCGTCCTGTCGGCCGGGTCTTCGATGAAACCCCGTTCGTAGAGTCGGTTCAGCACATCCCAGTCGAAACCCTTCCATGCGCGGTATCGATCATGCAGGGGCAGGTAGAGAAGTGCCAAAGCGACTTCATCAATCGCGTCGGTGTTGACGTTCACGATGCTTCGCCCGCGGCCGTCCGAACCCGCATACAAAACCGTTCGAGACTGGCCAGAATTTCATCAGCCGACTTGCTCCAGGAAAACGGTTGTGGATAGGCGTTGTAGATGTCCAGGTATTGACGGATCGCGTCTTCGAGTTGACGTGTCGAGCGAACTAGGCTTTGATCGAGGGCGATTTGTGTGTGCCATAGTTACCTGGCATGGCTCTGGTGCAAATAGGCGGTCTGTACGAGATTGTTGTTATCTAGAGGATACCTCATCAAGCAGACAGGACGGCCTCCCAGACTACGGGCGCAGTGGTATCTTTGAGGCCGAGCTTTGCGAGGCCGAATTGGCCCTTGCGAATGCGATGTACCAACTCAAGGAAACCGATGGCCATGATAAAGCGATTTGTTCTTGGTCATATGGCCATCTTACTCGACCGCCCTTGACAACGCCGACCACGCGCCACCTCCATTTCAGGTGTCATACGCAGATCGACGAAACGCTCGCGTTCATCGAGGAGTCCGCGCAAGGCTGGCTAAACGGCACGCTGATCCGCTGCGTTCTGGAAGACCGCGCAAGCGGCCGGCTCACCGGCATGATCGCGTTGCGTCCGCATCCGCCGCGCGTGGAAATCGGTGTGATTGATCTATACGGACAGTCTCGACAAGATGCAGCAGGTCAACGCAAAGCTGATAGAGGATCCTGAATAGGCAGCCTTGCTCGGCAGGAACAAGGATGTCTGAGCGGAAAGCCTGATGCACGACACTGTCGTCAGGTTGGTATGAAGGCAGGCAGATACCACACGAGCGCGTTGCCATGTTGGCCTGAAACAAGTCTGGTCACGCAAGGGAACCCTTCTAACTGCACGATTCCACCAGCTGACCTGGGACGGTAACACTGAATTTAATTCCGGGATACCAGTCATGATCAAAACGAATGCGAAAAAAGCTATATGCATTGTCGCTGCATCGTTCCTGACTGCATGCGGTGGCGGTGATGGCAGCGATGTAACGTCCGTTGCAGATCCACAAGGAACGTCCGATGCAGATCCACAAGGCTTCTGGCTAGGCAAGTCGAGCAGTGGCCGCACGATCGCAATGCTTGTGCTGGAGACAGGGCAGTACTTTGCTGCGTATTCATTCAACAATTCAGTCGAAGGGATGATCGAGGGAACGTTCGCGGTCGACGGCCCCTCAATCTCCGACCATTCGGCAATCGACTTGAACCTCGCCGTTGGGGCGTCAGCGGTGCCGGCCAAGATTAAGGGTATGGTCGCGGCCAAACAGAAGCTCATCGCTGTGGTAAAGGAAGCCACTCAGACTCAGAAATTCGACGCAACGTACAATTCCGCCTACGATACGTCGCCATCCGTGTCCGAAGTCGCCGGAACGTGGGCGGCAACAGTGGCGGGAAGTGCCGCCCCTACGACCATGACAGTTGCCGGCGATGGCAGTTTCACCGGGGCAAGCGGGTCGTGTACGTTCAGCGGATCATTGAAGCCCCGCGCTTCGGGGAAAAAAGTGCTCGATGGCACAGTGACATTCGAAGACACGTCATGCCCACTGGGGGCGGGCACATCAATCGACTTTGAAGCCGTGACTGCCAACAATCAGATGATCGCGGCGGGCGTTAATTCGGCCAGAAGTGCCGGTTTCGTGTTCGTTGGGATAAGAATGCATTGGGAGGTGAGTAGACCCGGGGAGTTGCACCCGAGTCTCTCGCAGGTAGGGTCGAGAACTGGCGCGCGCACGGTAGGCTCCGGTGGTCTCTCCACCGCTTTCGCGGTGGACCTCAGTCCGGCTGCCATAGTCACGTTTCCAGCTCCCGCCACGTCGAACGCAGCTTGCGGTTTTCCCGCACTACGCTCTCCTGTCTGCTTCACGTCAAGGTTTATGGGACCTATCATGCCGGGCGCGCTTTCGGTGCGACGGTACGGCGGACCCGGTAGCCATTGAACAGCCCCAGTTCCTCATACAGCCAACGCCTACTCCACCGCTTCCAGCCAAAGCCCCGTCGGTTCCGGGATCGCCCCATGTGGCGCCTGATCTTCTTTTCCACCCAGTCCCTGATGAAGTTGAAGCACTCGTTAGAGTCCCCGATAGCGAAGTATTGCACCCAGCCCCGCAGCACCGGATTAATCAGTTGTACCACCCGATTTGTCGGCTGCGACTGGTATCGCCGGGACACCTCCTTGAGCTTGCGCAGTAACGCCGTACGCTTCTTCAGCTTCGGCGTGTAGTGCGCTCGCCACGCCCGTGTCCCGAAGCTGCGGAGTTGACGGAAGTCAAACCCCAGAAAGCCGAAGCTCTCCTTGCATCTCAGATCCACGGTGCGGCTCTTCTCCTCGTTCACCTCGACCTGTAGCCTGTCAAACTCCTCCCGTAGTCGCCTGCTTACCGCCCCCAGCAGCCAGTCATGGCGTGGGTGTGCATCGATCAGCACGACGAGATCATCAGCGAAGCGGGCATACTCGACGTAGGTATACTTCCCGTTGCGCGTGGATTCTTTCGCCCGCTCCAGCATCCGGTCCACCTCAGTGAGGTAGACGTTACTGAGCAGTGGCGAAATCACCCCGCCTTGCGGAACGCCTTGTTTACCCGATGCCGTCAGCATCAGCTTGCCGCCACACTGATCCCGGGAGTAACGGGCGCCCCCGGTTTTGATGTCGTCTAAGTTGG
>NZ_JBMIQH010000082.1:0-6939 GCF_056155635.1 Paraburkholderia sp. BR10141 | reverse complement strand
TTTGTTCCACACAGTTTGTTCTGGCTGAACTACATATCAATTATTTTGATGTTAATTGTCTTGTGTCTCCCCCCCAGGAGGCGAAAATTTTATCTCGCGCGGGCAGTGTGCGGTAACCAAGTGGGCTCGCCAACCCAAGCTCCGTCGACTGGTTTCTGAGCCGCAGTGCGTTATGGATCGTCATCGACGAAGTCAGCCAAGTTGACAGTGCGCTTCTCACCACCACGAGAGCGCCCCACTACCTGCTCGCGGTACAGCGACGCAAGATTTCGTGAGGATACGTAATGCCGGGCCTTCGCATGCTCGATGCCAAAGTAACGTTGCATCGTGACGACGGCGTCCGCGCTCCTGAAGCCAGCTTTCCCTAACACTTCAAATGCTTTTTCAACACGGCACAGACTGACCACCAAGTCGCCTTCTTGAAGCCACTCTCGCTCAATGTCGACTGCAAGGTCGTCGCAGCAGATCTTATTGAACGTCTCTTGGAACATCGCGTCGGGACCTTCAACGCAATAGATGCCTAGATGGACCAGTCGGAATACCACGCCCACGACGAGGGTTAATTGGGGTGGTACCGCAGCGCGAGGAGACTGCATTACCTTATTCACGTGACCATCCTTATGCTGCACTGCCCATGAGGTAAGAATCAATTCCTAACGGGCCGAAAAGACCTCTTGGTTTCGATTTCGGTTCTGCGTGGTCGACAGCTTGATCACGCCACGCTGTCCTCGTGAAAAAGGGGCGCGCCAACCGCTGCCCAAAGCTTAGTGACGGAAAGCACAAATGGTTGGGCTGGTCGTAACTGTCTGTGTGATAGTTCATGAGAAGATGACTGTTAAGTTTATCCATGGCTGTGTCGCGATAGTGGACTCAGGGCGAGTAAGGGCCGTTACGATAACAAGTGGTTGCGGGGGCACTGTCACGTTGGCGAGGTAGTCACGCAAGATGACACGATGAAGAAAAGAAAATCGCTTTATCACGGCCACCGGTTTCCGGCGGCAGTCATTCATTAGTCTCGCGGTTCGGTGGTATTTCCGGTTCCAACTGAGCCTGCGTGATATTGAAGAACTGCTGTTCGAGCGCGGTGTCGTTGTCAGTTACGAGACGATCCGCACGCTGGTGCGACAAATTCGGCGTGGGCCTCGCACATCGCGTCAAAGTTGCCCGCCGCAAGCCTGGGCGCACATGGCATTATGCGAAGTTAAAACAATAGCCCGATAATATCAATTATTGGTCTGTCACGCTTTAGAATGGCGCTCTTTCTGTTTCCTTTGCCTCTGGATGCGCGCCCACAACGACCATCTCACCCTGCTGCCCGAGGCCGAACGGCAGGCGCTCTATGACCGGCCCGAGTTCGATGATTTCCAGCGCGCGGAGTACTTTGCCTTCACCGCTGACGAACTGGCTCTCGCGCAGCGCCGCCGAGGGCTGAACGAACAGATCCTCTGCCTGCTGCAGACCGGCTATTTCAAGGCCAAGCAGGCCTTCTTCGCGCTTACGGATCTGCCGACGGAGGACGTTGAATACCTGCGTGAACGCTATTTCCCCCAGCAGGCGTTTTCACCAAGGTCCGTTCGGCCCGCAGAACATTACGCGCAGCGGCGCGAAATCCTCAGGCTGTCCGGCTTTCGCCTCTGGTCTGAGCAGGACTGCCCAGTGCTCATGCAGCGCGCCGCACAACTGGTGCGTCGCGACGTGACGCCAGCCTTCGTGCTCACCGAACTCGTCATCTGGCTGAACCAGCAGCGCATCGTGCGGCCGGGATACACAACCTCCAGCGGCTCATCAGCACCGCACTGCGCGACGAACGGCAGCGCCTCGCCGCATTGATCGAGGCCGGAGCGACCGATGACGTCAAATCCGCACTGCGACGACTGCTTGTGCGCGACGAGTCCCTGTCCGAACTGGCTGCGATCAAGCAGGATGCCAAATACTTCGGGCCCCACATGATGGGACGCGAACGCAGCAAACGCGCGGTACTCGAACCCGTCTACCTCGCCGCCCGGGCAATCCTGCCACAACTGGGCATCTCCCAGCAGAATATCGCGTATTACGCGAGCCTCGCCAACTTCCATACCATCTACGATCTGCGTCAGCTTCAGCCGGGGCAGGCATTCCTGTATCTGCTGTGCTACGCGTGGCAGCGCTACCGGCAACTGAACGACAACCTGGTCGACGCGTTGCGCCACCACACGAAGAAGTTCGAAGACGACGGCAAGGCCCATGCCGATGACGCGTTCATGCGGGCCCAGCTCCAGCGGCAGAAGGACACCCCGCAGGTCGGAAGGCTTCTGCAGCTCTACGTCGACGACTCGCTCGACGATGCTACATCGTTCGGATCGGTACGGGATCAGGCGTTCAGCATCCTGCCCAAAGCCACCCTGCAGCAGGTCGCCCAATTGCTGAGCGACAAAACCGTCAGCCAGATGGAACTTCGCTGGCGCGCGATCGATGCGGCAGCCGGGCAGGTTTGCCGACGACTCAGACCGCAGGCGATGGCACTCGAGTTTTCCAGCGAACGGGATGACGATCCATGGATCGCGGCCTTGCACTGGATGCGCGGTGTGTTCTCCCGCAGGCAGCGCCTCGCCCAACGGCCTGTCGCGGAAATTCCACTGGACACCATCCCGCGACGGCTTCGGCCTTTCCTGCTCGAGTTCGACGACGCGGGGCAGCCCGCGGGCCTGCGCGGCGACCGCTATGAATTCTGGGTCTACCGGCAACTGCGCAGGCGTATCGACAGCGGCGAACTGCACCTCAATGACAGCATCCAGCATCGCCGCTTCAGCGATCATCTGGTCACAGCCGATCGTACGCGCGCCGCGCTCGGCGAACTGGATCTCGCGTGGCTGCGCCAGCCTGTCGATGCCACCATCGACGCGCTGTGTAGCGAGCTTCGCGAACTCTGGAAGCGCTTCGATCGTGAACTGCGACAAGGCAAACTCAGGCACCTCGACTATGACGAGCAACGCGGGACCCTGACGTGGCGCAAACCAAAAGCCGACAAGGATGCCGCACGACAGGACAGCTTCTATGCGAAGCTGCCGCTGCGCGATATTGCCGGCATCATCCGGTTTGTGAATGAGCGCTGCGACTTTTTGTCAGCCATGACGCCCCTGCAGCCCCGTTATGCGAAGAAGATCGCCGACCCGGACAGCCTGATGGCGGTGATCATTGCGCAGGCGACCAACCTCGGCAATCTCGCGATGTCGCAGACCTGCGATATCCCGTATCACGTGCTGGACGAAACGCACCGGCAATATTGTCGCCTGGCGACCCTGCGCGCGGCCAATGACCGGGTCGCCAACTACATCGCACAACTGCCGATCTTCGAACACTACTCGTTCGACCTCGAGGTGCTCTTCGGCAGCGTTGACGGGCAGAAGTTCGAGGCCGCCACGCCAATGGTGAAGGCGCGACACTCGCGCAAATACTTTGCGGGCGGCAGGGGCGTGGTCGCCTACACGTTTCTGGCCAATCACGTCGCGCTGCTAACAGAACTGATCGGCGCGCATGAACATGAGAGTCACTACGTCTTCGATATCTGCTACCACAACACCACCGACATCGTGCCGACCATCATCACCGGCGACATGCACAGTGTCAACAAGGCGAATTTCGCCATCATGTACTGGTTCGAAAGGGGCTTTGCACCACGCTTCACAAGCCTTCAGGCACAACTGAAGCATCTGTACTGCGGCGACGATATCGCGCAGTACGAGAATTTCCTGATCAAGCCTGTCGGTCAGATCGACCGGGCGCTGATCTGCGATGACCCATCGATCATCGAGCAGATCATTGCCTCACTCAGCGTCAAGGAAATCAGCCAGCAGGCGCTTGTGCGCAAGCTTTGCGCGCTGTCGCCACATCATCGCACCCGCAAGGCCGTCTTCGAGGTCGACAAGCTGGTGCGCAGCATCTACACGCTGCGCTACATGCGCGATCCGCAGTTGCAGCGCGATGTCCATCGTTCGCAAAACCGGATCGAAGCGTACCATCAGTTGCGCTCGTTCATCGCGCAGGTCGGCGGGAAAAAGCACCTGACCGGTAAAACCGACCTTGACGTCGCGATCAGCAACGAATGCGGCCGGCTACTGGCCAACGTCGTAACCGCCTTCAACTCAGTACTACTCTCACAACTACTCGAGCGATACCAGTGCGACGGCAACCAGAAGGCGCTCGACATGCTGAAAAAGGTCTCGCCGGTCGCGTGGCAGCATATCCATTTCCTCGGGCACTACGTATTTCGCAATGAGAACCCGATCGATCTTGCCGCCATGCTTGCCGGTCTCGAAATCATATAATCGGGCAGCCGTGGTGGTCGCCAACTGATCGGACAGCGAGAAGCATGCTGTCGTTCAACGACGTTGCGCGAACAGTCAAGGATATAACTTCGCCAATGAAGTGAGGTTTTCGCTTTTTATCCGCGAGCGGATCATGCATTGATGCAGGGTAGTATTTTTACACATGCCATGCTTGCATGTGTCACCTTGCTGGTGAACAGGTAGCTGTCAAAATATACTGCGTGCCTTACCATGACATTGAAAAGTTCTTTTCCCGCTTTGGCGGCATCGACATCGTTGTTTGATACTGCGTTTTCTAGCACCGCGCATTTGCGAGAAGACACGGAAAGGCGCGCGATGTCGGGACAAGATAGCATCTCGCGCGGGTCAACATCCGAATACGCACCTTCCTATTCGCAAGGTGGCGGGTTGCAACCGCTCGCCGAATTGCAGCGCCACCGGCGTTTCAAGCAAGTCTCGTTTCGCCCGGAGGGTGAGTATCCATCGTCCACCGGCACGTCTAAGGTGGACTACCCTTTCCTAACGAACGGGATGGTCCCATGTGTCGCCGTTATGATGACTGGCGCCTCCCCTGACGGAAGCAGGAGAAAGGCGAGATTGTTTCACGTCGCATCAGCCAACACGAAGGCGGGTGAGAGCATTGGCGAGTACAAAAGCTACCTCACGTCCGACGGACTGACAGACCAGTTCGCAGTATTGGCTGGAGGGGAAACGGACGAACGCAAGTACCGCTCTCTCGGGATGGATAACACTAAAGCATCAGTACTCGCAGCCCAGACTCGCGATGAAATTGCTGCTTTGAAAGCGCAATTGGCTTCTGCTGGGATACGGGTGGCCAAAGACGACACCGGAAATAACCGGCCCGCATATATGCGGTTCCGGCTTATAACCCCATTTGACCATCGATTTCGGCTTTAAATCAGCAGCTTAAGCAGAGATGTGGCGAATTTTTTATGAATCCCGGCCACCCCTCATGTCGAGTCATGGCAAGCGGGGCGCCTGGCTTGCCCGGCTGCAAAAAGCGGAGTATTTGTGGCAACCCAAGTCTTAGCCTCCCTGGCCTGGACCCGCTGCATCATTTCCGCAAATCTGGGATGAACTCTGAGCCCAGGCGATTTGACCAAGGCATAATAACTTGGACGCCTATGATAGGAAATTGTGCTTTTAGGCACAGGTGCCGATTACGTCCAGCTCGCGGGCAGCTGCAATCCACTTGGGTTGCTGGGCATTGGTTGTTGCTGTCTGGAACTGGAAACGTCCTCGCATAATCAGAGCAAGCTTCCCCTATCGGCCATTTGGGCCGACAGGAGAAGCTCATGAACAATGCCCCGTCCCTAAATCCGTCAGGTACCCGAACGCGAGGTAAATGCAAGCCGGCGGCACAGGCAGAAGTAACCGGTGCACTGAACTGTTGGGTTGGCGAGTTCGATCATCACCTGTCTCAGGTCGTTGGCCTGGCGCACACGACTCGTCGCGAGTATCTCTTCTTTGTACGGCGGTTTCTGGCGCAGTACTGCCTGGAGGCAGACTATGAGCGGTGGGCCCCGCGCGCAGAATGGCTCACCGCCTTTGTTCGCCAGGAGGCCGAACGGCTTCACGGACACTCGCGCAAGAAGGCCGGGACTGCACTGCGAGCCTGGCTCCGATATCTGGTGTTTTGCGGCAAGGCTGGCCGTGAGCTCGAAGCCGCGATTCCCTCGATGCCTCAATGGAAGTACGCCTCTCTGCCGGTTTATCTCACTGCAGAGCAGACTGAGCGCGTTCTCGGAGCGGCGCTCGACGGTAGCGCCCACGAGCTGCGCAATCGGGCAATGTTGCTGGTCCTGGCGCGAATGGGTGTTCGAGCCAGCGAGCTCAGACATTTGATGCTCGACGATATCGACTGGATCGAGGGCTGCGTGCGCATTCGTCCGGGGAAGTCTCATCGCGAGCGCCGACTTCCCCTGCCTCACGATGCGGGTGAGGCGCTGTGTGCCTACCTTCAACGCGGACGTCCCTCCAGTCCCTGCAGGGCGGTGTTCCTGAGCACCAAGGAGCCGTACGGACCCATTCTCGATTCATCTGTTGTATCGAGAATGGTCCGGCGCGCAATGTACCGTGCCGGCGTGGAGGGCATTCCAGCTGCCGCACATGCGCTGCGCCACACGGCGGCCACCCAAATGGTATGCAGAGGTGCAAGTTTCAACGAAGTTGCTGACGTGCTGGGACATGTCTCGCTGGGGACGACGGTGATCTACGCGAAGCTTGACCTCGCGACGCTCGCGCACGTAGCCTTGCCGTGGCCGGGAGCCCGGTCATGAACGGTCATCCCGAGTTACGTGATCGCCTTGACGCTTATCTCGCTGTTCGGGAAGCGCTCGGCTTCAACGATGCAGCCAGAAAGGCCGTACTCAGAAGCTTTATCGAATATGCAATCGCCGCCAACAAGTGGCCAATCGATGCGAGGCTTGCAGTTGATTGGGCATGCGGACCATCGTCTGTCCGCAGCCCCGCCGGACAGGCAAGCCGCCTTTCTACGGCCCGGCGTTTTTTATCAGGCTGTTGAAATACCCCTCGCCGGCGAGCAGCACTTCATTTCAGCGAGTCGCTGCGCCGGTTTGTGATGTCGATTTGACGCTCAAGCCTTTGATTCAGG
>NZ_JBMIQH010000081.1:0-7151 GCF_056155635.1 Paraburkholderia sp. BR10141 | reverse complement strand
CAAAAAACGATGATGGAGGAGAAGTGGCACCAAAACCGGCCTGACCATATTGATCGGCCGGCGAGGCCCAGGCGCCCCCCCCCCCCAGCCAAGGATCCGGCGGGTTCCAAAAAGGTTGTGAGCTTCCCATATACGGCTGGCTCACCTCTTCACCTGGCGTCTGAAGCTGAGGCCATGGAATGCCCTCAAAAAACGATGATGGAGGAGAAGTGGCACCAAAACCGGCCTGACCATATTGATCAGCTACTGAGGTGCCCCCCCAGTCGGCGGGTTGCGAGGGCCCAGCATCCGGCTGAGCCTGCTGCTCTCCGAGCCCCATCGCCCGCAGTGCCGTGATTGCTCTCCGTAGTTGCGACCCCCTTGAATTCGGGTCAGCAAGATACGTATGAATATCGTTGTCCAACGCGTGTATGCGCCCATTGATTGCCGGCAAGCCATTGAGTCTCAGCCACGCGCTAAAGTTGCGAATAACAGGTGCGTAAAGGCGGCGATATGAGTCATATTCACTCCCATCAAGCGAATCAATAAGAATTCGATCTTCCTCATATGCACCACCGGTTGCATGCTCACGCGCGGCCGCCAGTGCGGCTCGTACCGTTCCTCTTTTGAAGAGGCCACTATCGAGTCTCTTGGCCACCTCATCCAGTTCGCGGTCAGCAAGTCGGCCTGCGAAACCAGGGCGCTGATTGGAGGTAAGTGCGTTACTCAATTTTGCCAGTCCAGAAAGATGATTTCTGAGCGTGCTATCACCCATTTCCCCCTTCTGGCCGGCCTTAAAGTTTTCAACAAATTCTTTGTCATCCGCATTATGAATATCGGCGGATTTTTTCGCATAAAAAATTTGGCGGACTTCCCCGACCTGTTCCCCGGCCCTACTTTCCCGCTCAAGCTGCAAGTCACTCAAGCCCTGCATCACTCCCTCCGGCTGCGCAAATTCGTGCGCTGGAGACCCCGGCCGAGAGTTGGGGGGGGAGCCCTCTTGCCGCACCTCTCCCTGCTCTTGCAGTGCCGCGTAGGTCTGCATGAACCGTTCCGTGTCCCAAATATTCCATGAATTGCCGTCCAATGTATCTTCCTCGTGAACAACGAACCCGAATGTGAACAGCTTATCTGCCCCCCCGAATTGACGTGGACTTTACGCGAAGTTAAGTGCGTTGAAACGAAGTGAGGAAGTTGTTGCCCACAGCGTAGCTAACGACCGCGGCAGAGAACCGATAACCGTGGGTTCTGGTAATCATGTAGCCGGCCCCTCGCGGTTGTGGTGAAGCGGCGGGCATAGAGTTGAGGGGCACTGTCACGTTGGCGAGGTAGTCACGTAAGATGCCACGATGAAGAAAAGAAAATCGCTTTATCACGGCCACCGGTTCCCGGCGGCAATGATTAGTCTCGCGGTTCGGTGGTATTTACGGTTCCGAGCGCGGTGTCGTTGTCAGTTACGAGACGATCCGTCGCTGGTGCGACAAATTCGGCGCGGGCTTCGCAGATCGCATCAAAGCTGCCCGCCGCAAGCCTGGGCGCATATGGCATCTGGACGAAGTCTTCGTTACGTTGCGCGGTGAACCTTATCTGCTCTGGCGGGCAGTCGACCAGCACGGCGCCGAACTCGACATCCTGCTGCAGAAACATCGCGATAAGGCCGCAGCAAAGCGCTTCTTCAACCGCGTGCTGGCCGCCTGTGCCAACGCGCCACGAAGGATTGTCATCGATCAGTTGCGCAGCTATCCGGCCGCGAAGGCCGAAATTCCCGAACAGGCAAACATCAAACACGTCTTCGTCAAAAGCCAGTGCCCGGGTGAACAACCGTGCCGAAAACAGCCATCAACCTACGCGTGAGCGCGAACGCCGGATGCGTGGTTTCCACGAGCATGGTCGCACACAAGCATTCTTATCGAGCTTCGGACCGATTCGCCAGCACTTCGCGCTCAAGCGACATTTACTGCGTGCCTCACGCTATCGCAAACAGCTCGCCGCACGCTTTGCCGGGTGGCATCGCTTCACTGGGCTCACCCAGGATCCGTCCAATTTCTGAGCAATCTACCTCCTGTTCGCTCTTGCGTCTCGTATACCTTAACGTGACAACGCCATGGCGAAATCGTGATGCCATACTCGCGCTCGATCAACTGCGCAACCGACTCCCGCGTCCACAGATAGAAGGGCAACATCATTGGTCCGGCATCCGCTCGACGATCAACCTTCGGATCCTCGCGGCTTGCCTGTTTCCCAAGCGGCCGTCGTCTGCCACGCTTCTCAGGACGCAACGATCGCAACCCGCCTTCGCGAGAGAGCTTCATCCATTTGCTCACTGCGCGAAGGCTTACGCCATGCGTCTTGGCCGCCGCAGTTTGGCTCATACCATCGCGCACGGCCTGCGCCGCCATCTCTCTCAGGTGTGCCTGCGTGGCGCCATCAAGTTTCGGGCATCGGGTTTCGTATTCATGCCCATATAACGCATTACACGCTATTTGGTGCACCGGTCAGTAATGCGCGACAAAACCGATTATTACGGCTCAAGCGCTCACCCTCCCACTTTGCCCGTCAAGCCAGAGCCTTGCGTTTCTAAACTCGTTTTCGCTCTGATTGACGGCCATCGAGATGAGGCCGATGACTTCGCTCATGTCCTTGTCGAGGTGCTTATCCGGATGGAATCTGATCAGGAGCTTCTTGTGGGCTTTTCGTACATCGAATTCTGCCTCCTCTATTTTTTTTCGCATTTCTTCGATACCCTTGCGAGTTTGGGCCTGAGCCATTACTTCGTTGTCTAATACGCGCCCGTCCATGCCCAAAACTTGCCGCCAGGCCGCGCCCTTCACAACGCCCAACTGCTCGAAAGCGGTTGGGCGGGATCCCTTCGCCCCGAACGATTCAGTTGGATTCCCTTGGCGCTTTGTCGTGCTCGAGGCCATGTCCGGCGGCGATGCCATAGGATTCGGTGGCACATTGTCCGGCGCGCACCATCCTGACCAGCGTTTCTGAAACGGTGGAACCGGACCGGTACCAAATCCCGCCGCCGGACGCCATTGGCGAGGACCCCGTGCAGGCGGATGCGCATAACCCGGCACGGACTGCCCGGCACCCATGGCCGGCGAGTTGAAGCCTCCGTAGGCGCTGTAACCGTCGTTGTTTCCATACGTGCCGCTGAGGCTTCCCATGCCGCCGAAACCGGCCGTTCCGCGCGAGCGCCATGCAATTGCGAAGGCACCCATCATGGCCATCATCGGCAAGGCGAGCATGCCCATTCCAAGGCCCGGCATGCCCAGCATACTGCTGCCGATCATGCCGATCATGCCGATACCGGCGAGAGCCGAAATCGAACCGAGCGCCAACGGCATCGCGGCACTCATCGGCAGATTCGGCGAACGCATCTGCTGCGCGTAATCTGGTGAATATGGTCCCGCTCCATAGTCGAATCCGTATCGATGCAGGGGTTCATTGCGCGGTATCTCAGAGGTCGTGGTGAAGATCTTTTGCATGCGGTTGCGAATTGCGGCACGCGTGCGCCGGAATGCATCGAGCACGCTTCTATCGACTTGTCGAGAACGTCCACTGCGTTCGGATGAAGCCGTCGACGCCGAGGGGGATGCAGGTGGAACCCCGTTCGCAGGAACCGCGGACGCGCCCGTTGACGCCAACGTTTCGCGGATGGGCAGTCCGTTCAATGTCTCACTTGCCGCCGGCCCACGCCGCGGCGACGAGTACTGCCGTACAGGCGTGGACGCACGTGTTTCGGGTGAGACAGACGTCGTGGAGGCATGATCGGCGATGATTGATGCGGTGTCGATGTCAACAGGCATGGTTGCAATGGAGTCGCAGAAGGAATGGAGATGCAGCCATTTGAAAGCATAGGCCGCACTGCCGGTGGCCCGATCGCGAACACGAACTTATGACGACGCCGGCGAAAAAATCTGACGAGTGCCCGTTGGTAACTGGGGCATTGTTCAGCAGGGCAGGGCCGCAGTGGTTGCATACGCATCTAAGTATTTTTGACGCAAACGGCCTTGCCGAGGCTGCTCCACAAATTCACGAGGTTCGCGATAATCACGCCCTTGCGCTGCTGCGATTCGGTTTTGCGCGTCCGTAGCCGCGCGCCGATGCAACGCTTGATTCGCGAGATCTGCGCCTCGACGAGCGCGCGCTGGCCGTACGGTTCTGTTGCACTAGCGGAGGTTGGTATGCTGCGGGACCTTACAGGATGATGTGAACGACAATGAAAGCGCTGAGTCCAGCGGTAGCCAAAGTGCTGAAGCGGTTGCACTATCCGCTCGAGATAATGTTGGTGTGCGTGCGTTGGTACGTGGCCTACCCGCTGAGCGTGCGCAATCTCGAGGAGATGATGTCGGAACGCGGGATCGCGGTCGATCATTGGACCGTGCACCGGTGGGCCATCAAGCTTCTGCCGGTGCTTGAAAAGGCGTTCCGTCGCTGCAAGGGTTCTGTTGCGGTAAGGCGATTTGGGCAAACGATAACGATATGATGAGGATTACTTACATCGCCAGCGAGTAGAATTGCCGGGCGGCCGATGGTCTGAGTTTGCCTGCGCCTTCCATCTGCCCCTTGGCGATCATATGCATGAGTTCAATGCCGCTCAACAAGATGCGGGCACAACGAAATTCCTTGAATCCCAAGATGGGCCGGGTACGGCGCTTGATCGCCCGATGGTCTTGTTCCACGATATTGTTGAGATACTTGGCCTGGCGGATCTTGATGGGCGTCTCACGCTCGGCGTTCACGGCGCGCAACCCGGCCAGATTGGCACCATTCTTGTCGATGGTTACCGTTTCGGGCGCGCCATTCTGATCGATGGCCTTCTCGAAGTACCGTCGGGCCGCCTCTTTGTCCCGCTTGGCTCGCAGCAGGAAGTCAACCGTGTTGCCGGCCTTGTCGACGGCGCGGTAGAGATACTTCCATGTACCCCGGACCTTCACATAGGTTTCGTCCATCCGCCAGCTCTTGCCGACCGGGCGCTTGCAGCGACGGAACGCCTTTTCAAGCACCGGCAGAAGCTTGATGGCCCACCGGTGCACGGTCCAATGATCGACCGCGATCCCGCGTTCCGACATCATCTCTTCGAGATTGCGCACGCTCAGCGGGTAGGCCACGTACCAACGCACGCACACCAACATTATCTCGAGCGGATAGTGCAACCGCTTCAGCACTTTGGCTACCGCTGGACTCAGCGCTTTCATTGTCGTTCACATCATCCTGTAAGGTCCCGCAGCATACCAGCCTCCGCTATTGCAACAGAACCATTCAGATTGCGTGCAAATCAAAAAGGCAAAAACCGATTCCGATTGACACGCGGAGGCATATCAGCATCCGTCTTGTTGTTCTGGACGAACGGGCGGATAAATCGCGCGTGCAGGAGAACAACTGTGTGGCCAAGTGCGGTGATCTTGCGCGGCCACCAGTGCGCGCTCCCGCAAGCTTCCAGGGCAACACGCCCTGCTTGGCGAAGGCTGAGGAACTCTATTAGCTGCTGCTTACTGAAGCGCCGGTTAGCGAAGTCTCCGGTTTCATCCTCAATCCGGCACATCTGGAACACTCGCTCCGAGATGTCGAGCCCGTAGGTCGTCGTAGCCATGGTCATTCCTCCCTTCGCAAATAGGAGCTAACAGCACCACTATGGCACATCGGGAAAGGTCGCATCGGTAGACGACTTGAGTCCCCCGATTTCAGCCGTCTCGTGCGTTCCCCGAAGGGAGGGCGGCGTTCATACCATCTCTCTAAATACCGGGAAACGCACAGCTGATGACGATGGCAGGGAAGCGGTGACCGTGGTAAAGCGACTTTCTTTTTTTCATCGCTTCATTCTACCCCCGCTACTGCGTCAACCTGACGGGGCCCCCGTCACGTCTCCACCCGCGAGTTCTACAGCCACATCAATGCACCCACGCCGGATCTGGGCCGCGCAGCTGAACTGCCGCCGCCGAAGGTGCTCGAAACCAAGCGCCAGTATGGGGAGCGCGTCTACGACCACCTGAAGGACTCGGTCTGCCCGGTCCTGCGCAGTGTGAGCACCAGGCTCACGCACGCCGAGCTCGCCACCCGTGATGCGCAGGGGTTCAGACGGGCTGCGGAGGAGTCACGGCTGGATGTCGAGGTGCAACGCCGGCATGGGCAACAGAAGCTCGAGCGCGCCGAAGGGCCGCTGCGCGAGGTACTCGAGCTCGTGCTGCGCGGCGGGCCCGCGCTCGAACAGCGGCGGCAGGTGATGCTCGCCGCGCTCGGCAAGGAGGTCGAAAACCGGTCGCGCTGCTCCGGCCACAGTGCCGATCAGGACGAACCGGACCTCGATCGCGGACCGAAAGTCGGCCTGTGAACGGGATGCGTGCGTATTTCATTCGCGTCGTTCGTATGCGACGGGGGGGCAGGCGAAAGCGTGCTAAATTTCCGGTTCCAAGACCGAGGAGGCTTTCAATGGCAACATCACCGATTAGCGGAACCAGTCACGTCAGTTCACCCCTTCCTGAGGAAGCTGAAGAGGGTAATCCACCAGTAACGCGTCCATCAACAGCATCGCCATCCCACCACCAGCTATCTGGACTGCAATCTCGTCCGAAACGGCCGCGAATCGGGGAGATGTCTGGGGGATCCAATATGGCTCCAGATATCGATAGAAACGTCGGGTTTCCTCCCATGCAGCTCGCGCAGACCACCTCTATTGGCGTCCCACCCGTTGCTGTAGCGGCTTCCGCCGTGCAGGTGCCGCAGGGGCATCCCTTCACCGAGACCAATGAAGAGTTGGTGGTTCGATCTGGGATAAACAGGGATTACAAAACCAGGGTGCGACATTTGGGAAGATGGCTTGAACAGACTGGACGCGGCACGCTTGCCGACATTCTCAATTCGTCAAATTCTACCTATGCCAACCAGCATGTGCGCGACTGGCTGAGTCTTCCTCATGATCAGAATCCGTACGGGCGCGACGCCCAGCGCCACCACGGCAGCGGCGGCGGTGGCAGCGGCGTAACGGGGTTCCGGAAAGCGTTTGGCTGGGGCGAGAATGCCTGAAGACGACCCGTTTGCACTTCCTCTGGTTAATCACACGTCAGAAATATAGCGGACAGATTGATGCCTAAAAAACGATCTAAGGAAGGTCTTAGGTGAGTAGCCCACGGGAATCGCACCCGCAGGCCCTCGCAGAACCGGACGTG
>NZ_JBMIQH010000080.1:0-7401 GCF_056155635.1 Paraburkholderia sp. BR10141 | reverse complement strand
GCTGCTTCAGGCGGATCGCGGCAGACAGCCCGGCGGGGCCGCCACCGACGATCACAACATCGTACTCCATCGACTCGCGCTCGTTTTGCGCGGATGCAAGCTGAGTATTCATAAAGCCAGGTTCTTTGCGAAGGTTTTGTCAGCCTAACGGTTTCGCGATGGGATACGGTTGATATAAGCGAAGCTTATGGACCACGAACTGACGCAGGGCCAGAGAAGGGGTTATCCACGAGACCTAGTGAAGAAGTACGCTGATGACGCGACCAGTACGAGTATTCCAACGATCTCCCCAATCACTGATGCCGCTGCCTTTGGCACAAGACGCTGTGCTAGGCATCTGGTCGAGAGGCCAATGAGAAACGCGACGGCGATCGAAGCCATCGCGAAGTAAGTGCCTTGGGCGAATGCCGAGATTGAATTTTTCATTCCATCCCGAATAGTGCCACGCAGCTAAGCTAGTCCGTGTCTCCCCATTTTAAATGGCGGAAATCTTATGAATTGCCATCAGTATTGTTTATAGAAACATCGGCGCTGGCCAACGGGGGCAGACTTGCATCACCATCTCAGTCAAGGATATGTCCGTGAACAACTACGATATTGTGGTGATTGGAGCAGGGGTAATCGGTTGCTCGGTCGCATTTCACCTGCAAAAACTCGGAGCGAAAAAAGTGCTGGTGCTCGACCGCGCCACCATTGGCGCGGGCACGACGTCGCAGTCGTCGGGCATTCTGCGCACGCACTACTCCGTTAAGGAAAACGTCGAGTTGGCGCGCAGGTCGTGGTCCGTTTTCAACGACTTCGCCACCTATCTGGGCGACGACGAAGCGTCGTGCGGTCTCGTCAAATGCGGGTATATGATCGTCTCGGCGGACAACGAAAAGCTCGAGCCGCTTCGTGCATCGCTCGAGCAACAGAAGGCGCAGGGCATTCCGCTCGAGCTGCTCGACGCGCGCCAAGCAAAGGAATGCTTGCCAATTGCAAACTTCGACAACGCGGCGCTGATCGGCTATGAACCGGAAGCGGGCTTCGCAGACGCGTACCTCACCGCAACCAGCTTCGCGCGCGCTGCACGACGCGGCGGAGTGACGATCCGGGAGAACGTCACGGTGAACCAGCTGCTGATCGAGAATGGCAAGGTAGTGGGGGTGTCGACGAACGCGGGCGATTTCGCTACGGGCACCGTCATCAGCACGCAAAACATCTGGACGCCGGAGTTGGCGGGATGGACAGGCAAAACGCTGCCGATCGCGCCGGAACGTCACGCAGTGCTCGCGCTCGAATGCGCAGAGGCGCCCTATACGTTTCAGATGCCGGTGTTCAAGGATCTCGCGTCCGAAGGCATGTTGTATTACCGAAGCTACGGTGGAAATCAGATGCTGGTCAGCGAGGGCGTGGTCGGCGAGAAACTGAACACGGCTGACACCGAACAGGGCGACATCCCCATGGACTACATTGTCGATGTCGGTGCACAGGTCGCGGAACGCTTCCCCGCGTACGAGACGGCCGGCATCGCATCGTCGTGGACGGGAGTATATGACGTGACACCGGACTGGAATCCAGTGCTCGGCGCCCTGCCTGGTATCGAGGGGCTGGTGGTCGGATATGGCTTCTCGGGTCACGGCTTCAAACTCTCGCCGACGGTTGGCAAGATCCTCGCCCAGGCCGCGCTCGGCCAGCCTGCCGACGTGTCGCTTGAGCCATACTCAATCAACCGTTTCGCCACCGGCGCGCTGCTGAGCGGCAAATATGGTCTCGGCGCCGTTTCGTGACGCAGTGGCTTCCGCCGGCCTCGCGGTACGGCCGCTTGCTTCATTCGCACCGAAGGCCTGGCACAATGGCGGCTGGCGCATCAGCCTCGCAGACGTCGAATGCAACGGTTCGTATTCGCGCTTTGTCGGCATGATCCGCGTTTCGCTCGTCGTGGCGGGCGCGGGTGTCACGCTCGATAACGGCCCGACCCGCGTCGATCTGCAACCTGGACACCCATCGGAATACGACGGCGACGCCGAGTGGCACGCCAGCTTGCACGATGGCTCGATCGTCAAGCTCAACGCAATGGTCACTCGCGGGCGCTACACCGCCCGCATCGTGCCGCTACGCGCAACAATGCACGTGCCGTCCGGATGCATCGCGCTCGTGTTGACACTGCGTGGGGCTAGCATTTTGCGCACATGCAGGGGCGGCAAAACGCTCATGCTCCGCGAAGCGCATGTCGCTACGCGCCTCGCCGACGGCGAAGCCTTCGAGATTGAGCCAGCGCGCGTTGAAACGCAGAATGACGCTAAAGCGCACATTGAAGTGCATGCGCCCCATGCTGCACTCGTCATCATCGAACGGGCGACATGTGGCTGACGTGCCGCGCGCTTCCAAACTCACTCCCGCGCAACAAGGAAAGCAACATGAAGGTTATGGCAGCAGTCAAACGCGTTGTTGACTACAACGTGAAGGTTCGCGTAAAGGCGGACCAAACCGGCGTCGACATCGCTAACGTAAAGATGTCGATGAACCCGTTTGATGAAATCGCAGTCGAAGCGGCGACACGTCTTAAGGAAGCTGGTCACGCCAGTGAGGTGATCGCAATCACCTGCGGGCCGGTGCAGAGCATCGAAACTCTGCGCACGGCGCTTGCTATCGGCGCAAATCGCGGCCTACATATCCAGGCCGACGCCGAACTACAGCCGCTAGCGGTCGCGAAGCTGCTGCGAGCTGCGGTCAAGCGCGAGCAACCGCAACTCGTGATTCTCGGCAAACAGGCCATCGACGACGACGCAGGTCAGACCGGCCAATTGCCAATTGCTCGCCGCACTGCTCGACTGGCCACAGGCAACGTTCGCGAAGCGCTATCCAGATTCAGGGCGACGTGGCCACTGTGACACGCGAAGTAGACGGCGGCCTTGAAGTGATTGAGCTGGATTTGCCCGCCGTCGTAACGACCGACTTGCGTCTGAACGATCCGCGCCATGTGACGCTACCCAGCATCATGAAGGCGAAGAAGAAGCCGATAGACACGGTCACGCCTGACGATCTCGGTGTGGATCCGGCGACGCGGCTGAAGATGCTGAGATTCGTCGAGCCGGCCGCACGCAAGGCAGGGGTACGCGTCGCGGACGTCGCTGCCCTTGTCGACAAACTCAAGAACGAAGCAAAGGTGATCTGATGACTACCCTCGTCATTGCCGAACACGAAGACGCAGCGCTCAAAGCAACCACGCTGCACACCGTATGCGCTGCGCGCCAGTTGAATAACGGCGTGCACGTGCTCGTCGCAGGTCATCACGCACGCGCCGCTGTCGACGCCGCGGCTGCAATTGAAGGCGTCGAGCTGGTCATCCTGATCGACGCGCCACATCTGGCCGAGGGTCTCGCGGAAAATGTGGCCGTGCAGGTGCTAGCGCTTGCGCCGTCGTATACGCACGTGCTCTTCGCGGCAACCGCCGCGGGCAAGAACGTCGCGCCGCGCGTAGCCGCGAAACTCGACGCGTCGCAGATTTCTGACGTCGTCGCGATCCATACGGCGGATACGTTTGACCGACCGATTTACGCAGGCAATGCCATCGCCACCGTGCAATGCGACGACATGATCAAGGTCGCGACGATCCGTGCAACCGCTTTCGATGCCGCGCCGGCCACCGGCGGTAGCGCATCGATTGACACGCGCGAGGCGGTCGAAGGTACCCAGCGGGTGCGCTACGTGCGTCGGGAAGTCTCGAAAAGCGAGCGTCCTGAACTAACGTCAGCGCGTATCGTCGTCTCGGGCGGGCGGGGCATGGGCAGCGCGGAGAACTTTGCGCTGCTCGACCCGTTGGCACACAAGCTCGGCGCTGCGGTGGGCGCGTCGCGCGCAGCGGTGGACTCTGGTTTCGCGCCGAATGACAGGCAGGTCGGCCAGACCGGCAAGATTGTGGCCCCGCAGCTGTATATTGCTGTTGGCATCTCTGGCGCGATCCAGCACTTGGCCGGCATGAAGGACTCAAAGGTGATCGTCGCCGTGAATAAGGATGCGGATGCGCCGATCTTCGGGATCGCAGACTACGGGCTTGTCGGGGATCTCTTTTCAGTATTGCCAGAGCTAACGAGCCGCATCTAACGCCGTGCAAAAACCGTTCATACGGGGCCCCGCTCTCTACGGCGGCCCCAATCTTGTATTCACGACCCTCAGTGCCAGGCTTGTCAGATGGTCAATCCAAGAGGTCGTTGAGATCCACGAACGTTAGCCTTTTAACGTTAAGCACCGCGAGCCTCCTCGAAGTGACCGGCGGATTTGCAACGCGGTATGCAGTGCGATCAAGCTGACCGCGAGCCAGATAGGCCCGTAGGTCGCAATCTTCTGCCTTGTTAAGCTTTCACCCAACAAGCCAATCGACACCACCAGCAGCAGCACGGGCTCGATGTAGCCGAGAAGGCCAAAGAGCCCCATCGCATACGACCAGCCATCAAATAGCATGCGAGCGCAGCTGTCGACAGTACGCCAAGACCGGGCAACAGCATTGTCAGCAATCTGGTATTGCTGATCACAATCGAGAGGCTGCCTTGATCCAAAACTTGCCCGATGGCGATTGGTAACAGCAGGGCAGTGTTTTGAAGTGCTCCGTCAACAGGGTCTCCTCGGCATCGACGTTCAAGTCGATCAGGGCAGGACGGTAGCGCGCACTGATCGTAGACCTACCGACAATTTCGAACCTGTCCGCATTTTTGTGGGCGAGGCGGTTAAAAAAACGTTACCCGCGCGCCCGCGTAAACCGCTCGCCAAACAGGATGGCAAACTGGTTCATCGCAGATTTCCAGTCATAGGCATGGCGCACGGACTTTGCAAGCACGTTTCGTAATGCCAGCCACAGCAGCTTGATGGCCGCTTCGTCATTGGGGAAGTGCCCGCGCGTCTTGATGATCTTGCGCAACTGCATGTTCAGGCTCTCGATGGCGTTCGTCGTTAGATAACCCGGCGTATTTCTGGTGGAAACACGAAGAACGGCGTCACGTTCTCCCACGCACGCCGCCAGGATTGCACAATGGTCGGATATCGGGTGCCCCATGGGCCTGCAGCGAATGCCTCAAGCGCCTGCTGCGCGGCCTGCCCGCTTGCGGCCGTGTAGATCGGGCGCAGCGCCGCGGCGATAGCCTTCCGGTCCTTGTAACTCGCGTATTCCAGGCTGTTGCGTATCAGATGCACGATGCAGGTCTGCACGGCCGTGCGCGGATAGGCCGTGCCAATCGCATCGGCCAGCCCCTTGAGGCCATCGACCACGGCGATCAGGATGTCCTGGCAGCCGCGCGTCTTGAGTTCATTGAAGACCTTGAGCCAGAACTTCGCACCTTCGGTGTGCTCGATCCACAAGCCCAGTACGTCACGCTGGCCGTCGGCCTGAATGCCCAGCGCGAGATACACGGCCTGGTTGCTCACCACGCCGTCGCTGCGGATCTTTACACGAAGCGCATCAAAGAATACGACCGGATACATCGGTTCGAGCGGACGGTTTTGCCAGGCGAGTGTCTCGGCCATCACCTCGTCGGTGACCGAGCTGATGAAGTCGGGCGACACCTGCGTACCGTAGCTTTCGGCCAGAAACGCCTGGATTTCGCGTACGCTCATGCCCCGCGCGTACATGGCGATGATGCGCTCATCAAAGCCGGTAAAGCGGCGTTCGTGTTTGGGAATCAGTATCGGCTCGAAACTGCCGTCACGGTCACGTGGCAGATCGACCCTGAGTGGACCGTGGTCCGTGATGATGGTTTTGCCACTGGCACCGTTACGCTCGTTGGTCTGGCCATCCGGCCTGGGATCGCCGGATGGATACCCCAGATGCAGCTTCATTTCGGCGCCCATCGCACGTTCAATGACGGCCTTGTTGAAGGCGAGCATCAGGTCCTTGACCTGCGCGGGTGTCATCGGCCCCTTGACCAGTTCGTCCAGCAGCCCTTCAGGCAAGGCAGGCAGCAGCCCTCGGGCCGCTGCCTGCGAAGCGACAGTGCGTCGTTTCTGTTTCTTGTCCATCGGCATATCCATGATTTTTACCTCTCATGATATGCCTCGCCCACAAAATGGCTACAAGGGCTCCCCGTCGGTTGCAAACCCAACGTTGCTTTGATGTCTTTACGTACTGCGCTGCTTCGCTAGTGTAAGTGAGAAGGTGAAGGACTGCAATGCTACAAACGGTCATATTGGACCAATGGTCCGGACCCTGATGAAAGACGCGCGCGAGGACCTCATTCGGATATCGGGATTGAGCTCCCTGTATTTTTTCCAGGTACGCCCCGCGCGGGTCCAACCCACTTCACATCACCGCTGGCAGTGCAAAGTGATCTTTTATCCAGTCATGTGTACTATCGTGGTGTTCGTGTTAGTTGTTGGTAGATTAGCTCCGCACGTCACGCTGCCACTGGCTCGCGCCTGAAGTCGCCGCCGTACTTCAGAACTGCCCAGGCCATCCGCGCATTCTTGGCTGCGATGGCGACTGCTGCCCGCCAGTAACCGCGGCGCTCCACCAGGTTCCTGGCCCACCTGCTGAACCGGTCTTGCTTGTCGCCCAGGTTGGCCATCACGGCACGAGCTCCCAGGACCAGCAGACTACGCAGATACGCGTCGCCTGTTTTCGTGATGCTGCCCAGCCGGGCTTTGCCGCCACTGCTGTGCTGTCCTGGTGTCAACCCAAGCCACGCCGCGACCTGCCGGCCATTCCGGAAGTCATGCCCGGCACCAATGCTGGCCAGCAAAGCGCTGGCCGTGGTTGGACCGATGCCACGTAATTGCATCAGCCGCTTGCTGCGCTCATCTTCCCGGGCAATCTCGCCAATCGCGCGGTCATATTCGCCCAGCCGGTCCTCGATGTCGCCAGCATGCTCGAGCAAATCGCTGATGCACGGCCGCGCCCAGCCGGGCAACGAGTCAAGGTGAGTCGCGATGTCTAGCCGTAGCTTTTCCGGGCTCTGCGGTAGAACCACTCCGAACTCCGAGAGCAGGCCACGCAACCGGTTGTAGGTCGCTGTTCTTTCCTCGACAAATCCCTGTCGCGTCCGATGCAGGCAAAGCGTAGCCTGCTGATGCTCGTCCTTGAGCGGCACAAAACGCATGCTGGGTCGCGTCACCGCCTCGCAAATAGCGGCCGCATCAGCCGCGTCGTTTTTGCCGCGCTTGCCGGACATCCGGTAGGGAGCGACCAGCTTTGGCGCCATCAACCTCGCTGTATGGCCGCACTTCTGGAACACGCGTGCCCAGTAGTGTGCTCCCGAGCACGCTTCCATACCGATTACGCACGGCGGCAATTGGGCGATCAATGCACTCAGCTGGTCGCGAGATACACGAGGTTTGATCAGCACCGCTTTGCCGGCGTCATCAACGCCGTGGACGGCGTCGGGTAGCAGCAGCGCATTACTGCGCCACCGCCCCCTGAGAACCGGACGGGCG
>NZ_JBMIQH010000079.1:0-8348 GCF_056155635.1 Paraburkholderia sp. BR10141 | reverse complement strand
GATGCCGAACTTCTCGATTTCGCGCGCGGCGAGGATCGTCATGTCGGCGAGCTGCTCGGCGCTCGGCACTTCGTTCACGTAGGTGTCGCTGATGAAGATGTTGCGGCCCGGCAGCATCAGCAGGTTCATCGCGGCGTAGTTCCCGGCTTCCTTCGCCTTGCCGAACACCTGATCGATGAACTTGAGGTGATAGTCGAAGCTGTTGAGCAGGCCGCAGACCATGCCGTCGGCGTCGCCGAGGTGCACGAGAATCGCGCCGATCAGCGTGTTGAACTTGCGCACCGAAGCCTTCGCTACTTCAGGCGTGATGCCCTGACGCGCACTGAGTTCGTGGTACGCCTGCCAGCTCTTCTGGAAGCGCGGATCGTCTTCGGGATCGACGATCTCGAAGTCGGTGCCCGGACGCAGCTTCGAGCCCATCTTCTTCAGGCGCATTTCCACGACCGACGGACGGCCCACGATGATCGGCCTGGCGATCTTCTCGTTGAGCACGAACTGCGCGGCACGCAGCACGCGCTCGTCCTCACCTTCGGCGAACACGATGCGCGCGCAGTTGGCCTTCGCCGCCGCGAACACCGGACGCATCACCATGCCCGAGCGATACACGGTCGCGCCCAGTTGCTCGCGGTAGGCTTCCATGTCCTGGATCGGGCGCGTGGCCACGCCCGAATCCATCGCGGCCTGCGCCACGGCCGGCGCGATCTTGATGATGAGGCGCGGGTCGAAAGGCTTCGGAATCAGGTATTCCGGGCCGAACTCGAGCGTGTGGCCTTCATAGGCCTTCGCCACTTCGTCGCCCTGATCGGTTTCCTCGGCGAGTTCCGCGATCGCGCGCACGCACGCGAGCTTCATCTCTTCCGTGATGGTCGTCGCGCCCACATCCAGCGCGCCACGGAAGATGAACGGGAAGCACAGCACGTTGTTGACCTGGTTCGGATAGTCCGAACGGCCCGTGGCGATGATCGCGTCCGGGCGCACCTTCTTCGCGTCTTCCGGGCGGATTTCCGGCTCCGGGTTCGCGAGTGCGAGGATCAGCGGTTTGTCGCCCATCTCCTTGACCATCTCGGGCTTGAGCACGCCTGCGCTCGAGCAGCCGAGGAACACGTCGGCGGACTTGATCGCGTCGCCGAGCGTGCGCGCTTCGGTGTTGGCGGCGTAACGCGCCTTCGACGGATCGAGATTGCCGCGGCCTTCGTAGATCACACCCTTCGAGTCGGTGACGAGGACGTTCTCTTTCTTCAGACCGAGATTCACGAGCAGGTCCAGACACGCGATCGCCGCTGCGCCCGCGCCCGAGCACACGAGCTTCACTTCATCGAGTTTCTTCTCGACCACTTTCAGGCCGTTGAGAATCGCCGCCGAAGCAATGATGGCCGTGCCGTGCTGATCGTCGTGGAAAACCGGAATCTTCATGCGCTCGCGCAGCTTCTTCTCGATGTAGAAGCACTCGGGCGCCTTGATGTCTTCGAGGTTGATGCCGCCGAGCGTGGGCTCGAGCATCGCGATGGCTTCGACGAGCTTGTCCGGGTCGGTTTCGTCGAGTTCGATGTCGAACACGTCGATGCCGGCGAACTTCTTGAAAAGGCAGCCCTTGCCTTCCATCACCGGCTTGGCCGCGAGCGGGCCGATATTGCCGAGGCCGAGCACGGCCGTGCCGTTCGTCACGACGCCGACGAGGTTCGCGCGCGAGGTGTATTTCTGCGCATCGAGCGGTTCTTCGTGAATCGCCATGCACGCGGCCGCAACGCCGGGCGAATAAGCAAGCGAAAGATCGAGCTGGTTCGAGAGCGGTTTGGTCGGTGTGACCGAGATCTTGCCTGGCCTCGGATTCTGGTGATACGCGAGCGCGCTTTGCTTCAGTTGTTCATCCATTTTCAGGCCTGCCTGGACGTGAGAGGTGAGAGACGTGAGAGAGAATCTTTTATGGTCGTAGGCCCGCCGGCCCGCACGGCACGAGCGTTCCAGCAGGGCCGAATAGTGTACACCTGGCGCCGTTCGCGTCCACGTGGGTCAAAGACTGATACCGGGAATTCGCGCGGCCGATATTGCGGGATACTTCCGCGCTTTTGTCTTACGGTTGCGCGCTGCTCATTCGAGCATGGCGCCGCGGCGTTCGGGAATCAGAAAGAGGGTGGCGAGGATGTCGAGCACGTAGATGGCGGCGAGCATGCCGAGCGCCACCGTGAAGGAATAGCGGGCGGCCAGCGCGCCCACGGCGAGCGGCCCGAAGCCGCCTACGGCGCGGCCGATGTTGAACAGCACGTTTTGCGCGGTGGCGCGTGCGGCGGTCGGATACAACTCGGAGATGAGCGCGCCATAGCCGCCGATCATGCCGTTGACGAACACGCCCATTGCTGCGCCGCCGATCAGCAGCGCGAACGGCGTGGAAAGCTGCGCATAGACGAATACCATGACCACGGCGCCCGCCTGATAGAACAGGAACGCGGGCCGGCGCCCGAACCGGTCGGCGGCGATGCCGAAAAGCCAGATGCCGAGCGCCATGCCGGCAACCGTCGCGGCGGTCCACAACCCCGACTTCGTGAGCGAATAGCCGAAAGACTTCGAAAGGTACGCGGGCAACCAGATCATGAGCCCGTAGTAGCCGAAGTTCTGCACCGAACAGAGCACGGCTACGCCGAGGCTCGCGCGCGCGGTGCGCGCATCGGCCACGAGCATGCGCAGGGCGCGGGGGCGCTCGGCCCTGGCGGCAGCGGCCATGCGCTGCGCATGTGCGATGAAAAGCTCGGGCTCCTCCACGCGCCGCCGCACCACGAACGAGACGACCGCCGGCAGCAGCCCGATGGCGAACATGCCGCGCCAGCCGATCAGCGGGAGCAGCAGCGGCGTGAGCAGCGCCGCGGCAAGCACGCCCAGCTGCCAGCCGAGCCCGACATACGACGACGCCCGCGCGCGCAGTTGCGCGGGCCATGCCTCGGCGACGAGCGCCATGCCAATGCCGAACTCGCCACCCAGCCCGATGCCCGCGATCGTGCGGTAGACGAGCAAGTCGCCGTAGCCGCGCGCCAGCGCGCACATGCCGGTGAAGACGGCGAACAGCAGAATGGTCCACGTGAGCACGCGCACGCGGCCGTAGCGGTCGCTCAACAGCCCGAACACGATACCGCCCATCACAGCGCCGACGAGCGTCCAGGTGACGAGCGCGCCCGCCTGCGCGCCGGACAGATGCAAATCGCCGCTGATCGCCGGCAGCATGAAGCCGAGCATCAGCAGATCGAAGCCGTCCATGGCGTAGCCGAGCACGGCGGCGACCAGCGCACGCAGGGCGTGGCTGCGCGTGGCGGCGGCAGGGTTGGTAGAAACGGCGGTCATGTGGGCAATCCTGAGAAACGTACGTGCACGGGGAGCGCAAACCGGCGTGAGTGTAAAGGCGTGGCCGGGCCGTCACAACCGCGACGCCAGGCGCACATAGCGCAGCGCCGCCGGCGTTCGCGCCCCACATCGCTGCCGGCGCTTGCCCGCGCGACTCGTCGGCAGTCGTCAAGTCGGGTAAAATACCGGCCTACGCGCGCAAGAGAAGCCGTCCGGACCGGGCGAGTCGCCTTGACCCCATGCAGTGAAAAAGGTCGGGCGATCCACGCCCCCGGGCCGCGCACCGCAGACGCCGAAGCCACGCTTCGCGCCCGCCGTGCCAGCGCCACCGGGCCACGCGCCCACCCTCCTCTCGCACTCATATCCAAGGATTCGCCCATGACAGGCTACGATCGCCAGACGATCTCGGACGCAACCGCGAAAATGCTGCTCGAAGTGAAGGCCGTGCACTTCAACGCCGAAAAGCCCTTCATCTTCACTTCCGGCTGGGCGAGCCCGGTCTACATCGACTGCCGCAAGCTGATCTCGTATCCGCGCGTGCGCCGCGGCCTGATGGAAATGGCCGAAGCCACGATCCTGCGCGACGTCGGCTACGAACAGATCGACGCCGTGGCCGGCGGCGAAACTGCGGGCATTCCGTTCGCGGCCTGGCTCTCCGACCGCCTGATGGTGCCCATGCAGTACGTGCGCAAGAAGCCGAAGGGTTTCGGCCGCAACGCGCAGATCGAGGGTCTGCTCACCGAAGGCCAGCGCGTGCTGCTCGTCGAAGACCTGACCACCGACAGCCGCAGCAAGATCAACTTCATCAACGCGCTGCGCACGGCCGGCGCGCAGGTGAACCACTGTTTCGTGCTGTTCCACTACAACATCTTCAAGGAAAGCGTCTCGGTCCTGAAGGACATCGACGTCGACCTGCACGCGCTCGCCACGTGGTGGGACGTGCTGCGCGTCGCCAAGGAGTCGGGCTACTTCGAAACGAAGACGCTCGACGAAGTCGAGAAATTCCTGCACGCACCGGCCGAGTGGTCGGCTGCGCACGGCGGCGCGACGTCGGCACCGCAGTAAGCGCTCGAATCGCGCTCGCACAAGCGTGAGCGCGTGGCAAAAGGGCCATCTGCCTCTGGGCAGATGGCCTTTTTTCTGGCTGGTGCAGCGGTGTAATGCGAATGTCGAGCGGGGGTCGCGCGGCAGGATCAATGCGCCGTTTCTGCCTCGCCGCCCGCTTCGGGCACATTGGGCGCGTACGAGGAGAGATTGAGCAAGCCATTGCTCTGCGCGTACTGGAACAGTTCGGAGTCTCGATCGAGTCCGAGCTTGCGCATCGCCGTGTTCTTCTGAGTACTAATAGTCTTAATACTGCGGTTCAGCTTCTCGGATATTTCTTTAATCGTCATGCCCGAAACAAAGAGTCGCACGACCTCGAGTTCTCGCTTTGAGAGAATCACTTCATCGGTTTTCCCGCCGCTGTTGATGCGCAGTTGATCGAGCGCGGTCTTGACCTGTGGGCTCATGTATTCGAGATTGCGGCTCACATGCTGCACCGCGAGGCCGATGTGGCTCAGGTCGTCGGATTTGTGCACCACCGCGAACACGCCGAGTTCACCGAGGCGTTTGAGCAACGCGGGATTTTCGAGCATCGTGAGGACGACGATGGGAACGTTAGGGAAGTTGCGCCGCAGGTAGCCGATGAGCGGCAAACCGTCGCCGTACTGGCCGCCCGGCATGGCAAGGTCGGTCACCAGCACGTCGCAGGGACCGGCTTGCAACGCCTTGACGAGTTCGGTGGACTGACGGGCGCGCCCTACGACCTTGATGCCGGGAAAGTTGAGCAGTGCATGTTCCGCACCAAACAAGATCACCGGATGATCGTCGGCGACTACGACCCTGATTGGTTGCTGCATTAGCCCTCCGTGTAGGCAAACCTGCTTGTTGCTTTGGCGCTCGGCCAGTCCACATTTCGCTTGTTGTTCCGGCGTCCGACAGCTCCACGTGCCTAAGCGGGAGAATATACGACTATAACGAAATCCTCCCGCGCACCTGGTACGCGCGCAAGCGAAAGCTCGCTCGCTTATACCGCTATATTGGATCAGAGTCGGACCATCGAACAATTCAAATGTTTCCTTCAGAAAAACGTGGCCGGAATTTCACAAACATGCAGGAGAGCTCGCTGATGCGTACTCCATATGACTTTCAGCCAGGTTGCGCGCGCCGTGCGCGCCTATGCGCGTGGCTCGCGATGGCGAGCATTGTGGCGACAGCCAATTTAGCCTATGCAGGCGAAACATTCACAGTATCGAGCGCCGATTTCAGCGACGGCGGAAAAATCGGCCCGCGCCAGGTCTTCAACGATGCGGGCTGCAATGGACCCAACGAGTCACCCAGTTTGACCTGGCGCAATGCTCCCGCAGCCACACGGAGCTTTGCCATCACGATCTTCGATCGCGACGCGCCAGGACGCGGCTGGTGGCACTGGGCCGTCGCGAATATTCCGGCGCGCGTAACGAGCCTGCCGGAGAACGCCAGCGCCACGGGCGCGTTGCGCAAGCTTGGTGCGATCGAGGCGCGCAACGATTTCAACATCGACGGCTATGGTGGACCGTGCCCGCCGCCGGGCAGTCCCCACCGCTACGTCGTCACCGTCTATGCGCTGAACGTCGAAGCGCTGCCGCTCGCACAAGGCCGCCCGGCAGCGCTGTTCGATCGCGAGATCAGTGGCTCGACGCTCGGAAGCGCACAAATCACCGTCACGTACGGCCGCTGAGCGGGGGCGGTTGCGCGCGGCGAGCGTCTGAGCGCTTACGGGTAAGCCCCGATTTTTTCCGGACGCGTTCACACGCGCGTCCGCATGACGTCTTAAAATACCGTTCCAGCATCGCCTTGGGTGATGGCGCCCCCAATCCCCGCGTTCAGAGAGACTGAGATGAGCACGAAAGTTTTTGTCGACGGACAGGAAGGCACGACCGGCCTGAAGATTTTTGAATACCTGTCGCCGCGCGCCGACGTCGAGATCCTGCGTATCGACGATGCGAAGCGCAAGGATGTCGAAGAACGCCGCCGTCTCATCAACGCTTCGGACGTGACGTTCCTGTGCCTGCCCGACGTCGCCTCGCGCGAGTCGGCCTCGCTCGTCGAAAACGATCGCACCGTGCTGATCGACGCGAGTACGGCGTTCCGCACCCAGGCCGACTGGGCCTACGGCCTGCCCGAGCTGACCAAAGCCCAACGCGACAAGGTGCGCAAATCGAAGCGCATCGCCGTGCCCGGTTGCCACGCTTCGGCGTTCATTCTCGCCATGCGTCCGCTCGTCGAAGCCGGCCTCGTTGCGCCGGATTTCGCCGCGCACAGCTACTCGCTCACCGGCTACAGCGGCGGCGGCAAGAAGATGATTGCGGAGTACGAAGCAGGCGGCAACGCGAAGCTCGCGAGCCCGCGCCCGTACGCGCTCGGCCTCACGCACAAGCATTTGCCGGAAATGGCGGTGCACGGCGGCCTGAAGTCGGCGCCGGTGTTCACGCCGATCGTCGGGCCGTTCTACAAGGGCCTCTCGGTCACCACCTATTTTTCGCCGAAGCAGCTCACGCGCGGCGCCAAGCCGCAGGACGTGCAGGCGCTGTTCGCCGAGTACTACGCAGGCGAGCCGTTCGTGCGCGTGGCGCCGTTCAACGCCGATGAGAACCTCGACGCCGGCATGTTCGACGTTCAGGCGAACAACGACACGAACCGTGTCGACCTGTTCGTGTTCGGCAACGACGAGCAATTCGTCACCGTTGCCCGCCTCGACAACCTGGGCAAGGGCGCTTCGGGCGCAGCGATCCAGTGCATGAATCTCGCAATTGGCGCGGCTGAAAATACCGGCCTGCATGCCTGAAGCAGCGGGACTCGCAGCGCAAACAAAAAACCGGCTCGCTGAGCCGGTTTTTTTTGCCCCACGCCCTCGTCTTGCGCCAAGGCAAAACCTGCAGACGAAAAAAAGCCCGCCAATGGTTGGCGGGCTGAATCCATATCAGAGGAGACATGGAGGAGACAAGAAGCAGTATATCGACTAGCGTGATGCGATGCAACATGTAAAGTAGTGCGCACCCTGAATGTTGCTTCAAAACAACACAGCCATCATTGTCCTGTCATCGACAAAATAAACATCAGCTGATCGAGCCCCACCGGCCGCACCAGATGCACGTCGAAGCCCGCCGTAAGCGCCTCGTCGCGGTGGCGCGATTCGCCCCAGCCGGCGAGCGCGATCATCAGCGGTACGCGCTCGCCGCTGATCGCGCGCAATGCTCGCACGATCGCGCCGGGCTCGTCCTGCGCGAGCGAAAGCGCCACGATCGCCACGTCGGGCGCGCCGCGCGCAGCCAGGTCGAGCGCCTCATCGAGCGTGCGTGCCACAGATACGCCGTAGCCGAGATCGGCCAGCAAGGTGCTGAGCCCGTCCAGCGACTTCTCGTCGTTATCGGCGATCAGGATGCGCGTCTCCATCCGCCGTTCTCCTACCCTGAAAATGGCCTCGCAGCCGCATCTCCCGCTGGATCCGGTGCGTGCCCTGTCGTCGTCATCGGTTCCCCGTCCCCACATCGCGGGCGGCGCCGTCAAACCGGTCGCCATCCATCGAGATGCGTCACATTGTGCTCAGCCGCACGCCGGGTCTTTGTGCGTCACCGCGCGGTCGTCTGAAGATTTTGATCGCAAACCACCCCCGGACGTTCGCCGCGCCTCATTGCGCCCTTCATTTCACGCAGACTCGTCAACCGCGGCCCGCGCGCCGCGCGGCCACCTTGCCGAGCACGGCGAAATCGGAGTCGCCGTCGCCGTGCGCCACGGCTTCGAGCAGGCTGTCGCGCAGCACGCTCGCGAGCGGCATCGGCGTTGCGGCGGCGTCGGCCGCGGCCAGCGCGAGCCGCACGTCCTTCAGGCCGAGGCGCGCCTTGAAGAGTGCGGGCTCGTAGCGCCGCTGCGCGATCATGCCGCCGTAGCCCGCATACACCGGGCCCGGGAACGGGCCGCCCGTCACGACGTCGAGG
>NZ_JBMIQH010000078.1:0-8423 GCF_056155635.1 Paraburkholderia sp. BR10141 | reverse complement strand
GCTCTGCACGAGGGCACGGGCGCGCTCGACGAAAGGCGCGTCGATCATCTTGCCGTCCACGACATAAGCGCCCACGCCGTCGCGTTCGGCGTTGCGCGCCGCTTCCACCACGCGCAGCGCGTGGGCGATTTCTTCGTCGGAAGGGCGGAATACGTCGTTGGCGAGCGCGATCTGGCTCGGGTGGATGCAGCTCTTGCCGAGAAAGCCTAGCGAGCGGGCCAGTTCGGCTTCGGCGCGAAACCCTTCGGCATCCTTGATATTCGCGAAAGCCGAATCGTAGGCGAACACGCCTGCTTCGCCCGCGGCGAGTCGCAGACTGAACATGGCTTGCTGAATGGCCGCCGGGTCGCGCCGCGCGATGCCGAGCGGCTCGAACAGGTCGCCAAGACCCAGTTGAAGGCCCGCCACGCGTGCATGCGCGGAGGCGAGCGTCGCCGCTTCACGCAGCGCGCGCGGCGATTCGACGTTGAGCAACAGCTTCACGGGGCGGCTCACGCCATTGGCGCGCTCCGCGCGCTCGATCGCGGCAGCGGCGGCGCGCACGTCGTCGGCGGATTCGGGTTTCGGCAGATTCACGTAATCGAGGCCCGGTTGAACCACGGCGACGATATCGTCGGCGAACCACGGCGTGTCGAGCGCGTTCACGCGCACGATCAGCACCTTGCCGCGCTCGCGTACGGCGGGCGACACGAGTAGCGTGCGCAGCGCCTCACGCGCTTCGGGTTTACGCGCAGGGGCAACCGAGTCTTCCAGGTCGAACGACAACGCGTCCGCGGCGCTGCCGAGCGCCTTTTCGAACAGCTCCGGGCGCGATGCCGGCACGAACAACTTGCTTCTCATCTCCATGCGTTCCGTATAGATCACCACTGAAGGGCAGTCTACGATCGGCAACGATTTAGATAAACTATGCGAATCTATCTTTAAACCATAGAGAAGCTACGTTTATGGACACCGGTTTCCTGAGTAACCTGCTGCTGGTGGTGGAGAGCGGGTCGATGGCGGAGGCCGCGCGGCGCGTGGGCGTGACGCCCGCCGCGATCGCGCAGCAAATCCAGGCGCTGGAGCGCGAACTGGGCGTGGCGCTCGTCATGCGCGCGGGCCGCACGGTCATTCCCACGGAGGCGGGCCAGCGCGTGGTGGAGCGCGCCCGCTCGCTCGTGCGGGGTTTCGACGAGTTGAAAGCGCTGGCGCAGGAGCAGGAAATGGGCGGCGAGCTGCGCGTGGGGACCATCACGTCGGCGCTGCTGAGCGTGCTGCCCGACGTGCTGGCGCGCTTCGCCGCGGCTTTCCCGCAGGTCAAGCTGCTGATACGCGCGGGCACCTCGATGGAACTCTTCGAAGCCTTGCAGCGCGGCGAGGTGGACGTGGCGATTTGCCTGCATCCCGCCTTCGCGCTGCCGAAGACGTACGACTGGCATCTGCTGCGCGAGGAGCCCATCGTCGTGCTCGCGCCGGCGAAGTTCGCGCGCGCCGATCCGCACGACCTGCTGCGCCGCGAGCCGTTCATTCGCTACGATCGCGCGCTGGGCGGCGGCAAGCAGGCCGACCAGTATTTGCGCCGTGCGAAGATCGCGCCGCGTGAACTGTTCGAACTGAACTCGCTGATGGCGATAGCGCTGATGGTGGATCGCGGTCTTGGCGTCTCGCTTGTGCCCGATATCGGCACGCCGCTTACGAAGGGCTTGCGGCTCGCGCGTCTGCCGTTGGCCGAGGCAACCGAGCCGCGCCGCTTCGGCATTCTGTGGTCGCGCGCTTCCGCACGCAGCCGCTTGATTCGCGGGATGATCGAATGTTCCGGCGAGGCGCTGCGCAGGTGAGGGCGCGCGGGCTCTATACGATAAGGATGGCGAAGCGTTGGCCATTCCATTGGCGAATCTTCGTAGTGAATCCGGGCTTCGTGAACGCCGAGATTCTTGAGCGCATCGTGCTGCATGCGCATGAAGGGAATGGGGCGGCAAATGTAGTAGTCGGCGTCGGGCTGCAGGATCGCCTGCTTGATCTGCCCGATGGCTCCCTCCTCCCTGGCGTCCGCTGCGATCAGCGCGCGCGAAGTGATCGAATGCGGGCGCGTCGTTGACAGATCCTGCTTGCGGCAAGCTCGAACGAAACGAGCTGCGGCGGCCGATTTATCCGTTGGATGTAATTTGACCGCCGCAATACGAATACTCAGTAGTCCCTGTTAAATCTCCTTGTTAGTAGCCCTGCACCCAATGCCCCGGAATCCACACCCACTGGTTGCCTTCCCAGCGGTAGTGTCCCTTGGACCAGGCATAGCCCTCGGCGGGTGCGGGCGGCGGCGTCTCGACGCGCGGCGCCGGCTCCGGTGGGTGGGCCGGCTCCACGATACATGCGCAAAGCAGGGCGGCGCAGGCGACCAGGGTCACGGGGTGCAGTAGTCTTATCTTCATGGCGGGTGTCCTCCACTGACTGAAATTGGTTGGTTATCCGAACGGCTGGCTAGTCTCGCGCGTAGCGGCATCCAGGTCCACGTAAAGCGGTGCGCCGTCGTGTTTCGCTGTTCCAACCGTTCATGCCCTTATCAAACCCGTAGCCGCATTTTTTGTGCCCGAATCTCCGAATAACATCGACGCCGTGCGCTGTGGATCGAGCCCGAGGCTCTCCGCGGCCGCGCCCGCGATCAATGCATCGAGTGAGGCGGTGGGCTTGAGGTCGCGCGACTCGTAGAGCTCCGCGCTGCGCAGCCCCGGCCAGTCGGCCTGTACGCGTCCGCCCGCCACGGCGCCGCCCACCAGCATCGCCACCGAAGCCTGACCGTGGTCGGTGCCGCCCGTGCCGTTCGCCGCGGCCGTGCGGCCGAACTCGGTCGCGACGAGCACCGTGGTCTTGTCCCACGCGGGGCCGAGTCCGTCGCGCAGCGAGGCGAGCATCGTGTCGAGCGCTTTTAGCTGATTCGCGAGCCGCGCGTTCTGCGCGCTGTGCGTGTCCCATCCGCCGGTTTCGATCATGGCGATGCGCGGGCCATCGGGGCGCGCGAGGAAGCTCGTCGCAAGCTTGCCGACGCTCGCGGGGTCCTGGCGGGCGCTTACGTCGCCCGCGAGCCCGCGTGCGTTCATCGCCGAAGTCCAGAGCGCGCGCAACTGCGGATCGCCGTCGTAAAGCGCGGAAACGCGCGTGAGCAGATCGTCGGATGCGCTGGGCAGCGCCGAGGGCGCGTACGAACTCACCTGCACCGTGCCGCGCAGCGCGAGCGGCACGGTAGGCGCGAACGCAATCGCATTTTCGCGCGAGGCAGGCAGCATGGCGGCGAGCCGGTTGAGCCAGCCGTCCTTGACCTGGTAGGGCGCGCGGCCGCCGGTTTCCAGCACGTTCTGTCCGTCGAAGTGGGAGCGGTCGCGATACGGCGAAGCGATCGCATGCACGAAGAGCGCCTGCTTCTCGCCATACATCTGCGCCATCTGGCCGAGCGACGGATGCAGCGCGAACGTGCCGTCGAGTTTCGCTGCCTTGTCGATGTCGATGGCGAGCGGGCCGCGCAGCGTGGCGTAGGCCGGCTCCGCGTAGGGCACGACAATGTTCAGCCCGTCGGCCGCGCCGCGCTGGATCACGAACACGAAGCGGCGCTCGGTCTCGACGCTGGCGAACACGATCTGCGGCGCGACGAACATCGCGCCCGCGCCGGCGGCGGCGATGCGCAGGAAATGGCGGCGGGAAACCATGGCGGTTATCTCCTCAGGAAATCGGGCGAGACGAGCAGCAAGGCGATCGCAGTCGACGCGCTTTCGGCATGCGCGACCGCGGTGGCGGTGGGCGCGCTGAGCGTGGCGCCCATGAGCGTGTTGCCGAGCGTGCGCGGGTCGAGCCGGTCGCCCACGCGCGCCGAGAAGCGCTGCGCGACTTCCACGCGGCGCACGAGCGCATCGGGCGCGGCCCAGCTTGCCGCGATGTCGTCGTAGCCGGCGGGCGAGCCTGGCCGCCACACCGGCTGGTCGAGTTGCGTGAGCAGCGGCGCGGCGTTGATCTCGCCGGCGTCGCCGGGTTCGCGCCAGCCGAGACCGCGCATCGACGAAACGGTCCACTCCCACGGTGTCTTGAACTTCGCGTCGACGGGTGCCCACGCCTGCGGCGCTTCAACGAGCGCGCGATACACGGTGGGCAGATCGCCGCCGCTTTGCTCGAAGGCGAGTGCGAGACGCTCGGTAAGTGCGGGCGGCGGATTGTCGGCGACGAAGTGGCGGGCGAGCTGGAACGCAATATGGCGGCTCGTGGCGCTCGCGTGCGCGAGGTCGTTGAGGATGGCAAGCGCCTGCTGCTCGCCCGGTTGATCGTAGCGCTTGCCCATCACGGTGCGCATGCCCGGCTCGTGCAGCGCGGGGCGAAACACGAAGCTGCCGGGCGCGGCATTGCCGGGCTGCGGCCCGCGTAAACCCGCCACGCTCCAGCCCGTCAGCGCACGTGCGAATTCGGTCACGTCGTCCTGCGTGTAGCCGGTGCGCACGCCGAGCGTGTGCAGCTCCATGATCTCGCGTGCCAGGTTCTCGTTGAGGCCGCGCTTGTGCGCGGAGTCGCGCTGATCGGCGCGCAGCGCGGCGCGGCTGTCGGGCCCAACGGAGCGCGTCTGATCGAGAAAGAGCTGCATGGCAGGGTGCTGCTCGACGGCGACCAGCATGTCCGCGAAATTGCCGAGCACGTGCGGCCGGATCGCTTCCATTTCGAATGCGCCCGCAATGCCTGCAATCAATGCCTTGTCCACCGATACGGCGAAGTGGTTCGACCAGAAGTGCACGAGCCGTTCGACGAACGGCGTGTCGCTCTGCAAGGCGCTCGTGAGGCGCGCGTTGACCGCGCTGCGGTAGATGCCCACGCTCTCGCGGCGGATCGCCTGATTGACTGCGCGGCGTGCGGCTTGTTGCGCGTTCCCTTGTGCGTTCGTCTCCGAAGCCGCGCTTGCTGCCGCATTGCCCGCCATATCTTGCTGGCGTTCTTCCCCGAAGCGCGCAGCGAGCGCCAGCGCGCCGGGCTCGTTGCGCCATGCCGCGGGCAGCGGTTCGTATGCCTGGAACTGGCCGAGCAGCCAGCCTCGAGGGTTGGCGGGCGGCGTCTCGTCGGCGCGCGCGCCGAGGCCGAAGCGGTTCATGGCGATCGCGCCGGCGCGGGCATTCGAAAGGCTTTCCATGCGCGGTCCTTGTGCTCGATGGAGCGTTGCGTATTCCCGTTAAACGCTCATCGCACGCGGTATCCGTCGCTGGTCCGCCAAATACTTTACTGGGCGCCGCTCGCTTCGCTTACCGCCTTCTGCGGCTGCTTTTGCTGCTGCGCCGGTAGCCGCCACTGGCCGCGCTTTTCGAGCCCTTCGACGAACTTCACGCGTTCTTCGGGCGTGAGCGTCGCCGCGAAATCGACCACGCCGCGTTCGATTTGCGCGCGCAACGCGCTGTCGGCGGTGCGCGTGCGCGTGAGCGCGGCGTCGATGGCGTTGCGGTCGAGTTGCGGCGCGGCGAGCAGGTCGAGCACCTCGCGCCGACCGTCGCGTCCGTCGCGCGCGTACTGGCTGCCTTCACGGCGCGAGGATTTGAGCGCCTGGGCGAACTGCTGCTGGCGTTCCGGCGAAAGCGCTTCGGCGGCGAAGCGCAACGCCACGCGCTGCGTCGCCTGCGCCTGCGGCTCACTGCGTACGGCGAACCAGCGCCACGCACCGCCCGCAATTGCGCCGAGCAGAAAAACGTTCAGGACGACCGAGCCGACGAGCAGCGTTTTCCATGAGCAGCCGTTCATTCGTCACTCCCTTCGGCGCCAGGGTTGAGGTTCGATTCGCTCCAGTCCGAACTGGTCCCCCCGAAGCTCGTGCCGAGATACGTCTCGTGGGGGGCGGCGGGCGCCGTGCCGCCGAGCACGACGAACGATATCGTCAGCGCGCCTGCAAGCGCGCCCGCGAGGCCCACGCCCGCGAACGCCGCGCCGGACCACCAGAAGCTGCGGCGCTTCGCGGCGGCAACGGGCTTCACCGGTGCGCCCGCAACGATCTGCTCGAAGAGCGCGCGCCCCGGCGGCGCCACCATGTCGCGGGAGAGCCAGGTGTCGAGCGCCATGGCTTCGTCGAGCGCCGCGTTGGCTTCGGTGCGATGCGCGCGGGCCCATTCGAGCGCGTCTTCGCGCTCGTGCTGCGGCCAGCGTTGCGGGTCGGCGCCATAAGCCGTGACGAGCATGTGGAATCGTTCAGGTGTCATACGGAGTCCTTACCGGCGGCTTCGCCGGCCAGTTGTGCGCGCAGGGCGCGCCGGGCGCGCGCCAGCAGGCTTTCGAGCGCGTCCACCGAAATCTCCATCAGGCTGGCTGCTTCGAGGTTCGAAAGCTCCTGATAGTAAGTGAGTACGAGCGCTTCGCGCTGGCGCACGGGCAACGCCGCGAGTGCGGTGCGCACGCGCTCGTCGCGCGTGCGCGCTTCGATCTGCTGGTCGGGCGAGCCCGCGGGATCGGGTGCCGGCTCGCTCACGGCGTGCACGTCTTCTACGGTCTCTTCGCGCCGTCCGCGCAAGCGGTCGTAGCAGAGGTTGAGCGCCACGCGATGCAGCCATGTATCGAATTTCGCTTCGCCCGTGCGCCAGGTGGGCGCCTGTTTCCAGATCCGCACGAACGCTTCCTGAGCGACGTCTTCGGCTTCGCTGTGGTCGCCGAGCATGCGTGTGGCGAGTGCGATGAGGCGCGGCAGCTTGCTCGCGACGAGCGCGCGCACGGCAAGCGGATCACGCGCGCCGACACGCGCGACGAGTTCCGCGTCCGGATCGCGTTCGTTCAAGGCCTTCCCGGCCTTGTCGGTCTGCAACGATAGAACCGCAGGCGAACCCGCTGCCGCGCCGTCATAGTCGTTTCTCAGTTTGAAGTCGGGCACTCAGGCCTGATGCCGCTCGAGCGGCATTATGCCCAGTGGCCCGGAATCCATCGCCAGTTCGGGCCGTCCTCGACCCAGTGCCCCGGCACCCAGTTGTACCCCGAGCGGGCTTCTTCCCAGTGGCCCGGTTCCCAGACGTACACGCCCCGGTCCCAGCGCCAGTGGCCGGCCTGCCACACGTAACCCTGGCGCGGCGGGGGAGCCGCTTCTTCCCGCGGCGGAGGCGGCGGCGACGTCGGCGCGACCATCACGGGCTGCTGCGGCGGCTCATTGGGCTCGACGACCATGGGCTGCCGTGGCGCCTCATTCGGCTCGACGACCACGGGCTGTGCGAGCGCGGCCGTTGCGGTGGAGGCGAGCAGAGCGGCGGCAAGTGACGAACGCAGTGGTTTGCGGGTCATGATTTCTCTCCCTTGATGCAGAGGGGTCAACAGCCCCTATAAGGACTTAAACGGCGCCGCGGGGAAAATCCGTCGCGGACCATTTATTCACCATGCAATTTCCGCGCTCAGCGGCGAATTTACCGGTCTCGAGAGGGTTGCTTGACAACTGCAATTTCCGAACCCGAAAGACTTACATTAAGGGTTTCTACCTAATATGAATCGCCACAAAATTGTTAAATTTCTGTCTTAGAATGGACACTCGAGATCGACTGCGGCGATGCAACATTAGTTTTCAAACCATAGGAATACAGCCGCAAGTCAGGCCATCGGGGGTTGGCGCTTTAATTAGTAAGACTAACCAAGGAGTATGAGCTGATGTCCGTTTCCGCACCCGAACAATTCCGCGCGAACTACCAGGCTGGCGTCGCAGCGTTCTTTGCGCTCACGAAGCCCGTTGTCGAGGGCGTGCAGGCCGTGATCGACCTCAACGTCCAGGCCAGCAAGGCTGCCATTGCAGAAAGCGAAGCGACGCTCAAGGGCGCCCTCGAAAGCGGCAATCCCGCCGAGTTCCTGACGCAGCAAATTGGTGCGTCGCAGCAAGCCGCCGCCAAGGCCCTGTCGTACGGCCGCCATCTCGTCGACATCGCGACGACGACCCAAAACGAGTTGATTCAAGCCGCCCAGGCGCAATCGGGCGAAAACGAGCAGCGTTTCAAGGACTTCTCCGAAGGCCTGACGCAAAACGCGCCCGTGGGCGTGGAGCCGTTCGTCGCGGCCATGAACTCGACCTTCGCCGCCGTCAACAACGCCGCCGAAACGCTGCGCGGCGTGACCCGCCAGGCCATCGAAACGGCCCAGAGCGGTTTCCAGAACGTCGTGGCTTCCGCCCAGGAAGTCGCGCCGGTCGCGGTCCAGCCGGTTGCCGCCAAGGCCAGCCCGGCCAAGGCCTGATTCGCGTTCCTGCCCGCCGGCAATACGCCACTGCGCGTCGAACACGCGTCTTCGTCGTGAATGAACGACGAAGGCGCGGCGTTTGCCGGCTCAGCTTTCCAGACATCGATTTTTCAGCGCATTTGCAGAGCAGGAGCTCAACATGACTGACATTGTGATCGTTTCGGCCGCACGTACGGCAGTAGGTAAATTCGGCGGTTCGCTCGCGAAGGTGGCGGCGCCCGACCTGGGCGCGATCGTCA
>NZ_JBMIQH010000077.1:0-9210 GCF_056155635.1 Paraburkholderia sp. BR10141 | reverse complement strand
TCCGGGCTCACGATGGCGGGTACGTCAGCCATCTCGCACGACCTCTACGTGATGGTGCTCAAGAAGAACCGGGCCGATCCCGCGAGCGAGCGGCGGGTCTCCAGGATCGCGTCGGTATGCATTGGCGTGGTGGCGGTGCTGCTGGGTATCGTGTTCAAGGATCAGAACATCGCGTTTCTCGTCGCACTGACGTTCGGCGTCGCCGCCTCGGTGAATTTTCCGATCCTCGCGCTTTCGATGTACTGGAAGGGGCTGACGACGCGCGGCGCGCTCACCGGCGGCATCGCGGGCCTGGTGAGCGCCGTCACCCTCGTCATTCTGTCGCCCGCCATCTGGGTCACGGTGCTGGGCCATGCGAAGGCGATCTTCCCCTACGACTATCCGGCCATCGTGTCGATGAGCATCGCGTTTCTGTTTGCCTGGCTGGGCTCCGTCACGGACCGCAGCCAACGGGCGCAGCGCGAGCGCGACGACTTCGGCGAGCAGGCCATCCGCGCGCAGACCGGCTTCGGCGCGTCCGGAGCGGTCAGCCACTAGAGAACGCCAACAAGGAGACAATCATGCAAATGCGTGACAACGGTCTGGGCTTTTCGCCCATCACGATCGCGCTGCACTGGATCGTCGCAGCGCTGCTGCTGTCGATCGCCGGATGCGGCGTCGGGCTCATGTTGACCGCGGAAGACGTCCAACGACTGAGCCTCGTGCGTACGCAGAATCTGCTGGGCGCCGTGCTGTTCGTCGTGTCGATCTATCGGCTCTGGGCACGGCTCTCTTCGTATCATCCGCTGCCCGTAGGCACGCCGAACCCCGTCGAAGTGATCGTCAGCCGCTCCGTTGCGGTGGGCCTCGCGCTTGCCATGGTGCTGCTGCCGGTGGCGGTATGGCTTTCCCGCGCGGCGGCCGGTGTCGCCGTCGAGTTGCCGGGGGGATTGGCGATCCCCACGCTCATCGAGCCCAACGTGGCAGTGCAACGGGTCGTGGACATCCTTTTCGATATCGGAGCGACGGCCTTTCTGCTGGGCCTCGCGTTGCATCTGTTCGGAGCACTGAAGAATCATTTCGCGCTGGGCAATGACGCCCTCAAGCGGATGCTTGGCAAACACGTGGAGCTTTGAGCGATGAGCGAATTCAAATCGGCCTTCGGCGGGAACGCGGTCACGCAGCTGTGCGGCGTCCGGTATCCCGTCTTTCTTGGCGGCATGGCGGCGATTTCCGGCCCGAAGCTCGTTGCCGCAGTGGCCAATGCCGGCGGCATGGGGACGCTCGGCGGGCTGCGTTTGCCGCCGCTCGCGCTGCGCCGGTGGATACGGGAAACGCGCGAGCTGACGGACAGGCCCTTCGGCGTGAATCTTGTGCCGAAGTTCGGCGGCCCGACCGTGTTCGAAGCCCAGTTCCAGGTCGTATTGCAGGAGCGGCCGCGCATGCTGTCGTTGTTCTACGCCGAAGACTATGCGGCGGACATGATTCCGCGTGCCAAGGACGCGGGCATGATCGTCATGGTCCAGGTCGGCTCGGTTGCGCTCGCGCGGCACGCGATCCGGCACGGCGCGGATATCGTCGTCGCGCAGGGCAGCGAAAGCGGCGGCCACCTCAACCGGGGGACGATCGGCGTCATGTCGCTGTTGCCCGCGATCTGCGAGGTCGCGCAGGGACGTCCGGTGCTGGCGGCCGGGGGCATGACGACACGCGACGATGTGCGGGCCGCGATGCTGCTCGGCGCTTCGGGAGTGCTCGTGGGCACCGCGTTCGTTGCGACCGACGAATCGAATGCGCACCCGCTCTACAAGCAAAAGATTGTCGAAGCCAGCGTGGACGACATCGAGTATCGCACCGGGTATTCGTTCGGCTGGCCGTACGGCACGCCTCATTGTGTGATTCCGAATCGCGACAAATGGAACCTGCTGCGCTTCGTTGGCGGCGGCGCACGCATGATCGACAAACCGCGCATGGCGCAGAAGCTCTCGCTCTATGCGGGGCAGGGCGTCAGCAAGATCGTCGGCGTGGTGCCGGCAGCCGAGCGCGTGGCGGAGCTGGTGGCGGGGCTGCCGGCGTCGACGGTTGCGGCGAATGCCCAGGCGATGCTCGATGGTCTGGCATATGGCGCAAACCGGGCGTTGCCGCAAGTGGAGCCGGCCGAGTGCCGCGCCGCATGCTGACCCTGGTGCGTTTGACGGCGGCGTTCAGGCCGCTGCCGTCGAACGCCGCGTGCTCTTGCGATTCGCCGGACTCGCGCGTTTCGCTTTCGTGTCGTCAGTGGACAGCGCGAGCTGGTCGCGCGCGAGCGCGACGAACGCGCTCAACGCCGGAGTCGCCAGTGTGTCGTTGCGGCGGATGAATACCGTCTTGACGTTGGCGAACTCGCGCGGGAGCGCGTGAAGGGCGATGGCCTCGCGCGCTGCGTAGTTTTGCGCAACGGCCTTTGGCAGCAGCGTCACGCCCATGCCCGCGGCCACGCATGAGAGGATGCCGTCGAGCGTGCCCAGTTCGAGCACCTGGTTGGGCACGAGCCCGACCTGATAGAACCAGTGTTCGAGCGTGGAGCGATAGAAGCAGCCCGTGCGGAAGACCAGCACCGTCTGCTGCGGCATGACCTGGATGAGTTCGCCGAGCGAGGCGAACTCGCAGCTGCTCACGAGGACGAGTTCCTCCTGGAAGACCTCGTCTTGCGCGAGCACCGGATTCTGGTGCAGACCGCCGACGAATGCGCCATCGAGGCGATGGCTTTCGACGGCCTTGATCAGCTCGGCGGTCGTGCCGGTGAGCAGAGACAACTGGACCTGAGGATACTTCCCGCGGTATCTGGCCAGTACCTGGGGCAGGCGGATTGCCGCCGTCGTCTCCATCGAGCCGAGCCTCAACGTGCCTGCCGGCGTGGCGGTATCGAGCAGCGCGTTGCGGCTCTCTTCGGTGAGCTGGAGGATGCGTTGGGCGTAGCCCAGAAAGGTTTGCCCGGCCGAAGTGAGCACCACGCCGCTCTTTTGCCGGATAAACAATGGCTGACCGAGCTCGGCTTCGAGTTCCTTGACGCGCATCGTGACGTTGGACTGCACGGTGTGCACCCTCTCGGCCGCCGCGGTGAAGCTGCCGTGCTCCGCCACCGCACAGAAAATCTTTAGCTGACGCATCTCCATGGCGAATTCCATGAATCATAAATAATGATGGATTTCATCATTTACCATCACTTTACTGGATTGAACGGCGCGGGCACAGTGTCGTAAACGCGAACCGGAGGAAGCACGTGGTGACGGTGTTGACTACGAACATTGGGTGCCTGTTCGCCGGGGGGATGGGTTATCTGGACCACGAAGGGCAGCGCAGCGGCATTTTCAAGCGGCGCATCGCCGGGTCGGTTCGCATCGATGCGCAGGGGATCGTCGGCGACGAGCATGGCGACCCACGCATCCACGGCGGCCCGGAAAAAGCCGTCCATCACTACGCGGCGGAGCATTACGCGCGCATCGCGCAGGCGTTCGCGGAGTGCGCCGAGGCCCTGGTGCCCGGCAGTCTCGGCGAGAACATCTCGGCCTCGGGGCTGACCGAACGTAACGTGCACATCGGCGACACCTACCAGGTTGGCAGCGCCATGCTGCAAGTCTCGCAACCACGCAGCCCGTGCTGGAAGATCAATCATCGCTTCGGCGTCGAGCGCATGTCGATGCATATTGCCGAGGGGTGCATCACCGGCTGGTATTACCGTGTCCTGCGCCCGGGCGTGATTGCGCCGGGCGACGCCATCACGCTCGTCGAGCGGCAGACGGAACGGTTCTCCATCGACGAATTCTGGCAGGTGCAGTTGTCGCATCGTCCGTCCATCGATGCGCTGGTCGAGCTGATCGCCATTCCGGGCCTTGCGCCTGACTGGAAGCGGCGCCTGGGCGAGCGGGAAAAGTGGCTGCGGGCGCGCCGGTGACGCGTTCGGCCGCGCTTGCCACGTTGCCGGAGATATGAAGGTTAGCTTTGCAGTTTACCTTCATATCTCCTAGAATGCGGGGATGACCGAACGCGCCCAAACTCCCCCTCCCGACCTCGCCGCGGCGCTTGCCGGCGACCTGCGCGCCCTGGTCGGGCAGCTGCGCCGCCGTTTTCGCGAGCAGGCGATCCTCGGCGACTTCACGCCTTCCCAGATGGCCGTGCTGCAGCGGCTCGAACGCGAGGGGCCGTCCACGGTGTCGAGCCTCGCGCGCGCGGAGGGCATGCGCCCGCAGTCGATGGGCACGCTCATCGCGCCGCTCGAGGCCGCGGGCCATATCAGCGGCGCACCAGACCCCAACGACGGGCGCCAAACGCTCTGGTCGCTGACTGACACTTTTCGCGAGTGGCTCAAGGAGGGGCGCGCGGCGCGCCAGGACTGGCTCTCGCGCAGGATAAAAGCGCGCCTTTCCGGCGTGGAGCAGGAGCAGCTCGCCGCCGCGATCGAACTGCTCAAGCGGCTCGTGGCCGACTAAGACGAGGCCGTCACATGGGCGCTCCAGCTTCCGGGTTCTTTCGTTCGCTCAGGACTTACAACTATCGCGTATGGTCGGCGGGCGCGCTCGTCTCGAACGTCGGCACGTGGATGCAGCGCACGGCGCAAGACTGGCTCGTGCTCACCGGGCTCACGCATCACAGCGCGGCGGCGGTCGGTATCGTGATGGGCCTGCAGTTCGGGCCGCAAATGCTGTTCATGCCCTGGTCGGGCTTCGCCGCCGATCACTTCGACCAGCGCAAGCTGCTCATGGTCACGCAGGCGTTGCTCGGCACGCTGGCCATTGCACTGGGCGTGCTCACGGCAACAGGTCTCGTACAGCTTTGGCACGTGTACGTGTTCGCGTTCCTGTTCGGCTGCACGACGGCATTCGATTCGCCGGTGCGGCAAACCTTCGTCTCGGAGCTGGTGGGCGACGCCGATCTCTCCAACGCCGTTGCGCTCAATTCCACCTCGTTCAACGCCGCGCGCATGATCGGCCCGGCCGTGGCGGGAATCGTCATCGCATCGGTGGGCGTGGGCTGGGCCTTCCTGCTCAACGGTCTGTCGTTCGTGGCCGTGCTGATCTCGCTTACGCGTCTGCGCGTGGACGAGCTGCGTTCGGCAAGATGTACGCAACCCGCGAAGGGCGGTATTGCTGCGGGGTTCCACTACGTGTGGGCGCGTCCGGACCTGCGGGCCATTCTCGTCATGCTGTTCCTGATCGGCACCTTCGGGCTGAACTTTCCGATCTTCATCTCGACGATGGCCGTGAACGTCTTTCACGCCGACGCGGGACGCTACGGACTCCTGTCTTCCATGATGGCGGTAGGGACCATGAGCGGCGCCTTCTTCGGCGCGGGGCGCAGCCATCCGCGTTTCATCTCGCTGCTGTTCGCGGCGGCGGCGTTCGGGGTGGGGTGCCTGCTGGCTTCGGTTGCGCCGGGCTACTGGTGGTTCGGCGGCGCGCTCGTGATGATCGGCATCGCGGCGCTCACGTTCACCACCGAAACCAACAGCCTCATGCAGCTTTCCACCGAGCCCGGCATGCGGGGCCGCGTGCTGGCGATTCGGCTGGCCGTGGCGCTGGGCGGCACGCCCATCGGTGCGCCGATCGTGGGGTGGGTCGCCGACCACTGGGGGCCGCGCTGGGCCTTGCTGGTGGGCGCGGCTTCGGGCTTCGCTGCGGCGATCGTCGCGGCCCGCACGCTCGCGCGGCGGGCCCACGAGAAGCCATAGCGCGTCGCACGATCACACACAATCAGGCAGGCTTCAACTCCACGCGCTTGATGTCCTTCACGATTACGAGATAGCTGATCACCGTCACGATCGCGTTGATGCCGACAAAGGCAAGCGCGCCGTTGAACGAGCCGGTTTCCGCCACGAGATAGCCGATCACGATCGGCGTGACGATGCCGGCCATATTGCCGAACATGTTGAAGATCGAGCCCGAGAGGCCGATCGCTTCGCGCGGCGCGGTATCGGCGATCACGGCCCAGCCGAGCGCGCCCAGGCCCTTGCCGAAGAACGCGAGCGACATGAGCGCGACCACGATCCAGTCGCTGTTCACGTAGTTGCAGCCGACGATACACGACGAGAGCACCATGCCGCCGACGATCGGCACCTTGCGCGCCATGGTGAGCGAGCGGCCCGAACGGATCAGGGCGTCCGAAGCCACGCCGCCCAGGACCCCTCCCAGGAAGCCGCAGATAGCCGGCAGCGAAGCGATCAGCCCCGCCTTCAGGATGGTCATGTGGCGCGCCTGCACGAGGTAGATCGGGAACCACGTGAGAAAGAAGTACGTGAGCACGTTGATGCAGTACTGCGCGAGATAGACGCCCAGCAGCATGCGGTTGCCGAGCAGCTGGCGGATGACCGCCCAGTTCGCGCCCTTGCGTTCGCCGCGCGCTGCGCGTTGATGCCCGTTCACGATGCCGCCGCCCGCCTCGATGTATTCGAGTTCCTGCTGGTTCACGCCCGGATGATCGGCCGGATTCTTCATGAACCGGATCCACGCGAAGGCGAGCACGAGGCCGCCCACGCCCATCACGATATAGACGTGATGCCAGCCATACGCGTGCGTGAGCCACGCCATGAGCGGCGTGAACACCACGGCTGCGAAATACTGCGCCGAATTGAAAATCGCCGACGCCGTGCCGCGCTCTTTCGCCGGGAACCAGCTCGCCACCACTTTGGCGTTGGCGGGGAAGGCGGGCGCTTCGGCCGCGCCCATCGCGAAGCGCAGCGCGAAGAGGCCCGCAATCGCGGCGCCCGCGCTGCCGAGCAGGCCAATCGAGCTTTGCAGCAGCGTGAAGAGCGACCACAGGAAGATGCTGCCCGCGTACACGCGGCGCGCGCCGAAGCGGTCGAGCACCCAGCCCGCGGGCACCTGCGCGAGCACATAGGCCCAGCTGAACGCCGAGAAGATGTAGCCCATGTGGATGGCGTCGAGACCGAACTCGGTGCGCATGGCCGAACCCGTGACCGAGAGCGTGGCGCGGTCCGCGTAGTTGAGCGTGGTGATGATGAAGATCAGCGAGAGGATCAGGTAGCGCACCCTGGTGCGCCTGGCGACATCGGACTGCGTGGCGGTGCGGCTCAACGACATGTGGATCGACCTCTCTCGTGCGCGAGATGCTGGCCGCTGCGCTCACGCTGCGGCCAGCATCTGCTGTCTCCGGACGGCGCGCCTCGTGCGCGCCGCATCTACTTAAGCAAGAACGCGCCTGACTCGCGTCAGGCGCGTTCCGTTTGCGGACCTGATTAGCTGCTTGTTCAGCCAGTTGTCGGTAAGTTGTTTGACATCATGGCCGGTTGTCTGAGCTAATCGTACAACGCCCGGGAAGCCGAAGCAACCAGACTGTATGCCTGTTGAGTCGGTATCAGGGTAAACTCGAATTTCAGGATAACCGCGCGATGGTGGGATGATGCGGTCAAGTTGTTGGACAACATGGCGTCTGCACCCTCAAGACTCCGGCGTTTGAGCCGTAAAGAAGAACACCATGGAAACCGGGGATTGAAGCAACATGCGCAACACGACGGTACGAGCCAGCCTCCTTGCAGTGCTGGTGATCTTTGGCGTGATGATCCTGATTGGCGGCTTCGCGGGCGTGTTCTCGCTCAAGGAGTCGAACGCCAGCGCCCAACGCCTGCATGAAATCGCGCGCCAGACCATTCTGGTCAACGACGCCTACAAGGACACCACGCGCACGCGTTCGGCGCTCGTGCGCGGCTACAGCGCGCTCAAGGAACGCAACGACACGGCCACGCGCGACTCCGCGCTGAAGAGCGCGGCCCATAGCTTCGAGCTTTCGGCGAGCGAGACCCAGGCGTTCGCCAACGCCCCGGCGTTCGACGGTATGGACGCGGACCTCAAGCGCCAGTTGCTCGAATCGGCGGCGCAACTCTCGAACACGCTCACGCGCGCCACCGACGCGCTGCGCAACGGCGACACGGCCGCTTACGTTGCGGTCAACGACACCGACATCACCGCCGCGGGCGCGGCCTATTCCGTGAACGTGGAGAAGTTCCAGAAGCTCGCCAACGCGCTCGCCGAGGCCACGCTCGACGACGGCAATGCGCGCTATGGATGGATCGTCACGCTCGTGGGCGTGGGCGTGGCCATCGCGCTGGCGCTCGTCGTCGTCACGCATTTCGCCTTGCAGCGCATCGTGTCGCGCCCGCTGGCCGACGCCGCGGCCGTGCTCGACCGCATCGCTTCGAACGATCTCACCGTGCGCGTGCCCGAAGCGGGCCGCAACGAAATCGGCCTGCTGTTCGCCGCCATGCGCCGGATGCAGGCGGGGCTCTCGCACACCGTGGCCGGCGTGCGCGACAGTTGCGACGCGATTCACACGGCCGCGCGCGAGATCGCGGCGGGCAATCTCGATCTGTCGAGCCGTACGGAGGAGCAGTCCGCCTCGCTCGAAGAAACCGCCGCGAGCATGGAAGAACTCACCTCCACGGTGAAGCAGAACTCCGTGAACGCATCCGAGGCCAGCACGCTCGCCACGGGCGCGGCCGAACTCGCGCAGCGCGGCGGCGACGTGGTCGGACGCGCCGTGCAAACCATGCAGGACATCAGCGCCAGCTCGCAGAAGATTGCCGAGATCACGAGCATGATCGACAGCATCGCGTTCCAGACCAATATTCTTGCACTCAACGCCGCCGTGGAATCGGCGCGCGCGGGCGAGCAGGGACGCGGCTTCGCCGTGGTCGCGGGCGAAGTGCGCACGCTCGCGCAGCGCAGTGCAGGTGCCGCGCGCGAGATCAAGGAGCTGATTGGCGCTTCGATTGAAGACGTGCGCAACGGCAACGCGCTCGTCGCGCAGGCAGGCGAGGCGATGAACGAGATCGTCAACTCGGTGCGCAATGTCGCCACCATCATGGCCGAGATCACGACGGCCACCGCCGAACAGAGCACGGGCATTCAGCAGGTAGGCATGGCCGTGAGCCAGATGGATCAGGTCACGCAGCAGAATGCCGCGCTCGTTGAGCAGGCGGCGGCGGCCGCGAGCGCGCTGGAGCACCAGGCGCAATCGATGAAGGAAGCGGTTTCGGTGTTTCGCGTCGGCGCGCTCGCGTGAAGATCGATACGCGCAAAACCATTCAACAAAACTAGCAAACCAGAAAGGACGACATGAAGAAGGCAATCTTGCGCAGTGTGGCGGGCGCCGCTTTCGGCCTCGCGGCATCGGTGGCCGTGCATGCGGCTAGTGTCCTGAGTTAAAAATTCATTGAATGATCCCGACCGCGTACTAAAGTGT
>NZ_JBMIQH010000076.1:0-9290 GCF_056155635.1 Paraburkholderia sp. BR10141 | reverse complement strand
TGCGCGTGTCCAGCGGATCGACGCGACGGGCGCAGCCGTGGGCGATGCCTTGAGCTGCGAATTCAGCGCGTACGGATACGGCCCGTTCGCGGTCTATTCCGATTCGGGCGTCAACGTGACGATTCTCCCCTGACGGCGCGCTGCGCAAAGCTCGGGCATCGCCTCATAGAGACAGACGGGACTCGCTTTAACGATGAACTTCAGAACCATCCACACGAAATACGGTCGCCAGCGCATGGCGCAGGCCGAAGCGTCGGGAGTCCCGATCAACATCGTTGCGATGGCGGTCGGCGACGGCGGCGGCAACGCAACGACCCCGGACGAAGCACAGACGCAGCTCGTGCACGAGATGTTTCGGGCGAAGCCGAACCGCGTCATTCAGGACTCGAACACGCCGGAACTGTTCACGCTGGAGCTGCTGATTCCAGCGGAAACGGGCGGGTTCACCTGTCGCGAGCTGTGCGCGATCGACGATCAGGGCGGCGTGTTCGCGGTGGCCAACCTCCCGGCCGCATACAAGCCTGTCGGCGACGGCAGCGAGGGCGCATATGCCGACATGGCGGTGCGCATGCAATTCCTCGTGACGAATGCGGACGTGGTCACGTTTCCGATTGACCCGAACGTTGCTGTCGCCACCCAGCAATGGATCAGGAGCACGATTACAGTGCCGTTTCTCCTGCCAGGCGGCACGACTGGCCAGGTGCTCAAAAAGAAGTCGAACAAGGACGGCGACACCCTATGGGGCGACCCTGAAGCGGTGCAGGCCGTTGTGTCGACGATCGAGGAAGTACAGGAACTCTCGGACGGTCAGACGGCTGTCACGCTTGTCCGATGCACGACAGAAGGGCTCGCGGTCTATATCGACCGCGCTCGCCTGCTGCCGAACGAATGGACGGCCGATCCGGTCGACGTCACGAAGCTGACGCTTGTGGCCGCGTACCCCGCTGGCACCAAGGCCGATTTCGTGCAGAACGAGCCAGGGGCGGCCAAGCCGCTCATGCAGGATCGCAACCTTGCCGACCTGCAATCGGCTGCCACTGCGCGCGGGAACCTCGGCGTCTACAGCAAGGAAGAAGCCGACACCAAAGCGCCACCCTCGCTGGTAGCCTTCTTTGCGCGCACAACGGCTCCGAGCGGCTGGCTGAAGGCCAACGGTGCAGCGGTCAGCAGAACGGCTTACGCGGCCCTTTTCGCGGCAATTGGCACGACCTTCGGCGCTGGCGATGGGTTCAATACGTTCAACCTCCCGGACATGCGCGGCGAGTTTCCGCGAGGATGGGATGACGGCCGTGGGGTCGATTCTTCCCGTGCGATCGGAAGCTGGCAGACCAACATGACGGCCAGTCACGCCCACGCGGCCAGAACGGATGCGAAGGGCGGCCACGTGCACAACGGCACCACCGGCACGGGCGGCCAGCACGTTCACCAGATGGCACCTGTCCCGCTACGCACGAAAGACGTGGACCGGGGCGGCAATGGCAGCCTGTTTTCGGTCGATGATGCGACGACGCCAAACACGGAGGCGGCAGGCAACCACAACCACACTTTCCAGACGGACACGCAGGGCGCGCACGATCACGTCGTTACGGTCGACGCCACGGGAGGCGCGGAAACTCGCCCCCGCAACGTGGCGCTGCTCGCCTGCATCAAATTCTGAGATAGAACGCATGAAGACCGTTTATCAGACCGATCGCGCGGGCATGTATCAAGGTCCGGTCGACGCCGACGAAAGCCCGCTGGAGCCGGGTGTTTTCCACCTTCCAGCTCGTGCCGTGGAAGTCGCGCCGCCGCAGACGTGGACAGAAAGCCAGTGGCCGAGATGGAACGGCGCAGGGTGGGACCTCGTCACAAAACCCGACCCCGCCAACGAAGCCGCGCAGGCCACGGCGAAGCTGCGCGACTTTCTGGCCGGGAATCCCGATGTCGCCAAGCTGATTGGCATGTAGCAGGCGCGGCAAGCGCCGCAAGTAATCCCGAATATCCTCACCTTAAAGGAGTCCTAACATGCCTGACGCGTACCAGCACGGCGTATCCGTCATCGAAATCAACGAAGGCTCGCGCCCGATCCGCAGCGTGTCGACCGCTGTAATCGGCGTGGTCTGCACGGCCGAAGATGCTGACGCGGCGACGTTCCCGCTCGACACGCCTGTGCTCATCACCAATGTAGTTTCAGCGCTCGGCAAGGCGGGCACGAAAGGCACGCTATACACGACGCTGAACGCGATTGGCCAGCAGACGAAGCCCATGACTGTCGTCGTGCGCGTTGCGGAAGGCGTCGACAGCGCCGCGACCACTACCAACGTGATTGGAACCGTCACGGCTGACGGCAAATACACCGGCCTGAAAGCGCTGCTCACCGCACAGGCGAAACTCGGCGTGAAGCCGCGGATTATCGGTTCGCCGTTCCTCGATACGCAGGCAGTGGCGGCCGCGATCGCCACGACCGCGCAAGCGCTCAAGGGTTTCGCGTACATCGCTGCAAACGGCGCAAAGACGAAGGAGGAAGCGACCACCTACCGCAAGCAGTTCAGCCAGCGCGAAGTGATGGTGATCTGGCCGGATTTCATCGCATGGGATGACAAGGCAAGCGCGAATGCCGTGGTTCCGGCGACGGCCTATGCGCTCGGCCTGCGCGCAAAGATCGACAACGACACCGGCTGGCACAAGACCCTGTCGAATGTGGCAGTGAACGGCGTCGTCGGCATCAGTGCGGATGTGTCGTGGGATCTGCAAGACCCGTCGACGGATGCGGGCTATCTGAACGAGCAGGAAGTGACGACCCTCATCAATCGCGACGGGTATCGATTTTGGGGCTCGCGCACGTGCTCGGACGATTCGACGTTCGCGTTCGAGAACTACACGCGCAGCGCGCAGGTAATCGCCGATTCGATCGCCAATGCACAGATGCCGAATGTCGACGGCCCGCTCAATCCCTCGCTGCCGCGCGACATCATCGAGAGCATCAATGGTTGGTTCCGCGAGCAGGTCGCCAATGGTCGCTTGATCGGCGGTTCGTCGTGGTACGACCCGGCCCCGAACACGACCGACGTGCTCAAGTCGGGCGAAACCTACATCGACTACGACTACACGCCGGTTCCGCCGCTGGAGAATCTGAAGCTGCGCCAGCGCATTACCGATCGCTATCTGGCCGATTTCGCCTCGCGCGTCAACGCGTAACGAAACCGCCTAAAAAAAGGAGTAAATACGATGGGCATGCCTCGAAAACTCAAGGGCTTTAACCTGTTCCAGAACGGCGAGAATTTCGTCGGACAGATTGGCGAAATCACGCTGCCGAAGCTCACGCGCAAGGCCGAAGACTGGCAGGGCGGCGGCATGAGCGGCCCGATCAAGGTCGATTTCGGCCAGGAGGCGATCCAGCTCGAATGGACGTGCGGTGGCCTCATTAAATCGGTGCTCACGCAGTACGGCATCACGAAGCACGATGGCGTGCTGCTGCGTTTCGCAGGCGGCTACAAGGCCGAAGATGCGGATGGCTACGACTCGATCGAAATCATCATCAAGGGTCGTCATACCGAAATCGACCTCGGCACGGCGAAGCCAAAGGACGACACGGCGGTCAAGATCACCAGTGCAGCGAGCTATTTTAAACTGAGCTGGAACGGCGAGACCGTCATGGAATTCGATTTCGTGAACTCCATCGAGAACGTCGGCGGGACCGATCTGCTCGCGGCGCTGCGAACCGCGATCGGCCTGTAACGCTCAACCCGGCCGCGTCGCGGTCGGGAACCTTTCCATTCATCGTAGAAGGCACACACCATGCAAACGCCCGATCAACAGTCCGCAGGTGCTCTCACGCACGCTATTCACGACGCACCGGCGCACACCCACGGCAACAGTGCCGAAGTGGCACAGGCGGCCGTGCAGGACGATCCGAACACGCACACGCTCGACACCCCGATCGTGCGCGGTCAGCAGACCATCGACAAGATCACGTTGCGCAAACCGCGCTCGGGTGAGCTGCGCGGCGTGTCACTTTCGGACCTCGTGAACCTCGACGTTTCCGCACTCTCGAAAGTGCTGCCGCGCATCAGCTCGCCGACGCTCACGGAGCACGACGTCGCGAGCATCGACCCCGCCGACCTCGTTCAGCTCGGAGGTATCTTTGCGGGTTTTTTGATGTCGAAGGCCGTGAAAGCGAAAATGGCCTCCCTGACCGAGTAGAAGACGCGATGGCCGACATCGCGACGGTGTTCGGCGGATGGACACCGGCCACGATGGGCGAATTTTCGCTGGCCGAGTTGATGGACTGGCGCGAGCGAGCGCGCCTCAGATGCGGAAACGGTGACGATGGATAACGCCCTCAAACTTCGCGTCATGTTCGACATGATCGACAACATGACGAAGCCCCTTAAAAACATGCTCGCCGGTAGCAAGGGGCTCGCTGGCTCGCTCAAGGAAACGCGGCGCGAGCTGGCCGAGATGGGCAAGACACAAAAGGCAATCGGGTCGTTTCGCGAGCTGCATGGCGGCCTGTCGAACACGGCCAGGCAGCTCGACACGGCGCGCGATCGCGTGAAGCTGCTCGCAGGCTCGCTGCGCGAGTTTGGGCCGCCATCCCAACAGATGATTGGTGAACTGGCCAAGGCCCGACAGGCAGCCTCACAGCTACGTGCCGAGCAAAAGCAGCAAACCACGCAGCTACAGGAAATGCGCACGCGGCTGGCCGGGGCAGGTATCGACACGCGCAACCTCGCGCAGCATGAGCGCGAGCTGCGTGCGAACATGAGCGCGACGACGGCGACCATGACCGAGCAGATGCGCAAGCTCGAAACGCTGGGCGAACGCGAGCGCCGCGTCGCGAGCGCGCGCAAGAGCATGGAGAAAATGCAGGGCGTTGCAGGCTCAATGGCTGTGGGCGGCTACGCTGCACGCTCGACCGGCATGCATATGTTCGGTGATCTGCGCGAAACCCTGGACGAATCGAAGAAGGCCGAAAACGAAGCGGCGCGCATCCGTGCGCTCGGCCTCGGCGATCACGCGAGCGCAGACGCCGAGAAGTACGCGCGCGCGATGCGCGTCTATGGTGTGTCGACCACGGACAACCTCACATTGATGCGCGATTCGTTGACGATCTTCGCCGACGAACACCACGCGAAAATGGTGATGCCGACCCTCGCGAAAATGAAGTTCGCCAACGAAGCGATGTTCGGCGCGGAGGATGCGCACGACAATGAAGAGAAGTTCATGAACATGCTCAAGGTCATCGAGCTGCGCGGCGGCACGAAGGACGAAGCGACGTTCAAAAACGAAGCGAACATGGTTCAGAAGGTGCTGACTGCGACCGGCGGCCGCGTGGGCGGCGACGAGTGGCGCAATTTCATTCAGACCGGCGGCGTCGCCGCGAAGCAGATGCGGCAGGATGCGTTCTATTACCAGATGGAACCGCTTATTCAGGAAATGGGCGGGCACGCAGTCGGCACGGGTTTGATGTCCGCATACAGCAACCTGTATCAAGGCAAGACGACGGTTCGTGCTGCCAAGCAAATGATGTCGCTCGGGCTGATCGACCCGAACATGGTCGAGTACACCAAGATCGGCACGATCAAGCAGATTCGACCGGGAGCGCTTGCGGGTGGCGACCAGCTGAAGGCGTCGCCGCTCGAATGGCTCGAAAAGGTACTGCTACCCAAACTCGCGGCGAAGGGGATCACTGACCCGGACAAGGTCAAGGACATGATTTCCACCATCATCACGAACCGCACGGCCGCGAACCTGTTCACGACGATGTATATGCAGCGCACGCAGATTCACAAGAACGAACATCTGAACGCGGGCGCCGATGGCAACGATGAGCTATTCGAGAAAGCGCGGGCACTCACGGCAGGCCGTGAGATTGCGGCGCTCAAGCAGCTTAGTCAGCTCGAGCTGGAGATTGGCCAAAAGGTTTCGCCGATCTATAACGCCGGGTTGCAGGCCACCGCGAGCGCAACCGAAAAAGTCGTAACGTTCATGAAGGAACACAGCACGGCCGCGAAAGCGATCATTACGGTGCTCGCCGCACTCGCGGCGGTTCTCGTCGTCGTTGGCTCGCTCACGATCGCACTGGCCGGTGTACTCGGGCCACTCGCGATCGTGAAATTCAGCATGCAGGTGCTCGGCATGCAGGGCGGCATTCTCTCTCGCGTGCTCGGCCTCGGCGCGGGCGCGCTCCGGTTGTTTGGGAGCGCTGCGATGTTCGCCGGTCGGGCGCTGCTGATGACGCCAATCGGCTGGATTACCCTGGGCATTGCAGCGCTCGCGGGCGCTGCCTATCTGCTCTATAACAACTGGGGAACGGTTTCGGCGTTCTTCGCCGGGCTGTGGCAGGAGGTTCGCGCGGCATTCGCGGGCGGCATTGGCGCGGTCGGAGCGCTGATCATCAACTGGAGTCCGATGGGTCTGCTGTATCAGGCGTTTGCGGGTGCGATGGGATGGCTCGGCGTCGACATGCCGGCCAAATTCACGGAGTTTGGCGCGCACCTGATTTCTGGCCTCGTGAACGGCATCACGAGCGGCCTCGGCGCGGTCAAGGATGCAATCGTGAACGTCGCCAGCTCCACGGTCGGATGGTTCAAGGAAAAGCTCGGCATTCACAGTCCGAGCAGGGTATTCGCCGAGCTGGGCGGTTTTGTCGCGCAGGGCGCGGCGCTCGGCATAGAAGACGAGCAGGGGCGTATCACGCGAGCGGCGGTTGCAATGGCGACGGTGGCGACCACAGCATTCGGCGCACCGGCATTCGCGCAGGGCGCGGCAGGCGCGACCGTGCCGCTCATTCGCCCGAACGTGCCAATCGACCGCCGGCCGCCCGTCATGGCGTCGCAGGGAGCGGCGGCCGCGCAAGCCGGTCCCATGCAGATCATCGTCAATGTCTATCCGCGCGCGGGTGACGACGAAGTTGCGATCGGTCGTGCAGCGGGCCGCGCCGTTGCGCTGGAGCTGGACCGCCGCGAGCGGTCGAATCGTGCACGCAAAGCATCGAGCCTGTCGGACTCGTAACGGGGGAACGCACTACCATGATGATGTCGCTCGACCAGTTTGTTTTCAGCCTTGCCACCGCGCCTTACAAGGAACTGCAACGCCAGCGCAACTGGAAACACCGCACGAGCTCACGCGTCGGCACGCGCGATGCGAGCCAATACACCGGAGCGGGTGACGATGTCATCACGCTAAACGGCATGGTCGCGCCCGAATCGATCGGGTCGATTGCGTCGCTCGACCAGCTCGCAAAAATGGGCGATGTCGGTGACGCGTATGTGCTCGTCGACGGCATCGGCACCGTTTATGGTGCATTCATCATCGAGAGCCTGAACACGACGGCCACATACCACACCAAGGAAGGCATTCCGCGCAAGATCGAATTCAACCTGTCGCTCAAGCACGTCGACGACAGCAAGATCGCAGCAAAAAGGGACGCAAACTAGCTATGGCATCGGATGAAATCACGAAGCCGCGGATTCAGCCGCAAGCGGATTACCGCGTCACGCTCGACGGCAAAGACCTGTCGAGCCTGATCACGCCGAAGCTCATAAGCCTGTCCATCAGCGAATGCAGGTCCGACGAATCCGACATGCTCGACCTCGTGCTAGATGACTCAGAAAATACGTTCGCGATTCCTAAGCGTGGCGCAAACATCGAAGCGTCAATCGGCTGGCTTGGCGAACCGCTCGTGAACAAAGGCACGTTCACGGTCGACGAAGTAGAGCACAGCGGCACGCCTGATATCATCACAGTTCGCGCACGATCGGCCTCGATGACAAACGCCATGCACGAACGGCGCGAACAGAGCTGGCATGGCCAAACCATCGGGTCGATCGTGCGCACCATCGCATCGCGCCACTCACTCAAGCCCGCCATCGCTGCGGCACTCGCGCAGATTGGAATCGCGCACATCGACCAGACCCACGAAAGCGATATGTCGTTCCTGACGCGCCTCGCGCGCCGCTACGATGCGGTGATGAACGTCAAGGCGCTGAATCTGCTTTTCATGCCGATCGGCAAGGGCACGACAGCAAGCGGGAAATCGCTCGATGTCCTGACGATTTCGCGCGAGGATGGCGACCAGCATCGCTACCACATATCGCAGCGCGAGAGCTACGCAGCGGTGCGCGCGCACTACCATTCGAACGCGAAGGGCAAGCGACAATCGGTGATCGTCGGCGGCGAGAACAACCACAATGTAAAGGTGCTGCCCGAAGACTATGCGACCGAAGCGGAAGCGCGCGCGGCGGCCGAAGCCGAATTCGCGCGTACGCAGCGCAGCCAGGCGACGCTTTCGTACACGCTGGCGCTCGGCCGTGCCGAGATTTTCCCGGAGCTGCCCGTTGTGGTCAGCGGATTCAAGCCGGAAATTGACGCGACGCCGTGGCTCGTGAAGCGGGTCACGCACACGATCAGCGGCGACGGCGGATTCGGCTCACAACTCGACCTCGAAGTGCGCGACGATCCAACGACCGACAGGCATCGTTCGAATTTTCGGAAAGGCAGATGAAGCGGAGAGGGCTTTAAGGGAGGGAGACCCGCAAACGATTGCGCTCGCGGTTTTGGGCAACGGTTCGCTACCCGATGGAAGGACTACGCGTCTTAGTCGGTGTGGTAGGCGGGTGGCCCGATGTCAGCCCATAGGCGGCCGGATCGCCATGCCTTGGGCAGTTCGACGGCAAGCACGCGCCAGCGCGCGAGCACGTCGGCGAAGCTGCCATCACGCTTTGCGCGCCTGACCTTGTCGACGACGTTCCAGCCGCGAACGTACTGTGCAAAGCTGCGACGGCTCGACAGGAAATGCGGCGCGTGCACGCCGACCCAAGCCAGCATTTCGGCCGGCGGCACGTCCGGGGCATTCGGGTCCGGGTCGATGTTTGCGGTGACGGCCACGCCTTCGGATTCGACGCTTGAATCAGGCTGGCGTGCAGGCGCGGCAGATTCCTGCTTGAGAAGGCGCAGCAGCTCGATGCGGTGCCACGGGATGGGCGAGCGTCCGGCGGCATAGTTCCGGACGCTTCGGGTGCAGCAGCGGAGAATATCGGCGATGCGCGCAATGGACAGGCCGTCGACCAGCGCGAGGAAGTCGGAAAGCTCGCCGTGACGGGGTGCTACGGTGTTCATGGGGTCGCGGGCAAGGTTTTTGTAAGAATCTGTAACTATGCTTACAAACAGATTCTTTCAACCTGACAAAACAGATAGGTTTCCCGCCATTAGCTTCTGCGACTTTACATAACATAAATTATCGAACTTTTTGATGTGGGGGCTACGTCCTAATGTCGTGTTCTGGCTATTTACAGATGTCGTGTTTT
>NZ_JBMIQH010000075.1:0-10319 GCF_056155635.1 Paraburkholderia sp. BR10141 | reverse complement strand
CTTCGCAGTGCAAGCCGATCGAGTATCCGAAGCCCGACGGCAAGCTCACGTTCGATCGTCTGTCTTCGGTGTTCATCTCGAACACGAATCACGAGGAGAACCAGCCGGCGCACCTCACGCTCAAGGACATGACGGTGCCGGTCGGCATCAACCTCGCGACGTATGCAGGCCCAGAGGCGCGCTTCTGTCCCGCAGGCGTGTACGAGTTCGTAAAAGACGATCAGGAAGAAGATCGTCTGCAGATCAACGCGCAGAACTGCGTGCACTGCAAGACCTGCGACATCAAGGACCCGACGCAGAACATCGTATGGGTCACGCCCGAAGGCGGCGGCGGCCCGAACTACCCGAACATGTAAGCGCCGGGCGGCGACTGCCGTCGATCCGACTTGTGGCAGGAGAGGCGTAGTGCGCCTTTCCTGCCATTTTTTACGTCCGCGAATACCAGTACATGCCGTCGTCGCGCAGCTCGCGTTTCACTTCACCGCGATACATCAGGTAGTTCAGGCACGCCAGGCTCTCGCCGGTTGCGAGGCTCATCTGCCCGAGATCGTCCTCGCCGATGCGCCGCGCGAACAGCGCCCCGAACACGTCAACGGCGCGGCGCGGTTCGGCGAGCGTGCCGCGCAGGCGCGCGAGGCTCTTGTCCTGCCCCTGGCGCAAGCGTTCGATGCGCGCGTGCAACCCGTAAAAGCAGTCGTTATGCGAGGGAAGCACGAGCACGTCGTCGGGCACTTCGCGTTGCAGCTTGTCGAACGATGCGTACCACTGGGCCATCGGGTCCGCGTCGGGCTCGATCGGATAGACCGAAACGTTCGAGGAGATGCGTGGCAGCACCTGGTCGCCCGAAATGAACAGCTTCAGCGCCGGGCAGTAGAGACACGCGTGTTCCGGCGAATGCCCCATGCCGACGATCACGCGCCAGTCGTGCGCGCCGATGCGCACGACCTCGCCGTCCTGCAGACGCCGGAAGCTTTCCGGCAGCGCGTGGATATGCTGGCCGAAGCGGCCGAAGCGCGCGCGATAGACGTCGATAGCCGACTCGCTCCAGCCCGCGCGGCGATAGAAGTCGAGTGCGTCGGCAGGCGCTTCGCGGCCCGTGTCGGCAGCGGCCACACGGCAGTTGAAGTATTCGGTGCGCGTCATCCAGAGCCGGCAGTCGAACGCGCGCGTGAGCCAGCCTGCCATGCCCACATGATCGGGGTGCATGTGCGTGACCAGCACGCGCGTCACGCGGAACGCCGTGTGCGCCTCGCCACCTTGCGGGAAGATCGCGCGCCATACAGCCGTGGCCGCATCGGTGCGCGCACCCGTATCGACAACGGCGCAACCTTCGGCGTCGTCGACAAGCCACACATTGATGTGATCGAGCGCCCAGGGCAGCGGCATACGCAGCCAGCGCACGCCCGGCGCGATTTCGAGAGTCGAGCCCGGCGCGGGTGGGGCCGGATAGGGATAGCACAGCGTTGATCGCGCGCTATTGGATGCGACCTCGGGCGTGCTCTCGGGGATGGCTTCGGTGCGTTCGGTCATGCTTGGGGCGCAAAGGAAATGGGGAGCGCATACTTTCGCGCATCGCGCGGAGGATAGCGCGAACGTGGCGGGCGCGCCCACGTCCTTTTGAGGGGCTGACATGACTGCGGCAGGACGCTGCGCCGCCGCACGCCATGTTTACTTTTGTTTCCGCTTGTTGCTTCTCGTTGCCGCCTGTTTCCCTTTGTTGCCCGATAACGACGCCCGATCGCGTAGCATCGCACCTCAACGTCGATATTTATTGCGCCGCAACAAAATGATGCCTACACTGACCAATGCCGGCTGCCTCGACGCTTTCGCAAAGGAGGGCGTGACATGACGAATCGATCAAACACATTGCATGCATCTCTGAAGCTGCATGTCTTCGAACAGGAAGGAGGGTGGCATTGGGGCATCACCATCCCTCGCAGTGCGGGTAGCGGCTTCAAACTCATCGCATACAGCGAAACGACCTTCAACGGCGAGAGCGAGGCGCTGCGCGACGGCAGTCGCGCGCTCGAGAATCTTCCGGAAGACGCGGCACTCGCGTTCGCGCCCTGAAACGTACCGCCTCAACGGCAGGCCCATTCACGAAGTCTCTTTAGGCACATGCAGTAGATGAACTTCTGCGTGGCGCCACCCGGCGTGTGAGGCTCTTCGCGTGCCTGTTTGATCAGCGTGAAGGGCGCGCCAAATTCGGCGTGCAACGCATCGGCGCTGTAGTGCATGACGGGCAGCCCGCTGCAATGGTCGGGACCGTCCTCGGCGAAAGTCCCACGATCACGATGCCGCCCGGTTTCACGTCGCGCAGCACGGCGTTTACATAGGCTTCCCACGTCTGCGCGCTCGTTCCTTGAGCAGCGCGCGAGGATGCTCCCATTGTCGCTGAAGATAGGGGACGGGCGCTTGCGGCGCGTTTTTGAAGCGCGGAGTTTTGTGTTGAAAACGAACTATTCCGATAAGAAAAGTTATCTTATCCGTCTGGTTTGATGGAGCACCTGGAGCGCATCAAGCGGTCTTGCGCAAAGCTGTGAACTTGCACGTCGCGGTTTTCGCGCAGCGTGCAAACGGAGCCACAGGGTAGGGCGTGCAAAACCGGCGTCAGACAACGCCTGTCGCACGCCCTTGCGCCTTACCCCAGCTTATTGGCCTGTTCCTTCGCAAGCAGGCGTTGAGCCTGTCGGTCTCCGCGGTTGGCTTCCTGCGCGGTCTGAACCGACGTTTCGGTGGCTTCGGCGAATGCTGCGCGTGCGGCGTTGCTGATCGTAACGGCATACGAAGCCGACGGCGTCGAAGCCTGTGTCGTCGTCGTTGTCGGCGCCTGCGTCTTGCTGGCAGGTTGCGTAGCGGCAGCCGCCTGCTGGTTCTGCGCGCCGGTATTCGCTGCTGTGGAAGCGGCGGGTTGGCTAGAAACTGCCCGGATTGTCATCAGAAGGTCCCCAATAAAGAGAGAGAAAAACCGTGAACTGCGCCCGGCTTATCGGAGTACCTTCCAAATACTTAAGAAGTATTTATTTTTTGAAAACGAATCAACTTAAGGCTCGTATAAGCTGCGGTTCGATTCGCGTCAACGCCGGTCATAATCGCCCGACGATCTGTTTTAAAAATGTGGTCAGGTCCGAGTTTCCGGACGCTGCGTGCCCGGGGCTTGCGTGGCTATTGAAATGATTGCCAGTATGTCATGGAATGAAAGCGACTCTTATTCAGGCTAAAAACCGCACCTTTGGCACCGCGAAAATAAGGCTCCACGTCGGGAATATCGTTTAGATAAGGAGTTCATCAGAATTCAAGGCTACCATCGCGCGAGTCTTTCAAGTTTTCCCTGGAAATCCATTTTGTTGCCACTCACGAACGACGTCACTCAGGACAACTGGTCCACGTGGATCCACCGGCAGCGCCATGGCAATGATCCCGCCCATGAGCACGATGTCCGCGCCGAGATCACAAGGTACGCGGACCGTGTGCTGGATTCCGTCCGCCTGCGCCCCGGGATGACATTGGCCGACATCGGGACGGGTGATGGTCTCGTCGGGTTTCGCGCGATTGAACGTGCCGGCGCCGCAATCCGGGTGCTCATGACCGATATTTCGGCTCCGCTGCTGCGGCACACGGAAGAGAGGGCCCGAAGCCTGGGGGTAAGCGGGCAGTGCGCATTCATACACGGCAGCGCCGAAAATCTGGCAGGCATCGCCAATGAGGCGGTCGATGCCGCCACGATGCGCGCGGTGCTGGCGTATGTGGAAGACAAGCCCGCTGCAATGCGAGAGATCTACCGCATCCTCAAACCGGGTGGCCGCTTCGCCATCGCCGAGCCGATTTTGCGTGACGAAGCGCTCGAGGTGTGCATGCTCAAGCAACTCGTCGATTCCGGCGCGTTCAACGCGGAAGATCCCTTCTTTCCCTTGCTGCTTCGGTGCCGGGCGGCGCAGTTCCCGGACACGGAAGAGAAGGCGCGCTCACTGTCCATCACGAATTATGGTGAGCGCGACCTCGTGCGCTTCGCGATCGACGCGGGCTTCACCGACATCCGTCTGGAATTGCACATCGAAGTGCGAACCGAAGACAGCCTGCCTTGGGAAACGTTTCTTCGTACCTCGCCCCATCCGTTGGCGCCCAGCCTGGAAGAGGTCTTCGAAAAGGAATTTACCCGCGAAGAGCGCGCGTATCTGGAAGTCAGGATGCGGGCGATTTTCGAAAGCGGAGCGCAGCTCGGCGCTGAGCGCATCGCCTACCTGGCGGCGAAGCGGCCGTAGAGACCGGATGGGAACGCCTGCTTAAGGATTGCATAAGCGTTAACCCTGCAGAATGCGCAGCATGCCTGCCGCAACGCCACCAACGTGTGGCGTTTGGGTTCAGGTCCATGCTCGCGCATTCATGCTGCGCGGGATTGGCTTGAGGAGTCCATATTGTCCAGCCCGCAGTCTCGCGCAATGTGTCCGCGCGTCTTTCACTTCAGCATCCCGAATCGCACGCGCGCTGCGCTCATCGCCGTTGTATCGGGCACTGCACTGCTCGCCGGCTGCGCAAGCTACAAGGCGCAGCCGTTGGCTACGGGCCCTTCGTTGATCACGCAGGGCGCGCTCGCACGGGTGCAGATCGACCCCGCGAAAATGCCATTGCCCGAGCTTGCGGCACACCGCTTCGATCCGTCGAACGGCTTCGACATCGAAGACGTCGCGATGCTGGCAGTCGCCAACAATCCCGACCTGAAACTTTCACGCGACGACCTCGGCATTGCGCAAGCGCAGGCGTTTTCGGCGGGACTTCTGCCGGATCCACAGGTGAGCGTCTCCAGCGACTATCCCGGCGCTGTCGGGTTGTCGCGCGCGTTCAGCTACGGTCTGAGCATGGACGTGATGGCGATTGTCACGCGTGGCGCGAACACGAAGTCCGCCAACGCCACGGTTCGAAAGACCGACCTCGGTCTGCTCTGGCAGGAGTGGCAGGTCGTGGCGCAGGCGAAGCAGCTGTACGTGAGAGCGCGCTTTCAGGATGAGGTGTTGCCGCTGCTCGAGCAGCAGACGGCACTGACCCGCACGCGTTACGAACGCACCGCGCACGCGGCAAGCGAGCACAACGTGACGGCGGACAGCGTCACCGCGTCGCTCACGGCGTACGAAGACGCCCGCAAGCAGTACACCGACATGCAGCACGCGCGTGAGCAGACGCACCATGACCTCAATGCGCTGCTCGGCCTCGCGCCCGACACGACGCTGGCGCTCACAGGCGACACAGCAGTCACGCCGATGCCCGATGGCACGCTCGACGCCGCGGTTGCAATGCTGGCGCAGCGCCGTCCCGATCTGATCGCGCTGCAGGCCGGCTACGAGGCGCAGGAGCAGAAGTACCGCGCCGCGATCCTCAACCAGTTTCCAAGTCTTTCCGTGGGCTTTACGCGCCAGCGCGACACCTCGGAGATCTACACGAGTGGTTTCGCGATCAACCTCACGCTGCCGGTCTTCAACCGCAATCGCGGCAATATCGCCATCGAGCAGGCCACGCGGCAGCGTCTCGCGGACGAATACCAGACACGCCTGAATGCGGCTTACGCCGATATTGCCCACCTGCGTGCCGACAGCGCGATCGCCGCGCATCAACTCGATCAGGATGACGCTGCGCTGCCAGGGCTCGAACGTGCCGCCGCGCAGGCGCGCGACGCCTATGCGGCGCGCAACATCGTGCTTGGCCAGTATGTCGATGCGCAAACTGCGGCGCTCTCGCGTCGCATCGATGCGGCCACTGCGCGCGAAGCGCTAGCTGAGCAACGCATTGGCCTCCAGGCGCTGCTCGGCAGCGCGATCCCCGATCCTGATCAGGCTCCGTCCGCGCGAGGCGCCACTGCTGAAAGCGCGCCATCCAATACCATCGTTGCACGTTGATCTCCATGACTGAGCACCGCTTTCTTTCCGGCACGCGCACGCGTGTCGCCGTCTGCGCACTTGGCGCGGCGGCCGCGCTCGCCGCTGGCGCAGCGCTTTTCGCACCGCATGCAGCGCGCGCGGATGACGCCGGCGCTTCGGGCAGCACGCCCGCGCCATCCGCCGCCGTGCAGGTCGTGCGCGTGATGCGCCAACCGGTTGCCCAAACCGTCGTCGCGTATGGCTCGGTTGCGTCCGCGGCCTCGAACGCCACGTCCATCAGCCTGCCGTATCTCGCACGCGTCACGCGCGTGCTCGTCCAGCCCGGCCAGACCGTAGCGCAGGGCGCTGCGCTCCTCGTCGTGCAAGCCGATCCAAACGCCGTGATCGCCTATACGCAGGCACAAAGCGCAGCGACGCTCGCACGTGGCGAACTCGCGCGCACGGGCTCGCTCTTTCACGACGGTCTCGCCACGCAATCGCAGCTCGCCGCGGCGCAAAAAGCGCTGGATGACGCTCAGCAAGCGCTTGCTGCGCAACAAGCGACGGGCATCACACCGGGTTCGAAGACGATTACGGCACCAGTGGCCGGCGTCATCGCGCAGCTTGCTGCGGTGCCGGGCGACCGGATCCAGGCGGGCACTGCGCTCGCCCAGCTCGTTGCATTCAACGGCGCCGCGGGCAATGCCGCGAACATTTCGCTGGGCGTCGAACCCGCCGACGCGCTCACGCTGCACGCCGGAGACCGTGTCGTGCTGCGCCCTCTGTCCGCCTCGCTCGGGTCGCAGCGCGCGCAGGGGCGCATCGTGCTCGTCGGCGCAGCCATCGACGCGCAGAGCCAGCTCGTGAACGTAAGTGCGAACGTACCGCTCGCGGGTGCTGCCTTCCTGCCGGGAACGCGCGTGCGGGCCGACATCGACACGCAGACCGGCACGTGGTGGAACGTGCCGCGCGCCGCGGTACTGCAGGATGCGAAGGGCAGCTATGTGTTTCAGGTCGCGCCGGACAACAAGGCGCACCGCGTCGACGTGAAGGTGAAAGTCGAGCATGGCGATACGTACGGCGTGGATGGCGCGCTCGACGCCTCGCGGCCGCTCGTCGTCGTCGGCAACTACGAACTCGAAGACGGCATGGCCGTGCGCGTGGCGCAAGGCGGCGCGCGATGACGTTCAGCCAGTGGATGCAGCGCCACCGTCGTTCGCTGCTGTTCGTGATCGCGCTTGCCGCGCTTGCCGGCGCGCTCACCGCGCTGCGTCTGCCGATCTCGCTCTTTCCTAACGTTTCCTTTCCGCGCGCCGTGATTTCACTCGACGCGGGCGACCGTCCGGCCGAACAGATGGCGACACTCGTCACCATGCCGGTGGAAGAAGCGTTGCGTCGCGTGCCGAACGTGCGCGACGTCGAATCCCGCACGAGCCGCGGGTCGGCGGAGATCTCCCTCAATTTCGACTGGGGCACCGACATGGCGCAAGCCACGTTGCAGGCGCAGTCGGCCATTGCCGAGATCCTCGCGACGCTGCCGCCCGGCACCAGCATGCAGGTGCGCCGGATGGACCCGACCGTGTTTCCGGTGCTCGCATACAGCCTGACGTCGTCGCGCTTGTCGCTTTCTCAACTCTACGACCTCGCCCAGTTCCAGTTGCGTCCGCTGCTTTCCTCCGTGGCGGGCGTGGCGCGCGTGGACGTGACGGGTGGGGCGCGCGACGAGCTCGAAGTGGCCGTCGACCCCGCACGCCTCGCGACGTACAAGCTCTCGGTGGGCGATATTTCGCGTGCAATCGGTGCGGGCAACGTGCTGATGGCCACCGGGCGCATCGAGGACCACGACAAGCTCTTTCTCGTCGTGGCGAATTCGGCTTTCAGCGGGCTCGATACACTGAAAAACGTGGTCGTGTCGTCCACTGGCGCGACGCAGATCCGCCTGCGCGATGTGGCCACCGTCACCCAGGGGACCGTGCCGCAATGGATCCGCGTGACCGCCGACGGTCAGGATGCGGTGCTGGTCAACGTCTACCAGCAGCCCGGCGCAAACAGCGTGGCGATGGCGCAGGCGATTCGCGCTCGCCTGAAGGACTTCGGCCCACAGATGCCGCACGGCGTGACGCTCTCGAACTGGTACGACCAGAGCGAGCTCGTGATCGCCTCGGCCACCAGCGTGCGCGATGCCATCATGATTGGCGTGGTGCTCGCGGCGCTCACGCTCTTCGTATTTCTGCGCAACACGAAGATCACGCTCATTGCAGTGGCGCTCGTGCCCATCGTGATGGCCGCGACCATTCTGCTGCTCGACGTGTTCGGCATGGGCTTCAACATCATGACGCTCGGCGGCATGGCGGCGGCGGTGGGCCTCGTGATCGACGACGCCATCGTGATGATCGAGCATATCGCGCGGCGTATGCGCGAGGCCGGCGCGCATGCGTTCCATGGCCGGGTGATGAGCGCGGCGCTCGAATTCACGCGGCCGCTCGCCGGCTCTTCCGCGGCAACGCTCATTATCTTTGTGCCGCTGGCGTTTCTCTCGGGCGTAACCGGCGCGTTCTTCAAGGCGCTTTCGGTGACGATGGCGAGCGCGCTCTTCATTTCGTTCCTCGTCACGTGGCTTGCCATCCCGATTCTCTGCGACCGCTGGCTCACGGCGAAAGACGCCGAGGAGCATCGCGAAACGCGCTTCGCCGCGTGGCTCAATCGCACCTACGCGCGGCTCGTCTCTCGCGTGAGTGCGCGGCCCCTGTGGGTGCTCGCGCTCGTGGTTCCGCTTGCGCTGCTTTCGGCGCTCGCGTTCACGCGGGTCGGCAGCGGCTTCATGCCGTCGATGGACGAGGGCGGTTTCGTGCTCGACTATCACACGCAACCGGGCACATCGATCACCGAAACCGATCGACTGATGCAACAAATCGAAGCGATCATTCGCGCGAACCCGAATGTGGCGACGTATTCACGCCGCACCGGCGCCGGACTTGGCGGCGACCTGAACGAGCCGAACAAGGGTGACTTCTTTGTGCGCTTGAAGTCCGGTAGCCGCGAACCGATCGACACGGTGATGGAGGAGATCCGTTCGCAGATCGAAACAAAAGTGCCCGGCGTGAGCGTGGAACTTGCCCAGTTGATGGAGGACCTGATCGGCGACCTCACGGCGGTTCCGCAGCCCGTGCAGATCAAGATTTACTCGGACGACTCCCATGTGCTCGACACGACCGCCCAACGTGTGGCCGCACGCATCGGCAAGATCGGCGGCATCGTCGACGTGAACGACGGCATCAATCCTGCCGGCGACGCCATCGATCTGCGCATCCGGCCCGACGCCACGGCTGCCGAGGGCATGGATCCGCAGGCAATCGCGCAGCAGGTCTCCGACCTGCTGGACGGGAATGTGGCGACGCAGTTCCAGAGCGGCCCGAAGACAGTTGGTGTGCGCGTGCGTGCGCAAGGTGCGCTGCAAATGACGGACACCGAACTTGCGCGCCTGCCGTTGCGCGCGCCGGATGGGCACGTGTTCGCGCTTTCACGCGTGGCCGAACCGGTGCACGTGAGCGGCCAGCCCGAGATCAGTCGCGACAACCTCAAGCGCATGGTGGCGGTGACGGCGCGCATCGATGGGCGGGACCTCGGCTCGACGATCGCCGACGTGCAGCGCGCGCTTGCCGATCCCGCGCTCCTTCCAGCGGGCGTCTACTACGAACTTGGCGGCTTGTACCAGCAACAGCAGATCGCCTTCAAGGGGCTGCTCGCGGTGTTCGGCGCGGCCGTGGCGCTGGTGTTCGGCCTGCTGCTATTCCTCTACGAGCGCTTTCGCGTGGCGCTCGCGGTGATGGCAATGCCGCTGCTCGCCACCGGCGCCGTGTTCATCGGGCTGTGGGTGACGGGCATCGAGCTCAACATCTCCGCGATGATGGGCATGACGATGATCGTCGGCATCGTGACGGAGGTCGCGATCTTCTACGTTTCCGAGTTTCAGGGGCTCGTACGCGACGAAGGCGTGCCGCTGGAGGAGGCGTTGCAGGCCGCGGGTCGCAATCGACTGCGGCCCATCGCGATGACGACCATCGCAGCCATTCTCGCTCTGCTGCCGCTTGCCTTCGCGATCGGCCAGGGTTCTGCAATGCAGCAACCGCTCGCGGTCGCGATCATCTCGGGCTTGATCGTGCAGATGCCGCTCGTCCTGCTGGTGCTGCCTGTGCTGCTGCGCCTCCTGCTTCGAGTAAAGGGGGCAGGTGAGTGATGGCGGGTGCAAAACGAAGAGGTGTGCAAATGATTTGCATCCACCGCAGTAACAGATTCGAAAGAAAAATCTTTGAATTAGTCGTTGACTCGGCTCGCGCGTCGTCACTAGAATTCGCGTGTTTCCACGAAAGGGGCATATGCCTTGGACAGTTGTAGTAGTCGACCTTCGAATCGTATTTCTGCCTGACCGGCACGACGCCCGCCTGGATTCTTCCTTAGCCGCCGTCCTGC
>NZ_JBMIQH010000074.1:0-10828 GCF_056155635.1 Paraburkholderia sp. BR10141 | reverse complement strand
GTTGCGCAGACGCGCCGAGAGGTTCGGGGCGCGCTCGAGTTCGGTTTCGCGGGCGACATCGTACACGCGGGCGGTGAGGATCTTCTTCAGGTATTCGTCGTGGGAGGCCATGCGAGGGCGCGCCGGGCGCGGGTTTAGGGCGGGAAAGCGTAAATGATAGCGCCAACCGTTTCAGCGCTGGCGGCGCGGCCTGGCGGCTGGCGCCGGATGCGGCGGCGCGATTCGCCGACCGGCCGGAAGGCAAATCATCGTCAAAGCGCGCGCAATCGGGCGCGAATCGCCCGTCAACGCAAGTGAATCTTGTGTGTTCACCAGGTTCCCACGCAGCGTCAGCGCGGGTGCGGATCATGCGGTAAAATCCTTTTTCGAAACAAGGATCGGATGATGCACTGGCAACCTCGGACAGCCCATTTGATGCCCGCACGGCGCGTAACCCGCCCGGCGGCGCAGCGGCACGCCCGCCACGCACGATCGTGTCGCTAAATCCGAGCGCCGGGGAACCATCGGCGTGAGCGTTGCCGCCATGTGCCTCCCCACCCTTTTCGTCCGCAGCCTGCCACAGGCGGACACGATTTCAGAATAGCGCCCCACGCGCCCCGTCAGTATCCGTCGCAGCGGCCGCGAGCCGTGCACGGGACTGGCCCAAAGAGTCGTCCAACCATGAACGCACCTCAAGTTTTCGATCCTCACGGCGCCGCCGCCGCCGTGGCCGCCGACATCGAACCGCGCCTGCGCGAGATTCCCTATAACTACACGTCGTTTTCGGACCGCGAAATCGTCATCCGCCTGCTCGGCGAAGACGCATGGAACGCGCTCGCCGAGCTGCGCGCGGAGCGCCGCACCGGCCGCTCGGCGCGCATGCTGTACGAGGTGCTGGGCGACATCTGGGTCGTGCGCCGCAACCCGTATCTGCAGGATGATCTGCTCGACAATCCGAAGCGCCGCGCGCTCCTGATCGAGGCGTTGAACCACCGCCTCGCCGAAATCGAGAAGCGCCGCCGCGCCGATCTGCAGGAGCACACGGACAAAGAAGGCGTGGATCGTGCCGCGCGCGTCGAAAAACTGGTCGGCGCCACGCGCCGCGCCATCGACGCCTTCGCGGGCGAGTTCGAGAAGATGGCCGACCTGCGCCGCCGCGCGACGAAGGTGCTCGGCAAGCGCACGGCCAAGGACAACATCCGTTTCGACGGCCTCTCGCGCGTCTCGCACGTGACCGACGCGACCGACTGGCGCGTGGAATATCCGTTCGTCGTCCTCACGCCCGATACCGAAGCCGAAATCGCGGGCCTCATCAAGGCCTGTTTCGAACTCGGCCTCACCGTGATTCCGCGCGGAGGCGGCACGGGCTACACGGGCGGCGCGGTGCCGCTCACGCCGTTCTCGGCCGTCATCAATACCGAAAAGCTCGAGCAGCTCGGCCCCGTCGAGATGATCGACCTGCCGGGCGTGAACCGCAAGGTCGCGACGATTTTCTCGGGCGCGGGCGTGGTCACGCGCCGCGTAACCGAGGCCGCCGACGCGGCGGGCTTCGTCTTCGCCGTCGATCCGACTTCGCTCGATGCGTCCTGCATCGGCGGCAACGTTGCGATGAACGCGGGCGGCAAGAAGGCGGTGCTGTGGGGCACGGCGCTCGACAATCTCGCCTGGTGGCGCATGGTCGACCCGCAGGGCAACTGGCTCGAGGTCACGCGTCTTGACCACAACATGGGCAAGATCCACGACATTCCCGTGGCGCGCTTCGAGCTGAAGTGGTTCGACGGCGAATACGCGCCGGGCGAAAAGCTGCTGCGCGCTGAATCGCTCGATATCGAAGGCAAGCGCTTCCGCAAGGAAGGCCTCGGCAAGGACGTCACCGACAAGTTCCTCGCCGGCCTGCCGGGCGTGCAGAAGGAAGGCTGCGACGGGCTCATCACGTCCGCGCGCTGGGTGCTGCACAAGATGCCCGCGCATACGCGCACGGTGTGCCTCGAGTTCTTCGGCCAGGCGCGCGAGGCGATTCCGAGCATCGTCGAGATCAAGGACTACCTGTTCGAGACGTCGAAGCAGGGCGGCGCGATTCTCGCGGGCCTCGAGCACCTCGACGAGCGCTATCTGCGCGCCGTGGGCTACGCGACCAAGAGCAAGCGCAACGCGTTTCCGAAGATGGTGCTGATCGGCGACATCGTCGGCGACGACGCCGATGCCGTGGCCGCCGCGACCTCGGAAGTCATTCGCATGGCCAACGGCAAGAGCGGCGAAGGCTTCGTCGCGGTGTCCGCCGAGGCACGCAAGCGCTTCTGGCTCGACCGCAGCCGCACGGCCGCGATTGCCAAGCACACCAACGCGTTCAAGATCAACGAAGACGTCGTGATCCCGCTCAACCGCATGGGCGAGTACACGGACGGCATCGAGCGCATCAACATCGAGCTGTCGATCAAGAACAAGCTGCAACTGGTCGACGCGCTCGAAGCGTTCTTCAAGGCGGGCAAGCTGCCGCTCGGCAAGACCGACGACGCGAACGAGATCCCCTCCGCGGAACTGCTCGAAGACCGCGTCCAGCAGGCGCTCGACCTGCTCAAGCGCGTGCGCGAGCGCTGGACCTTCGTGGGCGAGAAGCTCGATCTGTCGCTGCGCGAGGCGCAGCACTACCTCGTGCAGCTGGGCTACGAGGCGCTGGCGGAGAAGTTCGCCGACCGCGTGGACGTGCAGCCCGACGCCAACGTCTTCCACGTGACTCAGGACCGCACGGTGCGGATTTCGTGGAAGCAGGAGATCCGCGCGGAACTGCGCAAGATCTTCAACGGCGGCGAATTCAAGCCGATCCTCGACGAGACGCAGGCGATCCACAAGAAGGTGCTGCGCGGGCGCGTATTCGTGGCGCTGCACATGCACGCCGGCGACGGCAACGTGCACACGAACCTGCCGGTCAACTCCGACAACTACGAGATGCTGCAGGACGCGCACCATGCGGTCGCGCGCATCATGAAGCTCGCGCGTTCGCTCGACGGCGTGATCTCGGGCGAGCACGGCATCGGCATCACGAAGCTCGAATTCCTCACGGACGAAGAGATCGCCGAGTTCCGCGCTTACAAGCAACGCGTCGATCCGCAAGGCCGCTTCAACGCGGGCAAGCTGCTCGAAGGCGCCGACCTGCGCAACGCCTACACGCCGTCGTTCGGCCTGATGGGCTACGAGTCGCTCATCATGCAGCAGTCCGACATTGGCGCGATTGCCGATTCGGTGAAGGACTGCCTGCGCTGCGGCAAGTGCAAGCCCGTGTGCGCGACGCACGTGCCGCGCGCGAACCTGCTCTACAGCCCGCGCAACAAGATTCTCGCGACTTCCTTGCTGGTCGAGGCGTTCCTGTACGAAGAGCAGACGCGCCGCGGCGTGTCGATCAAGCACTGGGACGAGTTCAACGACGTGGCCGACCACTGCACGGTCTGCCACAAATGCGTGACGCCGTGCCCGGTCAAGATCGACTTCGGCGATGTGACCATGAACATGCGCAATCTGCTGCGCAAGATGGGCAAGAAGAAGTTCAACGCGGGCAACGCGGCGGGCATGTTCTTCCTGAACGCCACGAACCCGCAGACCATCAACCTCGCGCGCACCGCGATGATGGGCGTGGGCTACAAGGCGCAGCGCCTTGGCAACGACGTGCTGAAGAAGTTCGTCAAGAAGCAGACGGCGCTGCCGCCCGCCACCACGGGCAAGCCGCCCGTGGTCGAGCAGGTGATCCACTTCGTCAACAAGAAGATGCCGGGCAACCTGCCGAAGAAGACGGCGCGCGCGCTGCTCGACATCGAAGACAACAAGATCGTGCCGATCATCCGCAACCCGAAGACGACGAACGTCGATTCGGAAGCGGTGTTCTACTTCCCCGGCTGCGGCTCGGAGCGTCTGTTCTCGCAAGTGGGCCTCGCCACCCAGGCGATGCTCTGGGAAGCGGGCGTGCAGACGGTGCTGCCGCCGGGCTACCTGTGCTGCGGCTATCCGCAGCGCGGCTCGGGCCAGTACGACAAGGCCGAGAAGATCGTCACCGACAACCGCGTGCTGTTCCATCGCGTCGCGAACACGCTGAACTACCTCGACATCAAGACCGTCGTGGTGTCGTGCGGTACGTGCTACGACCAGCTCGCGGGTTATGAATTCGACAAGATCTTCCCGGGATGCCGCATCATCGACATCCACGAGTTCCTGCTCGAGAAGGACATCAAGCTCGACGGCGTGACGGGCACGCGCTACATGTATCACGACCCGTGCCACACGCCGATCAAGACGATGGATCCGGTCAAGCTCGTCAATGAGCTGATGGGTGCTGAACACGACGGCTACAAGATCGAGAAGAACGATCGCTGCTGCGGCGAATCGGGCACGCTGGCCGTGACGCGCCCGGACGTTTCGACGCAGGTGCGTTTCCGCAAGGAAGAGGAAATCCGCAAGGGCGCGGCGAAGCTGCGTGGCATTCCGATCGTCGGCAACGGCGCGAACGGGGTGCAGCCGGCGACGCAGCAGGAAGCGGGCGGGCAGGGTACGACGCAGGACGTCAAGATTCTCACCTCTTGCCCGTCGTGCCTCCAGGGTCTGTCGCGGTACAACGAGGACGCCAACATCGAAGCCGATTACATCGTGGTGGAAATCGCCCGCCACATACTTGGCGAAAACTGGATGGCGGACTACGTTCAGAACGCGAACAATGGCGGAATCGAGCGCGTGCTGGTCTAATGGCTGCGCTCAATTTTCCGTGAACGGGTTCGAGGACGACGATGACATGCGTATTCTGCAGTGAGGAAGGCGGCGACGTGCTGTGGCAGGACGAGCGCATGCGCGTCGTGCTCGCGACTGCCGAGGCCGACTATCCCGGCTTCTGCCGGGTCATCTGGAATGCGCACGTCGCCGAATTCTCGGACCTGGGCGCGGCCGACCGGGAACATCTGATGCGCGCGGTGTACGCCGTCGAGCGTGCGCTGCGCCGCGTCATGCAGCCTTCGAAAGTGAATCTGGCGAGCCTCGGCAACCAGGTGCCGCACGTGCACTGGCACGTCATTCCGCGCTTCACGAACGATGCCCATTTCCCGCTGCCCGTCTGGGCACCGCGCCAGCGCACAGTGTCCGAGGCAATGCTGGGCCAGCGCCGCGCGCAGGCCACGCTGCTGCGCGACGCGGTGCGCCACGAAATGGAGCAGGCTTAAGGCCTGAGCGGGCGGGCGCGGTGAGCGTCCAATTGCGTCCAATACGCGTCCAACACGCATCCAACAGCGGGAACGATCATGAGTGGACTGAAATCCGATACGCCGGTGCCAAGCGGCGTCGTGGTGCACGCCGTCTCGCGCGTGCTGGAACTCCAGTATGCGAACGGGGAGAGCTACCGCGTGCCCTTCGAGCTGATGCGCGTGTATTCGCCCTCGGCGGAGGTGCGCGGGCACGGCGCCGGCCAGGAAACGCTGCAGACGGGCAAGCGCGAGGTGACGATTACGGCGCTGGAAGGTGTCGGCAACTACGCGCTGCAGCCCACGTTCTCCGACGGCCACAACACCGGCATCTACTCGTGGGACCAGCTCTATGAGCTCGCCACACGCCAGGACGAGCTCTGGGCGGAATATTTCGCCAGACTGAAGGCGGCGGGCGTCGAGCGCGACGCTCCGATGGCGGCGCCTCCTGCCGCGCATGGCCACTGCCACTGACGCTTCCTGTTACGATCCAGCCCCGCCGCATCTCTGACAGACGCGGCGCAGCACACCAATAGAACACCCTTCCGCGAAAGGACGAGCGCGATGAGCAAAACCCACTTCGGCTATCAGACAGTCGACGAACAGGACAAGGCGAAGAAAGTGGCCGGCGTGTTTCACTCGGTCGCCTCGAACTACGACCTGATGAACGATCTGATGTCGGGCGGGCTGCACCGCGCGTGGAAGGCGTTCACGATCGCGCAGGCGAACATCCGGCCCGGTGCGAAGGTGCTCGACATCGCGGGCGGCACCGGCGACCTTTCCATGGCGTTCGCGAAGAAAGCGGGCCCGACGGGCGAGGTCTGGCACACCGACATCAACGAGTCGATGCTGCGCGTGGGCCGCGACCGCCTCATCGACAACGGCGTGATCACGCCGGCGCTCCTTTGCGACGCCGAGAAAATCCCCTTTCCGGACAACTATTTCGATGTGGTGACCGTGGCTTTCGGGCTGCGCAACATGACGCACAAGGACGCTGCGCTCGCCGAGATGCGCCGTGTGCTCAAGCCGGGCGGCCGCGTGCTCGTGCTCGAATTCTCGAAGGTCTGGGAGCCGCTCAAGAAGGCGTACGACGTCTATTCGTTCAAGGTGCTGCCGTGGCTTGGCCGGCGCTTCGCCCAGGACGCGGACAGCTACCAGTACCTCGCGGAATCGATCCGCATGCATCCGGACCAGGAAACACTCAAGACGATGATGGAACAAGTCGGCCTCGAAGCCGTCAAATATTACAATTTGTCAGCTGGCGTGGTAGCCTTACACGTCGGCACAAAGTATTAGTGTTCCCAACTCACTGTCTTTAAAGGAATTTTCGCCATGTCTGAGCCCTGCAACGCTGCTTCCAAAAAGCTTTCATCGTCATGGGCCAGACGAATCGGCGTCCTGGCCCTTGCCGGCGTGATGATTGCCGGCAGCCTCGCATCGTTCGACGCAGAGGCTCGCCGCATGGGTGGCGGCCGCAGTTTCGGCAAGCAGTCGTCCACGGCTACGCAGCGCAGCACCACGCCGCCGCCGGCCCAGCCCACCCCCGCGAATCCCGCGCAGCAGGCCGGCGCCCAGCGCGCTCCCGGCACGCCGGCTCCCACGCCCGCGCCCGCACCGGCGCGCAATCGCTGGCTTGGGCCGATCGCGGGCCTCGCAGCGGGTCTTGGCATCGCCGCGCTGCTTTCGCACTTCGGTCTTGGCGAGGCGTTTGCCGGCATGATGGCCAACATGATCGTCATTGCGATCATCGCCTTTATCGCCGTCTGGCTGATCCGCAAGTTCATGAGCCGCCGCCGTGCCGCGGAACCCGCGTACCAGGGCGGGTATGCGTCGAACAGCATGAACCCGTCGTCGGGCGGGTATCAGCCGCAGGAGCCGCGCTACACCGCGCCGCCCACGGGGCAGTACCTCGCGCCTGAAGCCAATCCGCTGAGCACGCCGCAAATCGATACGCCGGCAGCGGCGTCGATTCCGGCCGGCTTCGACACGGAAGCCTTCGTACGCAATGCCAAGGTTTACTTCGTGCGCCTGCAGGCCGCATGGGACGCGGGCAACATGGACGACATCCGCGAATTCACGACGCCCGAGATGTTCGCCGAAATCCGCGTCGATCTCGCGGGCCGCGGCGCGCAGCCCAACCAGACCGACGTCGTGCAGCTCAACGCGGACCTGCTCGGCGTGGAAGACCGCGGCAGCGAATACCTTGCGAGCGTGCGCTTCTCCGGCCTGATTCGCGAAGCCATGGGTGAGCCGGCCGCGCCGTTCGTCGAGGTATGGAATCTCTCGAAGTCGCGCACGTCGGGCGAAGGCTGGCTGCTCGCGGGCATCCAGCAGGTCGAATCTCACTGAGCCGGTAGCCGGGCCGAGCGTCTCGTGACTTGATCCAGATCGCAGTGCGGTGCCTTCCAGGCGCCCCGCCGCATTCGACAGGGCAGGGCGGCGGCGCGATCCTGTGGCTCGAACGTTACAATAGGAACCCGCCCGGGCTTGTGCCCGTGCGGGTTTTCTTATTCCAAGCCGATGACTCTTGCCGCCAAGCCCTTCGCTGCCGCCGTCAATCACCTGCTCGCCCGCGAAACGTGGGCACGCGAGCGTCTCGCCCCCTATGCCGGCAAGACGGCCCGTCTCACCTGTGCGCCCATCGTGCTCACGCTGCTCGTGCAGCCGGACGGCTATCTGGGCGCGGTCGAGGACCACGATGCGGGCGACGTCGATGTGACGCTCTCGCTGCCCGCAGGCGCGCTCTCGTCGTTCATGCAGGGCGGCCAGGCGGCCGTGATGAAGCACGTGAAGATCGAGGGCGATGCCGAGTTTGCGCAGGTCATCGGCAAGCTCGCCGAGCATCTGCGCTGGGAGCCCGAAGAGGACCTCGCGAAGCTGATCGGCGACGCGCCGGCTTCACGCATCGCCACGCTCGCGCGCGCCGCGAGCGAGCAGGCCCTGCGCACCGGGCGCAACGTGCTCGGCTCGGTCACGGAATATCTGCTCGATGAAAATCCGCAGCTCGTGCGGCGCGCCGAGCTCGACGGCTTCAATGAAGAGCTGTCGCGCGCACGCGACGCGCTGGCGCGCGTGGAAAAGCGCATCGAGCGGCTCGAACAAAAATCACAGGCCGGCGGCGGGAGCCAAAGCGCTGCGCCGCGCGGCTCGCGCTAGTCAACAGGCCCCCCAGACATGCGTTTTCTGCGTTTCCTCAAGATTTTCTTCACCGTCATCCGCTTCGGCCTGGACGAGATGATGTTGAGCCGGATCAACGACCGGCGTGTCGCGCTGCTTCTGCGCATCACCACGATCGGCCGTCGCTTCGACGATCCGCCCGGTTTGCGTCTGCGTCTCGCGCTGGAAAGCCTCGGCCCGATCTTCGTGAAATTCGGCCAGGTGCTGTCCACGCGCCGCGATCTGCTGCCGCCCGATATCGCAAACGAACTGGCGAAGCTGCAGGACCAGGTGCCGCCGTTCGATTCGAACGTGGCGATCGGCCTGATCGAGAAGTCGCTGGGCGCACCGGTCGACACGATCTTCGACGAGTTCGAGCGCGTGCCGGTGGCGAGCGCATCGATTGCCCAGGTGCACTTCGCCAAGGTGAAGTCGGGCCAGCACGCGGGCAAGCCGGTGGCGGTGAAGGTGCTGCGCCCGAACATGCGTCCGGTGATCGACTCCGACCTCGCGCTGCTGCGCGACATCGCCGTGTGGGCCGAGCGCCTGTGGGCCGACGGCAAGCGTCTGAAGCCGCGCGAAGTGGTGGCAGAATTCGACAAGTACCTGCACGACGAGCTCGACCTCATGCGCGAGGCCGCGAACGGCAGCCAGTTGCGCCGCAATTTCGCGGGCCTCGACCTGCTGCTCGTGCCGGAAATGTACTGGGAATTCAGCACGGCCAACGTGCTGGTGATGGAGCGCATGGTCGGCGTGCCGATCAGCCAGGTGGACAAGCTGCGGGCGGCAGGCGTGGACATTCCGAAGCTCGCGCGCGAGGGCGTCGAGATCTTCTTCACGCAGGTGTTCCGCGACGGCTTCTTTCACGCCGACATGCACCCCGGCAACATTCAGGTGAGTCTCGATCCCGTGCATTTCGGCCGCTATATTGCGCTCGATTTCGGCATCGTCGGCGCGTTGTCGGACTTCGACAAGAATTATCTCGCGCAGAACTTTCTCGCGTTCTTCAAGCGCGACTATCATCGCGTGGCGACGCTGCATATCGAATCGGGGTGGGTACCGCCCAACACGCGCGTGGAGGAGCTGGAGAGCGCGATTCGCGCCGTGTGCGAACCGTATTTCGACCGGGCGTTGAAGGACATCTCGCTCGGCCAGGTGCTGCTGCGCCTCTTCCAGACCTCGCGGCGCTTCAACGTGGAAATCCAGCCGCAGCTCGTGCTGCTGCAAAAGACCATGCTCAACGTCGAAGGTCTCGGGCGCTCGCTCGATCCGGAGCTCGATCTCTGGAAAACAGCGAAGCCGTATCTCGAGCGCTGGATGACCGAGCAGATCGGCCTGCGCGGCTGGTACGAGCGCTTCAAGATCGAAGCGCCGCAATGGAGCAAGACGCTGCCGCAATTGCCGCGCCTCGTGCACCAGGCGCTCCTGCATCGCCAGGAACCGGGCGGTTTCGCGAACGACGAGACGATCCGCGCGATGCTCGCCGAGCAACGCCGCACGAACCGCATGCTGCAGGGCCTGCTCCTGTTCGGCGTTGCCGTGGGCGTGGGCATGGTGGCCGCGCGCGTGTGGCTCGCGTTTGCCTACGGCGGCTGACGGACCACGTGAACAAGGAGTGAGACGATGAGCGACCCGACCCTGCCGCCGCAACCGGGCGAAGTGCCCGAGTTCGAAACCCGCGACCCGGCGTCGCCCTCGTTCTGGAATGAGCGCTTTGCGCGCGGCTTCACGCCGTGGGATCAGGCGGGCGTGCAGCGCCAGTTCGAAGCCTTCGCCACGGCGCACCCTGGCGCCGCGGTGCTGATTCCGGGCTGTGGTAATGCCTGGGAAGCACGTTGGCTCGCCGAGCGCGGCCGTACGGTGCGCGCCATCGACTTCGCGCCGGCCGCGGTCGCGAGCGCGCGCACGGCGCTGGGGCAGTACGCCGGTGTCGTCGAAGAGGCGGACTTCTACGCCTACACGCCGCCGTTCATGCCGGCCTGGGTGTTCGAGCGCGCGTTCCTGTGCGCGCTGCCCAAAACGCAGCGCGCGAGCTACGCCACCCGCATGGCCCAGCTGTTGCAGCCCGGCGCATTGCTCGCGGGCTATTTCTTCATCGGCGAGACGCCCAAGGGCCCGCCGTTCGCGATCGCGCGCGACGAACTCGACGCCTTGCTCACGCCGTACTTCACGTTGGCCGACGATCAGCCCGTGGCCGACTCGCTGCCCGTGTTCGTCGGGCGCGAGCGATGGCTCGTGTGGCGCCGCAACGACGTCGCGCCGTCGGCCGTTTGAGCGGGGTTGGAGCTGTCTCAGGCCGGCACGCCGTGCGCTTGCCGCCTTGCATGGCCGCGCGCGCTCTTGATGTGCGCGCAACCTGCCCTCATCTAAACCGAGGCGGCCGCAACCCTCCGACCTTCCCCGCTGGACGCCCAACCCCGGTAAATGCCAGGGGCGATCCTGGTTTGCGGCTATAATTCAAGGCTTTGCAAGCAATTATC
>NZ_JBMIQH010000073.1:0-12443 GCF_056155635.1 Paraburkholderia sp. BR10141 | reverse complement strand
AACCACAACGTCAACGATCAAGGTTGCAAAAACGGGGGTGACCATAGATTTTTTTGTCCTTATTTTTCGATCGCGCTCTGGGAGGCGGCAGCGAACGCGGGCGGCGTGGGGAAGTACACGCCCGCGCGCTGTGCCGCATTGGCGATGTGCGCCTCGATCGCCTCGCCGGCCGCCGCCGAGTCGCGCACCTTCAGTGCCACCACGATCAGGCCGTGTTCGCGATGCGTAGAGAGCACGCGCTCGCGCCGGTAGAACGGCATGCGCTGGCTCTCTTTCATGATGTCGGCGCTGCTGCGCAGGATCGATTCGATCGCCGCATTGCCCGCGAGATTCACGATACGCATGTGGAACTCGAAGTCGAGCTGCGCGGCTTCGTCGAGTTCGTCGCAGGCGAGGGCGCTGTGCAGCGCCTCGGTGTTCGCTTCGAGCCACGCCACGTCGGCATCGCCGATGGCGAGCGCCGCCATGCGCGCGGCGAAGCCTTCGAGCGCATAGCGCATCTGGTAGGTGTCGGGCAGCGACGACTGATCGGCGAAGCGCCACGGGTGAGCGTTGGTGGCCTGCGCGCTCGTCACATACACACCCTTGCCCGCGCGGATCGACAGCATGCCGAGCGCTTCGAGCGTCGAGAGCGCTTCGCGCAACGATGCGCGGCTGATCGCCAGTTCCTCGGAAAGCTGCCGCTGCGCGGGCAGCAGGCTGCCGACCGGATACAGGCCGCCCTCGATCCGTTCGCGGATCGTGGCGATGGCGGCGTCGGTGACGGTGTGCGGAACGTTCTTCATCGGATGGCGCGGGCAGCTTTCGCGTGGTCTGACCGGTATTGTAGTCCCGTCCGGAGCACCCGCATGGTGCATCGCGTCAACGCCCGTGCGCCGTGGGACAAGGCGTGGCGCTCCGGCCCGCACACTGGTCAGACCGCGCAAGGGTAAACACCGCGCTTGCCAACCTTGACTCCGGTATATCGGCTTCCTACTATCCGCCATAACAGTGCTGGTCAGACCAGTCAGAACAGTTGCTTGCTCCACCCCTGCTCAGTAGGAGACAGTCGTGACGAAGTTCTTCAATTCGCTGTTTGGCCGCGTAGTGATCGCCCTCGTACTAGGCATCGTCGTAGGCGCGGTGTTTCCGCATTTCGCTCAATCGCTGCGCCCGTTCGGCGACGGCTTTCTCAAGCTCATCAAGATGGTGATCGGGCCGATCGTGTTCTGCGTGGTCGTGAGCGGCATGGCACACGCGGGCGACCTGAAGAAGGTGGGCCGCGTCGGCCTGAAGTCGGTGGTGTACTTCGAGGCGATGACCACCGTCGCACTCGTGATCGGCGCCGTGCTCGCGTATGTCACGCGTCCGGGCGCGGGCATGAACGTCGATCTGCACTCGCTCGATGCGGCCTCGCTTGCGACCTACACGGAGCACGCCAGGAGCCTGAAGGACACCGCGGGCTTCCTGCTGAAGATCATTCCCGACACCGCCTTCGACGCCTTCGCGAAGGGCGACATCCTGCAAATCCTCGTTTTCTCGGTGTTGTTCGGCAGCGCGCTCTCGCTGCTCGGCCCGAAGGCGCAGCGCGTGAACAGCCTCATCGACGAACTCTCGCAGGTTTTCTTCCGCGTGATGGGCTTCATCATCAAGCTCGCGCCGCTCGGCGTGCTCGGCGCGATCGCGTTCACGACCGGCACCTACGGCGTCGCTTCGCTCAAGCAACTCGGGCTGCTCGTGATCGTGTTCTACGCGAGCTGCGTCGTGTTCGTTGCGGTCGTGCTCGGCATTGTCATGCGGCTGGCGGGCTTCAACGTGTTCAAGCTGATCCGCTACCTGCGCGAAGAACTCTCGATCGTGCTCGGCACCGCTTCGTCCGACGCCGTGCTGCCGCAGATCATGCGCAAGCTCGAATGGATGGGCGTGAAGGATTCCACGGTGGGTCTCGTTATCCCGACGGGCTACTCGTTCAATCTCGACGGCTTTTCGATCTACCTCACGCTCGCCGTGATCTTCATCGCGCAGGCAACCAACACGCCGCTCTCGATGCACGACCTCATCGTGGTCGTGCTGGTGTCGCTCATTACCTCGAAGGGCGCGCACGGCATTCCCGGCTCGGCGATCGTGATCCTCGCCGCCACGCTCTCCGCCATTCCCGCGATTCCCGTGCTCGGCCTCGTGCTGATCCTGCCGGTGGACTGGTTCGTCGGCATCGCGCGCGCGCTCACCAACCTGATCGGCAACTGCGTCGCGACGGTGGTGGTCGCAGTGTGGGAGCACGACATCGACAAGGCGCGCGCCTGGCGTGTGCTGAACCTCGACGAAGGCTTTCTCTACGTGCCGGCAGGCGACAGCGACGCAGACACGGCGCATGGCGAAGACGGTGCGCTCGGCGGCAAGCACGCGCACGCCTGACCCAGCACTCGGCATTCGTTTTCCTTCGATCAACTGAACAACCCAAGCGAACGACACCATCATGGCCATTCCGACTCTCGACCCCAACGCCCCCGCCTTCACGCGCCGCTACATGAACCTCGCCGATCCGCGTCTGGGCGCCCGCGCGCTCCACGCGAGCGACGAGTTCTTCGCGCCGAAGGAGCGCATGCTCGATCCGCAGCCGGCGGTCTTCATCCCCGGCAAGTACGACGACCACGGCAAGTGGATGGACGGCTGGGAAACGCGCCGCAAGCGCACGACGGGCCACGACTTCTGCATCGTGCGCCTCGCGCGCCCGGGCGTGATTTACGGCCTCGATCTCGACACGAGCCACTTCACGGGCAACTTCCCGCCGGCGGCTTCGATCGAGGCGTGCTACGCGCAGTTGGGCGACGACGAAACCCCCAGTGACAACGCCGACTGGCAGACCATCGTCCCGGCGACGACCTTGCAGGGCAACCAGCACCACTATGTCGAAGTGAGCGATACGCGCGCGTTCACGCATTTGCGCGTGAATCTCTATCCCGACGGCGGCCTCGCGCGTCTGCGCGTGTACGGTCAGCCCCGGCGCGACTGGAACACGGTGGAGCGCGGCAGCCTCATCGATCTCGCGGCGATCGAAAACGGCGCTTATCTGGTCGCGGCCAACAACCAGCACTTCGGGCTCGCTTCCACGATCCTGATGCCCGGCCGCGGCGTGAACATGGGCGACGGCTGGGAAACGCGCCGCCGCCGGGAGCCGGGCAACGACTGGGCGATCGTGGCGCTCGCGCGGCCCGGCATCATCCGCAAGGTCGAAGTGGACACGGCGCACTTCAAGGGCAACTACCCGGACCGCTGCTCGCTGCAGGCGGCGACCGTGACGGGCGGTACTGACGACTCGCTCGTCACCCAGGCGATGTTCTGGCCGGAACTGCTCGTCGAGCAGAAGCTCGAAATGGACAAGCAGCACGTGTTCGAGAGCGGGATCGCGGCGCTCGGCCCGGTCACGCACGTGCGTTTCAACATCTTCCCGGACGGCGGCGTCTCGCGCGTGCGCTTGTGGGGCGAACTGGCTTAAGCGAGGAGCCGCGATGCAGATCCTGCACATGGAACCCTTGACGCGACAGGCGTTCGCGCCGTTCGGCGACGTCATCGAACTCGAAGGCGCGCGCCATTTTCCGATCAACGGCGGCACGACCGAGCGCTTTCACGATCTCGCCGCCATCGACGTGAACGAGGCGGGCGGCCGGCCCATCGTCAGCGTGTTTCGCGCCCAGCCGCGTACGTGGCCCGTCGAGATTGCGATGATGGAGCGACATCCGCTAGGCAGTCAGGCGTTCGTGCCGCTCGGCGAAGCGGACTACGCGGTGGTGGTCGCGCCCGCGGGCGAGTTCGATCCGGCCGGCTTGCGGGCGTTCTGGGCCGGGCGCGGGCAGGGCGTCAACTACGCCAAAGGCGTCTGGCATCACCCGTTGCTCGCGTTCGGGCGCGTGAGTGACTTCGTCGTGATCGATCGCGGCGGCACGCAGCCGAACTGCGACGAGATCGCGCTCGTGCGGCCCTGGCGGCTTGCGCAAGCCGACACGCCGCTCGTGCCCGCCTGAGGTCCGGCCCGTTTTTCGCCAATACCGGCTCCCCAAACGAAAACGCCACGGCAGATCTGCCGTGGCGTTTCCTTTTCTGCAGCCCGCAAGCCGCAAGCGGCGGTCAGTGCTTGCGGTGCGGGCAGTTTTCCTTCGTGCATGCGCCGTAGAGCGCGAGGGCGTGCTCCTGGAGCTTGAAGCCGCGCTCCGTGGCGATCATTTGCTGGCGCTTTTCGATTTCGGGGTCGAAGAATTCTTCAACGATGCCGCAGTCGAGGCACACGAGGTGGTCGTGGTGACTACCCTCGTTCAGCTCGAACACCGCCTTGCCCGATTCGAAGTTGCTGCGCGTGAGCAACCCGGCCTGCTCGAACTGGGTGAGGACCCGGTAGACCGTGGCGAGGCCGATGTCGAGCTCCTCGTTCAGCAGGTTCCGGTAGACGTCTTCGGCGGTCAGATGGCGCACGGGGCTGTGCTGAAAAATCTCCAGGATCTTGAGGCGAGGCAGCGTCGCCTTGAGGCCGATGTTCTTGAGATCGGTTGGATTGGTCATGACGATAAGTCCCTGGAGTACAATGCTAGGTTGTTATGTTAATGCGTTTTTGCCGTTCCGGGCATTTTCGCCAGAACTTCGAACGATCTTCTACAGAATACGCGCGGCTTCGCGAAAAGCCCGCACGGTGAGGGAAATGATTCCAGAATTCACAACGATCGGCCGGCGCATGCACGGCGGCCGCCTGGCGTGCACCCTGCTGGCTGCGGCCGCGTTCGCGGCGCTCGCCGGCTGTAAAACATACGACAGCGTGACGCAGCGCGTCGCCCAGAGCATTACGCCTTACCGCATTACCATCGTGCAAGGCAATTTCGTCTCGGCGGAAGCCGCGGCGCAGATGAAGGTGGGCATGTCGCGCGCCGAGGTCAAGCAGCTGCTCGGCACGCCGCTCCTCACCGACATGTTCCATGCGAATCGCTGGGACTACATCTTCTATTTCAAGCGCGGCTCGACCGCCGTGGTCCAGCAGCGTGACTTCGTCGTGCTGTTCGAAGGCGACCGCGTAGCGAGCTGGTCGGGCGGCGAAGACCTGCCCTCGAACCTCGAACTGCTCGCCGAAATCGACGGCGACCGCACCGGCAAGAAGGCCGTCGCGGCCGCGCCGGCCTCGGGCGCTTCGGCGCCGGTGGCGGCTGCAGCAGGCGCGCCCGCGCAGGCTTCGAGCGCGACCGGCCCGACGGTTGGCGACACGGCGCGCACGCCGTCGTCCGAACTCGGCACCGCGACCAACGCACTGCCGCAGGACGCCAACGCACAGGCGGCCGCCGCCGCGAACCGCGCCACGGAAGCCGTGCAAACCCCGTCGGGCTTCACGCCGTCGGTGCGCGCGGGCAATCCGCAGTCGTCGGCGCTGCCGCAGAACGTCGGCACGATGCCCTCGCAGGTTCAGCTGCATCGTCAGCCGCAGCCGCAAATCCAGGGCGTGCCGCCGAGCAACCCGGTTGGCCCGACCGCCGGCGCGCAAGGCACAGGCGATACCAATGCGGCGCCGTCAGGCCCCGCACGGGATTCGTCGCTCGCCGCGCCACCCACGGTGCCGGCCTCGGGGGCTGCTGCGGCTCCGAGCAACTGACCCGGCTGACCCAGCCGGTAACACAAGCAGGGCGTGGTGCGCGAGGCGCGCCACGCCTCGATCCGGCGGCCGGGGTGTCACCACCACCGGCCGCCGCGTTTTTTGGCGGCGGCGCTGCGTGGCGCCTGGTAGCACCCGGCACCGCGGCCCGCGACACAATGGCAGGAAGACTCATGAAAATCGCAATCGCGGGGGCATCAGGCCGCATGGGCCGCATGCTTATCGAAACCGTCCTGAATTCGCCCGACGTCACGCTCTCGGGCGCGCTCGTGCGCAAGGGCTCGGCCGCCGTCGGCCAGGACGCCGGCGCGTTCCTCGGCAAGGACACCGGCGTGCGCATCACCGACGACATCGAGCAGGTCTTCGCGCAAAGCGACTGCCTGATCGACTTCACGCGCCCCGAAGGCACCCTCGTGCACCTCGAGGCGGCGCAGCGCCACGGCGTGAAGATGGTGATCGGCACGACCGGCTTCGACGCCCAGCAAAAGGCGCAACTCGGCGCGGCCGCGCAAAAGGTCGGCATCGTGTTCGCGGCCAACATGAGCGTGGGCGTGAACGTCACGCTCAAGCTGCTCGAATATGCGGCGCGCTTTTTCGAGACCGGGTACGACATCGAGATCATCGAGGCGCACCATCGCCACAAGGTCGATGCGCCCTCGGGCACCGCGCTTGCGATGGGCGAGGCCGTGGCGCACGCACTCGGTCGCAATCTCGACGAATGCGCCGTGTATGGCCGCGAAGGCGTCACGGGCGAGCGCGACCCCTCGACGATCGGGTTTTCGGCGATTCGCGGCGGCGACATCGTCGGCGATCATACGGTACTGTTCGCGGGCATTGGCGAGCGCATCGAGATTACGCACAAGTCCTCGAGCCGCCTGTCCTATGCGCAGGGCAGCGTGCGCGCCGCGCGCTTTCTGCAGGACAAGGCCCATGGCCTGTACGATATGCAGGACGTGCTCGGCCTGCGCTGAGCGTTTCCCCTACGGTCCGGCGCCTGCGCCGGACCGACAGTGAGCGAGGTCCGATGGCAGCGAGTTCCGGAGTCATTCACTATCTGCAGACGGGCGACGCGGTCACCCACGCGGTTGCGTGGGTATTGCTCGCCATGTCGGTCGCGAGCTGGTGTTTCCTCATCATCAAGAGCTGGATCCTGCTGCGCGCGAAGCGCCAGGGGCCACGCGCCATTGCGCGCTTCTGGCAGGCGCGCACGCTCGCGGACGGCGTTGCCGCCATGCGTCCGGTCGACCGCGAGCGCGTGTTCCTGCCGCTGGCTCAGGCGGCGCTCGCCGCCGAGGAAGCCGACGCGCCCGGCGCGATGCTCGCGCGCGTGGATCGCGGCGAGCGCGTCCTGCGGGCGCTGCGCGGTGCGCTGCAGGCGTCGCAGCGGCGCCTCGAATTCGGCCAGGTCCTGCTCGCCTCGGTGGGCAGCACGGCGCCGTTCGTCGGTCTGCTCGGCACCGTCTGGGGCATCTACCACGCGCTCGGCAGCATTGCCGCGAGCGGCCAGGCGATGATCGAGAACGTGGCCGGCCCGGTGGGCGAGGCGCTCATCATGACGGCCTTCGGTCTCGTCGTCGCGATTCCTGCGGTGCTCGCCTACAACGTGCTGGGTCGCCTCGTGCGCCAGCTCTGCGACGATCTCGACGGCTTCGCCCACGATCTGCACGCCTATGCCTGTGCGCCCGAAGGCGCGCCGCTGCGCCGCGAAGGTGCGCACGGCGCGATGCGCGAAGGCGCGCGCGCCGAGTCGTAGGAGGCAACGCGTATGGCATTCGGCGGACTCGAAAAGAAGCGCGATACGGCACCGATGTCGGAAATCAACATGACGCCGCTCATCGACGTCATGCTCGTGCTGCTCGTCATCTTCATCATCACGGCGCCGCTCTTCTCACACGCGATCCGGCTCGATTTGCCGAAGGTCGCCGCCGAGCCCGCGCAGCAAACGGCGCAGACCGTCACGCTTTCCATCGACGCCGCCGGCAAGCTCTACTGGAACGCCCAGCCCATCACGCTGGACGAACTGCGCGCGCGCTTCACGGCAGCGGGCAAAGAGCCCGAGTCGCAGCAGCCGGAGCTGCAACTGCGCGCCGCGCGCGAGACGCGCTACGACGTGATCGCGCAGGTGATGGGTGCCGCGCAGCAGGCCGGTCTCACGCGCCTCGGCTTCGTGACCGAGCCGCCCGCCGGCGCTCACTGAAGACGCCACTGCGCACGCCGCTGAGCGCGCGCCAGTCAACGGTATAATCAACGTTTCCTTTAAAAACGGGCCCCGCGAAACCGCCGCAATCTGCCGGTATCGTGAACGGCCGGCCCGGTGCATCCGGCACCGAAACGGCCCGTTTCCAGCGTTCACCATCCACACCATGCTCGAAAAATACGTTCCCTCCGACGTCGAATCCGCCGCGCAAGGCGAATGGCGCGCCACCGACGCTTACCGGACGGCCGAGAAGACCGACAAGCCCAAGTTCTACTGCGTCTCGATGCTGCCGTATCCGTCGGGCAAGCTGCACATGGGCCACGTGCGGAACTACACGATCAACGACGTGATGTACCGTTACCTGCGCATGAACGGCTACAACACGTTGATGCCGATGGGCTGGGACGCGTTCGGCATGCCCGCCGAAAACGCCGCGATGGCCAACAGCGTGCCGCCGGCCAGGTGGACGTACGACAACATCGAATACATGAAGGGCCAGATGCAGTCGATGGGTCTCGCCATCGACTGGTCGCGTGAAATCGCCACCTGCAAGCCCGACTACTACAAGTGGAACCAGTGGTTCTTCCTGAAGATGCTCGAGAAGGGCATCGCCTACAAGAAGACCGGCACGGTGAACTGGGACCCGGTCGATCAGACGGTGCTCGCCAACGAGCAGGTGATCGACGGGCGCGGCTGGCGCTCGGGCGCGCTGGTGGAAAAGCGCGAAATCCCGATGTACTACCTGCGCATCACGCAGTACGCCGACGAACTGCTGAACGACCTCGACGGCCTGGGCTGGCCCGAGCGCGTGAAGATCATGCAGCAGAACTGGATCGGCAAGAGCTTCGGTGTGAACTTCGGCTTCCCGTACGAGCTGGATGGCGAGAAGAAGCTGCTGCGTGTGTTCACCACGCGCGCCGACACGATCATGGGCGTGACCTTTGCGGCGATCGCGGCCGAGCATCCGCTTGCCACGCGTCTCGCGCAAGGCAAGCCGGAGTTGCAGGCGTTCATCGACGAATGCAAGCGCGGCGGCGTGGCGGAAGCCGACGTCGCGACGATGGAAAAGAAGGGCGTGCCCACGGGCTTTACCGTGACGCACCCGCTCACGCACGAGCAGGTGCCGGTGTGGATCGGCAACTACGTGCTGATGAGCTATGGCGAAGGCGCCGTGATGGGCGTGCCGGGCCACGACGAGCGCGATTTCGCGTTCGCGCAGAAGTACAACCTGCCGATCAAGCAGGTCATCGCCGCAGAAGGCGAGACCTACTCGCTCGACGGCTGGCAGGAATGGTACGGCGACAAGGAACGCGCCGTTTGCGTGAACAGCGGGAAATACGATGGCCTCGCCTACACGGCGGCCGTGGACGCCGTCGCGGCCGACCTCAAGGCGCTCGACCTCGGCGACAAGCAGGTCACGTGGCGCCTGCGCGACTGGGGCATTTCGCGCCAGCGCTACTGGGGCACGCCGATCCCGATCATCCACTGCCCGAGCTGCGGCGACGTGCCGGTGCCCGAAAAGGACCTGCCGGTCGTGCTGCCGGAAGACCTCGTGCCGGACGGCACGGGCAACCCGCTCGCGAAGTCGGAAGCCTTCCTGAACTGCAAGTGTCCGACCTGCGGCGCCGACGCGAAGCGCGAAACCGACACGATGGACACCTTCGTCGACTCGTCGTGGTACTTCTACCGCTACGCTGCGCCGGATGCCGTGAACATGGTCGACGAGCGCACCGACTACTGGATGCCGATGGACCAGTACATCGGCGGCATCGAGCACGCGATTCTTCACCTCTTGTACTCGCGCTTCTGGGCGAAGGTCTCGCGCGACCTCGGCCTCGTGAAGTTCGGCGAGCCGGCGAAGAACCTGCTCACGCAGGGCATGGTGCTCAACGAAACGTTCTATCGCGAAGACGCTGCGGGCAAGAAGACCTGGTACAACCCGGCCGACGTGACCGTCACGCACGACGACAAGGGCCGCCCGATCGGCGCGACGCTCAACAGCGACGGCCAGGCCGTGGTGCTGGGCGGCGTGGAGAAGATGTCGAAGTCGAAGAACAACGGCGTCGACCCGCAGGTGCTGATCGACCAGTACGGCGCAGACACGGCGCGTCTGTTCACGATGTTCGCGGCGCCCCCCGAGCAGCAGCTCGAATGGTCGGGCGCGGGTGTGGAAGGCGCGAGCCGCTTCCTGCGCCGCGTGTGGGCCTTTGGCCACGCGAACGCCGAAGCGATCCAGTCGCGTGCCTCGTTCGACGCGGCGGCGCTCACGGACGTCGAAAAGGCGCTGCGCCGCGAAGTCTACAGCGTGCTCAAGCAGGCCGACTTCGACTACCAGCGCCTGCAGTACAACACCGTCGTATCGGCGGCGATGAAGATGCTCAACGCCATCGACGGCGCCAAGGGTGCGGGTGCGGGCGTGCAGCGCGAAACGTTCGGCGTGCTGCTGCGCGTGCTGTACCCGGTCGTGCCGCACATCGCCTTCGAACTCTGGAAGGCGCTCGGCTACGGCGATGAATACGGCACGCTGCTCGATGCACCGTGGCCGAAGGTCGACGAAAAGGCGCTGGAGCAGGCCGAAATCGAACTCGTGCTGCAGGTGAACGGCAAGGTGCGCGGCGCCGTGACGGTGGCCAAGGACGCACCGAAGGACGCGATCGAGGCGGCTGCACTTGCGCACGAGATGTTCGTCAAGTTCGCGGAAGGCCGTGCACCGAAGAAGATCATCGTCGTGCCGGGCCGCCTCGTGAACGTCGTGGTCTAACGAGGCAAACCAAGGCCATGTGAGCGGCGTAGCGCGTGAAGCACCGCGCGGCGCCGCTCCGCCGACACCGGCGACTCTGTCGCGAACCCAGGGAGTCCATGTGATTCGCAGATCGTTTCTCAGGTTGTTCCCGCTCGTGGCGGGCAGCGCGCTGGCCCTCTCGGCGTGCGGCTTCCAGCTGCGCGGCGAGGAGAACTTCGCCTTCAAGCGCCTCGCGGTCGTCGGCGCGCCGCCGCCGCTCGTCGGGCGCCTCTCGCGTATGGTCGAAGGCGGCAGCGATTCGGTGGTGGTCGACTCGGTGGCCAACGCCGACGCCGTGCTGCACATATCCGAAGGGCGCAGCTTCAGCACGCTCACGCTCAATTCACTCGGCGCAGTCGTGGAATATCAGGTCAACTATTCGCTGAACTATACGCTGACGAGACCGGATGGCAGCGTGCTGATCCAGCCGAGCGCCATTTCGCTGAATCGCGCGATGACGTACAGCGATCAGTTCTCGACCGCCAAGACGCAGGAAGCCGATCTGCTATTCACCGACATGCAGAACGACGCCGTCGACCAGCTCATGCGGCGCCTTGCCGTGCTCAGAACGATCAACCCGACGCCCGATCAGGTCGTGCCGGGTGTCGCGCCGCGCGCACCGCTGCCGCCGCCGCCGCTGTAATGCGCGCGGTTTCCATCTACTGAGCGACCTTCGACCGAGCGCCATGCAACTGCGACCCGACGCACTCGAACCGCACCTCGCGCGAGGGCTGGCCGGCCTGTACGTCGTCTATGGCGACGAACACCTGCTCGCCCAGGAGGCGTGCGACCGCATCCGCGCGGCTGCGCGCGCGGCGGGCTTCACCGACCGTTCGGTGTTCACCGTCGAGCGAGGCTTCGACTGGAGCTCGCTCCTCGGCGCGAGCCAGTCGATGTCGCTGTTTGGCGATCGCCAGCTGGTGGAGTTGCGTATTCCGTCGGGCAAGCCCGGCAAGGAAGGCGCGGACGCGCTCAAGACGCTCGCCGCTGCCTCGAATCCCGACGTGCTGATGCTCGTTACGCTGCCGCGCCTTGACGCCGCCACGCAGAAGTCTGCATGGTTCACGGCGCTGGCTGATAACGGCGTCGCGCTGAAGATCGATCCCGTCGAGCGCACGGCACTGCCGAACTGGATCGGCCAGCGTCTGGCGCTGCAAGGCCAGCGCGTGGCGCCAGGCGAGGACGGCCGGCGCGCGCTGCAATTCGTGGCAGAGCGTGTGGAGGGCAACCTGCTGGCGGCGCATCAGGAAATTCAGAAGCTTGGGCTGCTTTATCCGCAAGGCGTGCTGAGCTTCGAGCAGATTCACGACGCCGTGCTCAACGTCGCGCGCTACGACGTATTCAAGCTCAACGAAGCGATGCTCACAGGCGACGTTGGTCGTCTCGCGCGCATGCTCGACGGGCTGCAGGGCGAAGGCGAGGCGTCGGTGCTGGTGCTGTGGGCCGTGGTCGAGGAAATCCGCACGCTGTTGCGCATCAAGCGCGGCGTGGCGGCGGGCAAGCCGCTCGCCATGCTGCTGCGCGAGAACCGCGTGTGGGGGCCGCGCGAGCGGCTCATCGGGCCGGCGCTGTCGCGCCTGAGCGAAGCGACGCTTGAGCGCGGTCTCGCGCTCGCGGCGCGTCTCGACCGCCAGGTCAAGGGGCTTTCGGGTCAATCGCGCGCGGACTGGCGCAATGCGCTGCCGCCCGATGCATGGGACGGCCTTTTCGAACTCGCCATGACCGTGGCCGCGCCACGCGAAGGCGCACCGCAGGCGCGCGCCGCTGCCAGTGCGCGCGCCGCTGGAGCGCCACCACGCGCGCAGCCGGGTGCTCAGCCAGCTGGCCCAGCCGCGGCAGCCGCCGCCGCGGCCGCGGCC
>NZ_JBMIQH010000072.1:0-12733 GCF_056155635.1 Paraburkholderia sp. BR10141 | reverse complement strand
GTCGAGGCCCGTGCCGCGCCCGACGCATTCATCGATCGGCACGCCGCACAACCGGCTCATCAGGCACGCGGCCGACGACGTGTTCGCAATGCCCATTTCGCCAAAGCCGATCACGTTCGTGCCGAGCGCCGCGTGATGACGCACGCGCTCGGCGCCCGCCGCAAGCGCGGCGAGGGCTTCGTCGCGCGTCATGGCGCGCTCGTGCGCAAAGTTGCGCGTGCCGGCCGCGATGGGCACATCGACGAGTGTCGGCGACGGCGGCAGCGGCGACGCCACGCCCGCGTTGACGACTTCGAGCGTGAGTCCCGCCACGCTGCTGAACACGTTGATCGCCGCGCCCCCTGCCACGAAGTTCGCGACCATCTGCGCGGTCACGGCCTGCGGGTAAGGGCTCACGCCTTCGGCGGCGATGCCGTGGTCGCCTGCGAAGACGATCATCACGGGACGCTCGACGCTCGGGCGCGTCGTGCCCTGGATCATGCCGAGCTGGCGCGCCAGGGTTTCGAGGCGGCCGAGACTGCCGGGCGGTTTGGTCTTCGTGTCGATGAGGCGTTGCAGTTCGTCGCGCAACGAGAGATCGAGCGGTTCGACGGCGAGCAGTTCGGTAAGCGATGACGTCATGGTGTATTTCGTTTCAAAGTGATGCGGGCGACAGCGGCGCACTAGTGCACGCCGTTCGATCCCGGCGAATGCGGTGATGAAGATGTCGGTACGAGTGCGGGTACGAGCGCCTCGTGCGCGCCCTCGCGTATCAGCACGAGCGGATGTCCGAATGCGGCGCTCGCGCGTTCCGGCGTGAGCACATCGCGCACGGGGCCCGCGTGAAAACCGCCGCGGCCGTCGAGCAGGAGCGCGTGCGTCGCGAAGCGCCGCGCAAGATTGAGATCGTGGCACGAAAACAGCACGGCGCGCGCCTCACTGCGCACCCAGTGCGAGAGCGCTTCGAGACACGCAATCTGATGATGCAGGTCCAGATGGGCGAGCGGCTCGTCGAGCAGCAGGAGCGGCGCGCCCTGACACAGCGCGGCGGCAAGCGCGACGCGCTGGCGCTCGCCGCCAGAGAGCGACAGCACATCGCGCGCCGCGAACGCTTCGAGGCCGAGCGTGGCGAGCGCGGCGTGCGCGGCGGCGCGATCGGCATCGCCTTCCCAACCCCAGCCGGAAAGATGCGGGTAGCGATTGAGCAGCACGGTGTCGATCACGCTCGCGCTGAAGGCGTCGCGCTGGTCCTGCGGCATCAGCGCGCGACGCTGCGCGAGGCGCACCGGCGGCCACTGTGCGAGCGCGATGCCCTCGACTTCGACACGTCCCGCCGAGGGCTCGCCCAGGCCCGCGAGCGCGCCGATCAGTGTGGTCTTGCCCGCGCCATTTGCGCCCGCCACACACCAGATTTCGCCGGCGGCAAACTTTTGCGTGAGCGATTCCACGAGCGTGCGCGCGCCCGCGCGCAACGTGAGCGCGTGGACCGCGAGCAGGGGGGGATGCGTATCGCTCATCGTCCGCGCCTCGCGAGCAGCATCCACAGGAATACCGGCACGCCCGCGAGCGCGGTCACGACGCCCACCGGCAACTGCGCGGGCGCCGCCACCGTACGCGCGACGAGGTCCGCGCCCATCACGGCCACGCCGCCCGCGAGCACGGCGGCCGGCACGAGCATACGCTGGTCGTTGCCGAACGCGAGGCGCAGCATGTGGGGCACGACGAGCCCCACGAAGCCGATGGTGCCGCCCGTCGTCACGGCAGCGGCCGCCGCGAGCGACGCGGCAAGATAAATGCCCACGCGCAGACGCAGCACCGGCACACCGAGCGCCTGCGCGGCAGCGTCGCCGCGCAGCAGCACGTTGAGCATCGGCGCGGCGGGCACGATGCACGCAAGGACCACGCCAAGCGTTGCGAGCGCGGGCCATGGCATGCCCGCGCCATTGAGGTCGCCCGTGAGCCAGAACAGCATGCCGCGCAGGCGCGTGTCGGGCGCGAGCGTGAGCAGCAGTGTGATCAATGCGCCCCAGCCTGCCGCCGTCACCGCGCCCGTCAGGAGCAGCCGCGGCGAGCTGTCTTGCGGCTCGCCGCGCCACAACTCGCGGCGCGCGAGGCCGAGCACGAGCAGGATCGAAACGAACGCACCCGCACACGCGCTCGCCTGCACGCCCCACCACGCCACGCCAGCGATCATCGCCACGAGTGCGAATGCGGCAGCGCCGCCAGACACACCGAGCACGTAGGGCTCCGCAAGCGGATTGCGCAGCAGCACCTGCAGCAGCGCGCCCGCCAGCGCGAGCAAGCCGCCGCATGCAAACCCCGCCAACGCGCGCGGCAAGCGCAGCGTACGCACGATTTCGATTGCCATGTCCGGCGCGCCGTGCACGTCATGCGTGGGAGCGAGCGCCGCCAGCGCCTGCGCAAACGTCACGCTCACGCTGCCGGTTGCGAGCGATGCAGCGAACACCACGAGCGCCACGGCTGCGAGCGCGGCCCAGATCATGCATGCACGGCGCGCGCTCATCGAGCGGCGCGGCAGCGCGTGTATCGGCGGCACTGGCGGTACAGCATGGGACTCATCGCGGCTCATGGAACGCATCGGGGAACTCGGCAGCGGATTTCAATCAAACTCGCACAGAAAGACAGCAGGGGTATACGCAAGCCACGACAGAGCGCAGCATTTTGGTCGCCAGGGATTCTGAATGACGTGGCATAAGCCGTTCGCGAAAGCACTGGCAAAAGACCATGAATCCGTGATGTTATAACGCGCAGACCACGATCGAGACGATGCGCTGCGCGCGCGGCCTTGGCAAATTACGTTCCCGCCCAGCGTATGCAGCACACGTAGCGAGGGTTTCGGGCCTGATTCCGGTAAGAAGCCGGGTTGTTACGTCTGGAAACGACACAATTATCAAAATACGCGTTAATCCGCGCTAGAATGCCTGTCTTTAGAGGACGCAGCACATGCTCAACGAACTCGAAACACTCTCACAAAACATCGGGCGGCTGATCGAGATTAATCAGCGCCAACACGAAGCACGCCTCGCACTCGAAGAGCAACTCGCGCAGCTGCGTGCGCAATGCGACGAAACACGCACCGAACTCGAACAGGTCCGCGAAGAGCGCGCCGCGCTGCAGGCAGAGCGCGATGCACTCTCGGCCAAGATCGACGATGCGCAGGTGCGTCTGAACGCGATCCTCGAAAAGCTGCCACGCGCACGCGCAGGTAACGAGCGCGACAACCAGCTCGATCTGCTCGAGCCGTCGCAGAGCACCGACGACGACAGCAACGCGGCCCGCCACGGAGAAAATGCATGACCACCAAGCAGATCGAAGCGACGATACTCGGCCAAACCTATCGCCTCGTCTGTTCGCCGGAAACGGAACAGGCACTGCTCGAAGCCGTGGCGCGCGTGGACGCCGAAATGTCGAAGATCCGCAATCACAGCAACGTGCGCGGCACCGATCGCATCGCCGTCATGGCGGCGCTCTCGCTCGCCTCGGAACTGCTGCGCCTGCAAACCAGCGTGCGTCACGGGGAAGCATTCCCAGCCGAAGAAATCCGTCGTACAATGCGCCAAATGAACGAACAACTCGGCGCTGTCATTCATCAGTACGGTGTGCAATAAGCGCTGATGTACACCGCGGTTGTAAGCCGCAGTATTACGCAGCAACGTGCGGTATGATGTTGTTCAAAGGTAGCGTTGATTTGTTTAGAAACGCGCGTTTCTAAACACGCTGCCAACCAGTTTAGTCAGCTTCCCTGCCTGGTTCGCCAAGGTCATATATTCCTTGAACCAATGCCATGTGCACGGTTGCGGAAATTTGTAGCACGGGCGTGCGCGTCACACAGTCTGATGTACCCGAAGTGCTGCTAACTGCGACCAATTCTGAACCCTCGGTTCAGGATGCCGGCCTAGCGGCTATGGCGGGGACCTATTCAAACGGCATCGGACCACAGTCCGATGCCGTTTTCCTTTGTGCGGCGTGCATTGGCGACTTTCGCGGCATGCACGCTCGCCCCTCCCCCCTTTCGACGTGAACTTCGACTCATGCGCTACTGGCTGATGAAGTCCGAACCCGACGAAGCAAGCATCGACGACCTCGCAAACGCGCCGCAGCGCACGCTGCCCTGGACCGGCGTCCGAAACTACCAGGCGCGCAATTTCATGCGCGACACCATGCAGCAAGGCGACGGCGTGCTGTTCTACCACTCGAGCTGCCCCGAGCCCGGCATCGCAGGCATCGCGCAGGTGTCGTCCACGGCCTACCCCGATCCCACGCAGTTCGATCCGAAAAGCCCTTACTACGACGCGAAATCGACGCACGAGAATCCGCGCTGGATGCTCGTCGACGTCGTATTCAAGAAGAAGTGCCCGCTGATTTCTCTCGCCGCCTTGCGCGAGCACGAGGAACTCGCGGACATGCGCGTGCTCGCCAAGGGCAACCGCCTCTCGATCACGCCGGTCACCACGGCCGAGTGGAACTTCATCACGAAACATCTGATGTGATGCGGTTCGGCCTCGATGGCCGGCACGCATACAGCATTCGTGCGCGACTTCAAGCACAATCGCGCACAGTCGCGCGTCACAACAGATGCCTCGCGCGCGACGCCAGTTCTGCAAGGAGCCTCAATGAACCGAAAAACCGTCGTCACGCTCGCCGCCGCATTGGCTGCCGCCCTCCCCCTCGCCCTGACGCTCGCACCGGGCGCCGCGTTCGCACAGAGCGACGCGCGCTTGCAGCAGCCCTCGGGCGTGCTTTCGCTGTCCGCGCAGGCGAGCGCCGAAGTGCCTCAGGACGTCGTCAACATTACGCTGTTCTACGAACAGGAAGCGAACGATCCCGCCTCGCTCACCGCGACGCTCAATCAGCGCGCCGACTCCGCGCTTCAACGGGCCAGAGGCGTCGCGGGCGTGACCGCGCATTCCGGCCAGTTCTCGATCTTCCCTTCGACGGATCGCGACGGGCGCATCTCCGCCTGGCGCGGCCGCACGGAAGTCGTACTCGAGTCGCATGATTTCGCGGCGGCATCGAAGCTCGCCGGCGATCTCTCGTCGATCATGCAGGTGGGCAACGTGCAATTCTCGCTGTCGCCCGAAGCGCAGCGCGCCGCCGAGCAAAAACTTTCGGGCCAGGCGATCGCCTCGTTCCGCGACCAGGCGCTCTCGGCTACGCGCGCGTTCGGCTATAGCAGCTACTCGATTCGCGACGTGAACGTGGGGCACTCGGGCGTGATGCCGCGCCCCATGATGATGATGAGCGCACGCGCGGCTTCGGCTGACGCGAAGATGTCGTCGCCCGTGCCGCTCGAAGGCGGCACGTCCACGGTGACGGTCAACGTTTCCGGCTCGGTGCAGATGAAGTAAGGCGCGCCATACGAGCCACGCAAGCACGCAAGTAAAAAGGCCACGGTGAAAACCGTGGCCTTTTTCATGGGCTAAAACGCGAGGTGCGTTCGCGCGCGTGTCAGCTCTTCGCGCCCGCTACCTGCGCGCGGTCGTTGCCGTCCTTGCCACGTTTGGCGCGACGATACGCCCACGCCATCAGGCCAATCCCCACGATGATCATCGGCAGCGAGAGCCACTGGCCCATCGAGAGGCCGAGCGCAAGCAGGCCGAGGAAGTCATCGGGTTCGCGTGCGAACTCGACCGTGAAGCGCGCGAGACCATAGCCGATCAGGAACATCGCCGAAATCGCGCCGACGGGGCGCGGCTTGCGCGCGAACAGAATCAGCACGATGAAGAGCGCAATGCCTTCCAGCGCGATTTCATATAGTTCCGAAGGATGGCGCGGCAGCAGATGGTACTGCGCGAACACTTCGTTCAGGTGCCACTGCGCGGCCAGTTGCGGATGCGCGGCGAGCCACGCGGCGTCGTCGTTTGCGGCGCCGGGAAACAGCATGGCCCACGGCGAATCGGGCGAGGTCACTCGGCCCCACAGCTCGCCGTTGATGAAGTTGCCGAGACGGCCAAAGGCGAGCCCCGTGGGCACCATCGGCGCGACGAAGTCCGTGACCTGCAGCCAGGTGCGCCCGCGTTGCCACGCGAACAGGATCATCGCGAACGTCACGCCGAGGAAGCCGCCGTGAAACGACATGCCGCCTTCCCACACCTTGAAGATGTCGAGCGGATGCGCGAAATACCAGCTCGCCTTATAGAACAGCACGTAACCCAGGCGCCCGCCCAGGATCGTGCCGAGCACGCCGTAGAACAGCATGTCGTCGATGTCTTTCGCGGTCCAGCCTTGCGCCGCCACGTACGGCAGACGCAGACGAAGACGGCCGATCACGATCGCCAGAATGAAGCCGACGAGATACATGAGGCCGTACCAGCGCACGGCGAGCGGCCCCAGATGAATGGCGACGGGGTCGAAGTTCGGGTGGATGAGCATCGTGGATGAAGTCTTGTCGGCGATATCGATTGAAATCGGGTTTGTAAGCAGTCGCGCGCCGCTCACACGAGCGGGCAAAGCGCGTTGGACGTTTGCAAGGCGGCGAGGTTCGCCGCCGGCGCGTCACGGCGTGACATTATCGCCGACGCGAGGGGGCGCAAACCAAAATGCACGTTTGGCGATGCGCGGCGAGTGTCACGGTGACAGATGACGCGCGCGGCACACCCAGCTTCAGACTAGCCCTCGCGCGCCGGGCCACCCGCCGTCGCCGCGTGCGCGCGCACGATCTCGATGAACGCCGCGAGCACCGGGCTCACCTCGGCCGAGCGCCAGACGAGGCCCGTTTCGATGGCCGGCACCGCCCCGGCGAGCGGCCGGTATACGACGCCCGTGCGCCGCAGATGGCGCAGCGACTGCGGCACGAGCGCCACGCCCATGCCGGCCGAGACGAGGCTCACGATCGTCTGCATCTGGATCGCTTCCTGGCCGATCAGGGGCACGAGGCCGGCCGCGCCGTAGCAGTCCATGATGGTGTCGTAGAAGCCGGGGGCCAGATGGCGCGGGAAGACGACGAGCGGCACATCGGCGAGATCGCGCAGGCTCACGGGCTCGTCGTGCCAGTCGTCGGCTGAAGGGCCGCCAAGACGCACCGACAGTGCCGAGGGCATGGCGACCACGAGCGGTTCGCGCGTGACAGGCTGGTAAGCAAGCTGGGCTGCGTGGCGCGGCGGCACGGGTGCAATGACGAGGCCAGCGTCGATGCGCCCCGCCACCAGTTCTTCCACCTGCACGTCGCTCGTGGCCTCGGCGAGTTGCAGGCGCACGCGCGGATAGCGCGCGCCGAACTCGCGCAGCAAGAGCGGCAGCAAGCCGTAGTCGGCGGTCGAAACGAAGGCCAGCGCGAGCACGCCCGCCTCGCCGCGTGCGAGGCTCTGCGCGAGCGGCCGCAACGCTTCCGCGCTCGCCAGCAGGCGCCTGACCTCCGGCAGCAGATCGGCGCCCACGGCCGTCAATTCGACCGAACGACGCGTGCGCGCGAACAGCTCCACCCCCAGCGTCTCCTCGAGCGCGCGAATGGCCTGCGAGAGCGGCGGCTGCGTCATCGACAGGCGCGCCGCAGCGCGGCCGAAATGCTGCTCCTCGGCCACGGCGACAAAATAGCGAAGCTGGCGCAGATCGGGGATAGTCGGATTCATCGGCGGCGGTCTCGCGCTGTTGTCATGTTGATATGTTTTTCGACTCAATAGACCACGAATAATATATTGGACAGCGTTCTCGCGAAATCGCATGCTTCGATAGACGTGCCGGCGCGCCCCCAAAACAGAACCCACTCCCGGCATCCGAGACAAAATCCACCGGAGGTCCCCATGCCCTATAACCGTCGTTCGAAGCACATCACGCAAGGCGTCGCCCGTTCGCCCAACCGTTCGATGTATTACGCGCTCGGCTACGAGAAAGCCGACTTCGACAAGCCGATGATCGGCGTCGCCAATGGTCATTCGACCATCACGCCGTGCAACGCCGGCCTGCAGCGCCTGACCGACGCGGCCGTCGACGCCGTCAAGCGCGCCGACGCGAACCCGCAGACCTTTGGCACGCCCACGATCTCGGACGGCATGTCGATGGGCACCGAGGGCATGAAATACTCGCTCGTCTCGCGCGAAGTCATCGCGGACTGCATCGAGACCTGCGTGCAAGGCCAGTGGATGGACGGCGTAGTCGTGATCGGCGGCTGCGACAAGAACATGCCCGGCGGCATGATCGCGCTCGCGCGCATCAACGTGCCCGGCATTTACGTGTATGGCGGCACGATCCGCCCGGGCAACTGGAAGGGTAAGGCGCTCACCATCGTCTCGGCGTTCGAGGCCGTGGGCGAGTTCACCGCGGGGCGCATGACCGAAGAAGATTTCGAAGGCGTCGAGAAAAACGCCTGCCCGTCCACCGGTTCGTGCGGCGGCATGTACACCGCGAACACGATGAGCTCGTCGTTCGAGGCGCTCGGCATGTCGCTCATGTATTCGTCGACGATGGCCAACCCCGACGAGGAGAAAGTCGACTCGGCGGCGCAATCGGCGCGCGTGCTGGTCGAGGCCGTCAAGCAGGACCTCAAGCCGCGCGACATCATCACGAAGAAGTCGATCGAGAACGCCGTGGCGCTGATCATGGCGACGGGCGGCTCGACCAACGCCGTGCTGCACTACCTCGCCATCGCGCATGCCGCGGAAATCGAATGGACCATCGACGACTTCGAGCGTATGCGCAAGAAGGTGCCGGTGATCTGCGACCTGAAGCCTTCGGGGCAATACGTCGCCACCGACCTGCACGAGGCCGGCGGCATTCCGCAGGTGCTCAAGATCCTGCTCGATGCGGGCCTCCTGCATGGCGACTGCATCACCATCACGGGCAAAACCATCGCGGAAGAACTCAAGGACGTGCCGTCCGCGCCGCGCGCGGACCAGAAGGTGATCTTCCCCATCAGCCAGGCGCTGTACAAAGAAGGCCATCTGGCGATCCTCAAGGGCAACCTCGCGACGCACGGCGCGGTCGCCAAGATCACCGGTCTGAAGAATCCGGTGATTACGGGCCCCGCGCGCGTGTTCGACGACGAGCAGAGCGCGATGGAAGCCATCCTCGCAGACAAGATCAAGGCCGGCGACGTCGTCGTGCTGCGCTACCTCGGCCCGAAGGGCGGCCCCGGCATGCCGGAAATGCTCGCGCCGACTTCGGCGATCATCGGCAAGGGGCTTGGGGAGTCGGTTGGGCTCATCACCGATGGGCGCTTCTCGGGCGGCACCTGGGGCATGGTAGTGGGTCACGTCGCGCCGGAAGCGTTCGAAGGCGGCACGATCGCGCTCGTGCAGGAAGGCGACTCGATTACCATCGACGCTCACACGCTCCTGCTGCAACTGAACGTGGACGACGCCGAACTCGCGCGCCGGCGCGCGGCCTGGAAGCAGCCCGCGCCGCGTTACACGCGCGGCGTGATGGCGAAGTACGCGGCGCTCGCGCGCCCGGCGAACCAGGGCGCGGTGACGGGCTAGGCGGAGCCTGGCGTCATTCGAATCTCGACCTGCAGTCAAACAAAGGGCGCACGTCCAGGACGTGCGCCCTTTGCTTTTATAATGCGACGACACAGCCGGCGCATACGCGGGCGGAGACCAGTATGAAACGGAAGTCGCAAGCGAAGAACAAGATAGCGACGCTCGCCGCCGCACTCGCCATCGGCCTTGCCGGCGTACTCGGGTCGGCCCCGGCCCGCGCGCAGCATGGCCCCACCGGCCTCGCGCTCGCCCAGCAGCAGAACTGCATGAGCTGCCACTCGGTGACCCGCAATTTCATGGGTCCCGCCCTGCGCGATGTCGCCGCGAAGTACGCGGGCAAGCCCGACGCGCCGGCCTATCTCACCCACAAGATTCTGGAAGGCGGCAGCGGCGTGTGGGGCACCGTGCCGATGCCGGCCAACACGCAGTTGAACCCCGCACAGGCGGCGCAACTCGCGAGCTGGATCCTCACGCTCAAGTGAAGCGGACGATGTGACGGCGGGGCCACGAGGTGGCCGCTCGCCGCCGCGCGCCCAACTGAATCAGGCCGAAGGCGGTCGCCCCGCGCGCGCCGCCAGTTCTTCGCGCACGGCGGCCTTCACCCAGTTCGTGAGTTCCGTTTCGAGCGCAAGACCGATTTCGCGCGACACCTGACCCACGAGCCAGTTCGTATGTTCCTGCATCGCGGCGCTGCAGCGCGCCTCGATCACGGCACGGCCTTCGCCGGTGAGCCAGGTCAGGCAACGGCCGCGCAGCCGCTCGACGAGCGCGTCGGCGTCGTGCGCGAACAGGCCCTCCTCGCGCTCGGCCACGGCGGCCTGGACGGCAGCGGCCGTCGCGCTCTTCGCCTCTTCGACGTTGTGCGCGCGCAGCGGATTGCCGCTCACCATCACCTCGTTCAAGAGCGGAATCGCACTATCTTCCGAGTCGTGCATGCCGGACATGTTTACCTCCATCGATCGGGGCAGTCGGCCTTGCGCCGGTACGCCTCGCGCGTCCGGCCTCAGCCGCCTTGCTTGTAGTTGTTGAGCGCGTAACCGCGGTCGCGGTAGAAACGATAGCGCTCACGGCCCGACGCGAGTTCGTCGGGCGCATCGCCAATCACTTCGAGCAGGCGCTCGAAGCGTGCGAACTGCGGCGGGACCTCGGCGCCGAGATTGAGCAGCACACGATGATGCGGTGCACGCTCGAGATCCGTTGCCAGCACGATGGGCGATTCGCCCGCTTGAGGGCTCTCGGCCATGCAATGCGGCACGAAATCGAGCGGCGAAAAGGTCCACAACATTTCGTCGAACGCGCGCAGGCGCGCGGGGTCGGCCAGCACGACCGCCTGCTGGCCCGCCTGATACGCCTTGCGCACGAGGCGGCACGCATACAGCAGCGAGTCGCCGACGTTCGTGTGGAAATCGATGCGCGTCATGCCCACACCACTCTACACACCGTCAGGTGGGCAGCAATCTCCATTCCTGCCCTCATTGCCCGGCACGATCGATCAGGAACTGGGCGAGCAGCGGCACCGGACGGCCCGTCGCGCCCTTGGCCGCGCCGCTCTTCCACGCCGTGCCGGCGATGTCGAGGTGAGCCCACGGGTAGTTTTCGGTGAAACGCGAGAGGAAGCACGCCGCCGTCACGCTGCCCGCCGGACGCCCGCCGATGTTGGCGAGGTCGGCGAAGTTCGACTTGAGCTGGTCCTGATACTCGTCGTCGAGCGGCAGGCGCCAGGCCGGGTCGTTCGCTTCGCGCGAGGCGTCGAGCAGTTCGCCCGCGAGCGCGTCGTCCTTCGAGAAGAGGCCGCTGTTGTGATGGCCGAGCGCGATGATGCAGGCGCCCGTGAGCGTGGCGATGTCGACCACGGCGGCCGGCTTGAAGCGCTCGGCATAGGTGAGCGCATCGCACAGGATCAGGCGGCCTTCGGCGTCGGTGTTGAGCACTTCGACCGTGAGGCCCGCCATCGTCGTGACGATGTCGCCCGGCTTCGTGGCGTTGCCGGCGGGCATGTTCTCGCAGGTCGGGATGATGCCGATCACGTTGAGCTTGAGCCCCATTTCGGCGACCGCGCGGATCGTGCCGAGCACCGAGCCCGCGCCGCACATGTCGTACTTCATCTCGTCCATGCCCTCGCCGGGCTTGAGCGAAATGCCGCCCGTGTCGAACGTGATGCCTTTGCCGACCAGCACGATGGGCGCGGCCTTGGTGCTGGCGCCCTGATAGTGCAGCACGATGAACTGCGGCGGCTCGACCGAGCCCTTTGTTACCGAAAGAAACGAACCCATCTTGAGCGTCTCGATCTGGCGCTGGCCGAGCACCTCGACCTTGAGCTTCCAGTCGCGCGCGAGCTTCTTGGCCGTGGCGGCGAGATAGGTCGGCGTGCAGACGTTGCCCGGCAGATTGCCGAGGTCGCGGGTGAGGTCCATGCCGTTGGCGAGCGCGACGGACTGCTTCGCCGCAAGCTTCGCGGCCTTCTCTTCGGCGGCGTCGATGCTGAAGACCACGCGCTTGAGGGCCCGCTGCGAGACGTCGGGCTTGCTCTTCATCTGCGTGAAGCGATAGGTCTCGTTGCGCAGCGCGAGAATGGCGGTGCGCACGCCCCAGTCGCCCGTGCGCTCCTTCACCGGCAATTGCGCGAGCGTGAAGGTGACCTGCGCGATCTTCGTGCCGAGGATCGCGCGCCAGGCGGCCTTGACCGCGTCGCCGTAAGCCTTCTGGCCGAACGCGTCCTGCTTGCCGAGACCCACGAGCAGCACGCGCGAGGCGCCGATGCCGCTCACTTCCGGCAGGAACAGCGTGGAGCCGGCCTTGCCGTCGATGTCGCCGGCCTTGACGACGCGCGCGATTGCGCCGCCAATGGCGCTGTCGATGGCGAACGCCGCGCCCGAGAGGGTTTGCGCCTCGAACACGCCGACCACGACACAATCCGACTTGCCGGTCAGGAAGGGGCCGTCCCCGCCTTTGCTCCAGTCACAGGCTTTTATGCTAAAGTCCATCGCGCTTGTCCTCGGATAAAATCAGGGCTTAGGATGAAAGCCGCAATTATCCGCTATTTTTCCCGCGGCGGCTCCTGGGCGGTTGCGCGAGTTGCGCGCCTCCCGGCAAGGTCCGCCTGCCCTGCCCATCAAGAATGATCTTCGAACGTTCCCTGCAGCGCGAACTCGCGTACACGGCCGGCGCCGTGTTCATGGTTCTGCTCACGATCATGCTGACGACGATGATGATCCGCATCGTCGGCTTCGCCGCGTCCGGTCAGATCGACCCACGCGACGTGCTGGTGCTGATCGGACTCACCGTGATCGGCTACATGGCCGTCATGCTCATCGTCACGC
>NZ_JBMIQH010000071.1:0-13687 GCF_056155635.1 Paraburkholderia sp. BR10141 | reverse complement strand
CGCTCGGTTATCCGCACTGGGAAGAGACGCAAAACCCGGCGTATCGGTTGTTCCTGCAATGAAAATAGTCAGTCGTCCCACCAATCGGGACGTCTGCATCCGAAGCGCATAAAGCGTCGAAAGAGTGCAGGAAAACACCAGGCCCCACGGCAGAGCGCGTCAGTATACTGAGCCACTGCTGCCGGGCGTGGTCGCCTCGGGAAGATTGGGCGCCGTGCGTCGGACTCACCTGGAGGAAGACAAACATGTTGCGCATCGCTCTTGGCTGTCTGATGGCTCTTTCCACGATCGTCGCCGGCGCGTTGCCCGGCGTGGCGCACGCGGATGCGGCGCATCCCGTCGTCGCGCTGCTGCCCGGCGTCACCGATCCCTTCTACTTCACGATGCATCGCGGCGCCGAACGCGCGGCGAAGGAAGAAAACATCCAGTTGCTGTTCCAGGTTCCGAAGGCCTGGAACACCACGGAGCAGGTGCCAATCCTCAAGGCGTTCATCGCCAAGCATCCCGACGTGCTGCTCGTCTCGCCCGTCGACAAGCAACAGCTCATCGGCCCGCTCAAGGAAGCCGCCGACGCCGGCATCAAGGTCATCACCGTCGACACCTATATCGGCGACGGCCATTATCAAAGCGGCAAGGGCGACGCCGACTTCCCGCTCTCCTATGTGGCTTCCGACAACCTGGAAGGCGGCCACGTGGCGGCGCGCTCGCTCGCCAAAGCGATCGGCGACAAGGGCACCGTCTATTGCGAGAACAACAAGCCGGGCATTTCCAGCACCGACGCGCGCGCGCAAGGTTTCATGGAAGAGATGAAGAAGCACCCCAACATCAAGGTGCTCGAGACGCAGTACAACGAGGACGACGCCAATCGCGCCGCCTCGCACGTGGCGGCGGTACTCGCGCGCAATCCCGACCTTGCGGGCGTATTCGGCGCCAACACGTTTTCGGGTGCAGGCGCGGCGCAAGGCGTGAAGAACGCGGGCAAGCAGGGCGTGGTGAAGGTCGTCGTGTTCGACGCCGTGCCGGGCATCGACGAGCAGATCAGAAGCGGCCTCGTCGATATCGCCATCGCGCAGCTTCCCGACGAGATGGGCTATGACGCCGTGAAGTTCGCCGCCGACACCATCCACGGCAAGAAGATTCCCACCTACAAGGGCACGGGCTTCGTGGTGCTGGACAGGTCGAATATCGACAAGCCGGAGATGAAGCAGTACATCTACTCGAACTAAGCCGCGCGAACAGAGCCACATGAACGACAAACGACTCGACAGGCTCGCGCTCGTCAGCAAGGTCTGGCCGTGGCTCTTTCTCGGCACGCTGCTCGTCTTCTTCGAGGCGTGGGCGCGCATCTCGGCGCACCGGTCATTCGTGTTCAACGCGTACAACATGCAGTCGATCGGCCTTGCCGCGAGCGCGCCGTTGTTGCTGGCCATCGGTCAGACCTTCGTGATCATCACCGCGGGCATCGATCTTTCGGTGGGCTTCGTGATGGGGCTCGCGGCGGTGTGCGTCGCACAGTTCACGATTCCCGGCGGCGCATCGCCGTGGATCCTGTTGATGTCGATACCACTCACGGTGCTCGTATGCCTGATTCCGGGCTTCGTGAACGGCGTGTTGATCGCGCGCCTGGGCGTGCCCGCTTTCATCGGCACGCTCGGCATGTATGGGGTCGCGCGCGGCGTGGGCTTTCTCGCTGCGGGCAGCGGCATGACCGTCTCCGTGAACAATCCTGGGCTCGCGTGGCTCGGCAGCGGCTGGACACCCGTGATCCTCACGGCCGTGCTGCTCGTCATCATGCACTTCGTGCTCTCGCAAACGCGCTTCGGTCAGTACACCTACGCAGTAGGCGGCAATCCGCAGTCGGCGGTGCGCGCGGGCATCAACGTACGCCGTCATCTGTTCGCGATCTATCTGATTGCGGCGGCCTTCGCGGCGGTGGGCGGCATCGTCTACACAGCGCGCTTCGCTGCGGGCGCGGCCAATGCGGGTGAACCCATGCTGCTCGATTCGATCGCGGCGGTCGTGATCGGCGGCGCGAGTCTCTTTGGCGGGACCGGCAACGTCATCGGCACGCTGATCGGCGCGCTCATCATCGCCGTGATCGAATTCGGGCTCGTGTTCATCGACGTCAACGCGTTCTGGCAATTCATCGTGGTCGGCATCGTCATCATTCTTTCGGTGCTGATCGACCAGTACAAGGATCGGCTCGGAGGCGCGCAATGAGCGATGAGAGCGCCACGCCGATTCTGGAGGCGCGTGATGTCTCGATCCGCTTTGGTGGCGTGGAGGCGCTCAAGCGTGTGTCGTTGCGGCTGATGCCCGGCGAAGTGCTTGCGCTCGCGGGCGACAACGGCGCGGGCAAGTCCACCCTCATCAAGATTCTCTCTGGCGTGTATCGCGCCGATGCGGGCGATCTGCATTTCGAAGGGCGGCCGCTCCAGCTGCGCGACCCGCAGGATGCGCGCTCGCAGGGCATCGAAACCATCTATCAGGATCTCGCGCTCGCCGACAATCTCGACGTGGGCAGCAACATCTTCCTCGGCCGCGAACCCGTGCGACGGCTACTCGGCTTCCAGGTGATCGACCGGCCGCACATGACGCGGGTGGCGCGCGAAGTGCTCGAGCGGCTCGATATCGTGATTCCGCCGCGCAAGCTCACGGGCCCCGTGAAAATGCTCTCGGGCGGCCAGCGCCAGGCCATTGCGATAGGCCGCGCGATTTACTGGAACGCGCGCGTGCTCATCATGGACGAGCCCACCGCGGCGCTCGGCGTGCCCGAGCAACGCAAGGTGATGGAGTTGATCCGCGGACTCAAGGCGCAGGGCGTGGCCGTGATTCTCATCTCGCACAACCTGCACGATATTTTCGCGGTGGCGGAGCGCATCGTCGTGCTGCGGCGCGGCGAAGTGGCGGGCGAGCGGCGCGTCTCGGAAACCGACGGCGACGAAATCGTGCGGCTGATGGTCGGCGACACGTATTCGAACGGCGCGCACTGAAACCTCGCGTGGTGCGTTCGCCTGCGCGGTGCGCGCATTCGATGGACAATGTCGGCTCGAACCCTCACCGCATTCCTGCTTCCACCATGAACCACCTCGATCCCGCCGAAATCACGAGCTGGCACGCCCACGTCTATTTCGACGCGGCGATGCGCGACGCCGCATGGACCTTGCGCGAGGCGATCGATGCCCGCTTCGGCGAGATCGTGCAGATCGGCCGCTTTCACGAGCGCCCGGTCGGGCCGCATCCAATGTGGTCGTATCAGCTCGCCATTACGCGAGAGCATTTCACGACGGTCGTCGAATGGCTCACGCTCAATCACGGCGCACTCGACGTGTTCGTGCATCCGAACACCACCGATGCCCTGCGCGATCATCGCGACGCCGCCGTGTGGATCGGCCATTCGCACAGGCTCAATCTCGGCGCGCTCGGCGGCTGATCGCTCTGCGGATTGCGCCGGCCCGTGGCCTGCGGCACGGCGCAATCATCGATACGCCCGCGGGCCTCAGTGCCCGAACGACTCCGTCTTTGCCGCCGACGATCCGCTCGTCTGCGGCCGCGCGGCCTGCTTGATGAGCAGTGCGGCGCCGGCAATCAGACCGGCGACGGCAACCGTCGCGAAGATGCCCGCAAACGTGAAGTGCCGGCGCGCGAGTTCGGCCACGAGGAACGAGCCCGCAATGCCGCCGAAGCGCCCGATGCCGAGCATCCAGGCCACGCCGGTGCCGCGCCCCTGGGTGGGATAGAACGCGGCGGCGAGCGCGGGCATCGACGATTGCGCCGTGTTCATCAGCACGCCGGCCACGAACACCACGAGCACGAGCAGGGCCACGTTACCCGCTGCCTGGCCGATGAGCCACACCGAAAGCGCGGTGAGCACGTAGCACGCGGCGATGATGCGGTTCGCGTTGAAGCGGTCCATCAGCATGCCGCTCAGCACCGCGCCCACGCCGCCGAGCGGGAAGAGTGCCGAAATCAGCGTGGCGCTCGAGGCCGTGAGGCCGGAGTCTTTGAGCAGGAGCGGCATCCAGTTGATCGACGCGTAGAAGATCACGAGCCCCATGAAATACGCGACCCACAGCATCACCGAGCCGACGAGGTACATCGGCGAAAGCACCACGCCGAGGCCCTTGCTTTGCGTCTGCGGCGCGTGCTCCGTCATCGTGAACACCTGCGCCTTGGCGGCGTCGGGCGAGATGCGGGCGAGCGCGGCGCGAATACGCTCGACGGGCCGCTGGTTCGCCACCATGTAGCGCACCGATTCCGGCATGCGCAGGAAGAGCGGCACGGCGAGCACGAGCGGCGTCACGCCGCCAAGCATGAGCACGCTGCGCCAGCCGAAATGCGGAATCATCCACGCCGCGAGAAAGCCGCCGCAGGCCGCGCCGAGCGGAAAGCCGCAGAACATCAGATTGATTACGGTGGCGCGGTTCCGGTCGGGGCAGAACTCGCCCATCATCGTGACCGCGTTCGGCATGGCGGCGCCGAGACCCACGCCCGTAATGAAGCGCAGCCACGTGAGTTCGCCGATGCTGGTGGAGAACGCCGAAGCGAGGCAGGTCACGCCGAACAGCAACACCGAGCCGACCAGCATGGCGCGGCGCCCGAGGCGATCGGAAAGCGGTCCGGACACGAGTGCGCCGCAAGCAAGGCCGAAGAGCGCCGCACTCAGCACGGGCGCGAGCGCGGGTTTGGGGATGCCCCATTCGCCGAGCAGCGAAGGCGCGATGAAGCCGATCGCGGCAGTGTCGAAACCGTCGAGCAGGACGATGACGAAACACATCGCGAAGATGAACCACTGGAACGGCGAGAACGGATGTTCGTTGATGAAGGTCTGGACGTCGACGGCACGCGGCTGGTCCATGGTTTTGTCTCCTGTCGACCGAGGTTGTCGTTGTATCGGCCCGCCGTGGCGAGCCGCTTTTTCTGGTTTGCCTTACAACCCGGAATAGTAACCGCAGCGCGGCGTTTGCTGGAAATCATTATGGGGCGTGGCAGGCGGCCGTCTGCTAGCCTGAAAGCAGCACGGCGAGCACTCGCGTGCCGCAAGCGTGTCGCGTTGCGCGACAAGGAGTGCCAGATGAAGCTTTTCTTCGCCCACGCGGCCATGCCGTGCCTTATGGCAAGCGCTATGCTGGCAGGCGCGCCCAGCCAGGTTTTTGGCCAGCTCGCGCCGAACGACGACCTGCGTACGCCGCAAAACAGCCTCGCGCTCATGCCGGGCGCCCAGCCCGGCAGCGAATACCCGACCCACGGCAATCGCCAGGCCGGCGAGATGCCGGTCGGTCCCACCGATCCGCGCGGGCAACTCGCGAACGGCCACCCGAACAACGCCGAGGCGGGCGGCTACGGCGCGCCGTTGGCGGGCGTGCGCTCGGGTGGGCAGAGCGGCGCCGGCATGTGAGCGACCGACCGCTTCAGGTCCACTCGGGTTGCCAGGCAAGCTGGGCTTCGAGTGTTTCGCCGGGCGCGAGCACGGTGCCGCCCACGTCGATGCGCTGCACGGTGCCTTCGTGACGCAGATTGAGCCAGTCCGTCGTGTTGCTGACAGGTTCGGCGCAGAAGTAGGGCAGGCCGGGTGGACAGAAGACCACGAAGAAGTCGAGTGGCGTGCTCGCGCGCAGCGCGAGGCGACGGCCTTCGTGCGGCCATTCGATGACCGCCTCGCGGCGCCAGCCGGAGAAGTTGTTGTCGAGGTCGAAGTCGTCGACGATCAGGCCGGCCTGCAGCGCGTCGACGGCTGGGTGCGCGCTGAGCGAGACCGGCAGCACTTCCGTGTCGATCTCCCACATGGCGCGCACGCGCGCGGCGATACGCGTGCCGGGCGAGCGCGGATAGTACGGGTGATGGCCCAGACCGAACGGCATGGGCCGCGCGGCCAGGTTGCGCGCCCACAGGCGCACGGTGAGGCCGCTGGCGTCGAGCGTGAGGTGCTGGCGCGCCTCGTAGCGAAACGGCCAGCCGGTGCCGACGTGAGAACTGGCCTTGCGCGATCCGTGGGGTCCGTGCGCTTCATGTGACTCGTTCGGCTCGTGCAGGAAGTGCAGCGTGAGCGTATCAGCCGTTTGCGCCTCGACCGCCCAGGGGCGCCGCCATGCGTGGCCATGCAGCGCGTGGCGCAGCGCGCCGGTGCCGCTCGGCAAGTCGATCATCTCGCCTTCGAAGCGGAATCGCCCGTCGCGGATGCGGTTGCAGTACGGCATCAGCGGAAAGCTCGCCATGCCTAGCGGATCGCGCGCGTCGATGGCGGCGCGCGTGGCGGGACGCAGCCAGTGCGACGCAGGGGTCTGGCCGGCTGCGTCGTAGAACGCCGCGATCGAGCCGCCGACGTGCGGCGCGACGAGCGCGCGCGCGTCGCCATGGGCCAGCGTGACGAGTTGGCCGTCGTCGAGCGCGGCGGCGTCGAATGCGATCTCCGGGGGCGACGAGGGTGTCGGTCGGGCAGTCAAATGAGCGTTCTCCAAGTGCATCGTTTTATTACTAATAAAAGATAATATAGGCGCTGAAATCGCTGATGATTCCGCCAAAAAATGGTGACATGCTCCAATTGATGGCCAAAATTATTAGTGCTACGCTTCGGGCCAACAGCGCGGCCCCGAGCGCGCGCCGCCGCGCCGCGCAGCCCTCCCGCAGTCCCCCTCAGATCCGATGAAAAAATCGACGCAACGCCGCCCGACCATGACCGACATCGCGAAGGCCGCCGGCGTATCGCAATCGACGGTTTCCCTCGTGCTCAACGGCGCGGTCGGCGCCAAGCTTTCCGAAGCGACGCGCCTGAAGGTGCACGAGGTCGCGCAATCGCTTGGCTACCAGTTGCCGATCCGCGCGGTGCAGACGCCCGCCCCCGCAGGCGAGCGCAATCTCATCGTCTATCTCGCCGACGAAGTCTCGACGAGTCCGCATCCGGTCGTGAGCATCGACGGCGCGCGCGACGCCGCCTGGAACAACGGCTGTCTGCTCGCGGTGTTCTCGACGCATGGCAACGCACAGATGGAGCAGCAGGTGCTGCAAACTCTCGCCATGCCGAACGTGCTCGGCGTGATCTACGCGACCGTGTACACGCGCAAGGTCACGGTGCCGCCCGCCCTGCTGAAGGTGCCGGCCGTGCTGCTCAACTGCTACGCGTCCGATCACGCGCTCTCTTCGGTCGTGCCGGCCGAAGTGGCGGGCGGCCATACGGCCACCGAATATCTGATCGAAGCGGGGCACCGGCGCATCGGCTTCATCAATGGCGAAACCTGGCAGGACGCCGCGAAAGACCGTCTGAAGGGCTATCGCCAGGCGCTCGCGACTGCGGACCTGCTGTTCGACGAACGCCTCGTGCGCGACGGCGACTGGAGTTCGGGCAAGGGTTTCGAACTCACGCTCTCGCTCATGCGCGAGCCGAATCCGCCCACCGCGATTTTCTGCGCCAACGACCTGACGGCGATCGGTGCGATCGAAGCGCTCAAGCAACTCGGGCTGCGCGTGCCCGAAGACGTTTCCGTAATGGGCTACGACGACCAGGAAATCGCGCGTCACACCCACCCGCCGCTCACCACCGTCGTGCTGCCCAACTACGAGCTTGGGCGCTGGGCCGTCGAGACGCTGCTGCAGGAAGAGCAGAACCGCAGCGCCGGCGCGCCGGTGCGCCACCGCACCGTGAAGCTCGACGGGCCGCTCATCGAACGGACCTCGGTGTGCGCGCCGGACTCTGCTTCCCCCGTGAATACCCTCATTAATATCTCTGAAAATTGACTGGTAATATTAGTTGAAGCAGTGACGGTAATAATTCGGCGTCGAGCCTCATGCGCGGCACCGATGAAACAAGAAAGACAAATAACGCCGCGGTGGGGCCGTAGGCCTGCGCCGTTCATGTCATTCACAGCTTTGCATGGGACCGCACCCGGCGTCGAAGCGTCAGGTGTGCGGTCGACAGGAGACAGCCATGCGTCATCAACGAATCCAGTCCGCCCTCATCGCCGCCGGGTTTTGCTTCGCGAGCGCGTTCGCCGCGAGCGCTCACGCGCAGTCCACCGCCGGCGCGCAGAAAGTCCAGTCGAATTCCAGCGAGAGCTGCACGAATGCCAAACCGGCCGGCAAGAAGCTGAGCGACATGGTGGTGGGGTTCTCTCAGTCGGAGAATGAACAGAACCCGTTCCGGGCGACCGAAACCGCCTCGGTTCGCGCAGCGGCGAAGGAAGCGGGCGTGAAGCGTCTCCTGTATACGAACGCGAACGCCAACCAGGCGAAGCAGGTCGCAGACATCGAAAGCATGATCAACCAGGGCGCCGAGGCGCTCATCATTGCGCCCAACGACTCCACAGGCCTGCAGCCCGCGCTCGCCCAGGCGCGCGCGAAGGGTATCCCCGTCGTGACGATCGACCGGCAGACGGCGGGCACGGTGTGCGACGACTTCATCACGTTCCTCGGCTCCGACTTCTACAAGCAGGGCGAGCGCGCGGCGAAGGCGCTGGCAGACGCCACGGGCGGCAACGCGATCATCGCCGAGATCCAGGGCGGCTACGGCAACACGGTGGAAAGCCAGCGCACGGACGGCTTTGCGAACGGCCTCAAGCCCTATCCCGGCATGAAGATCATTGCGGCGCAAACCGCGAACTGGTCGACGACCGAAGCGCAGAAGGTGATGGAGCAGATCCTGCTCGCGCACCCGGACGTCAACGCCGTCTACACCCACGCCGACACGATGACGGTCGGCGCGATCAAGGCGCTGCGCCAGGCCGGCAAGCTCAACGGCGTGAAGATCGTCTCGATCGACGGCACGAAGGAAATCGTCACGGACATTTCGAACGGCATTGTCGCTGCTGACGTCGAAACGAACCCTCGCTTCGGTCCGCTCGCCTTCAAGTCGCTGGAAGACTATCTCGCGGGCAAGCCGGTGCCGCAAAAGCAGATCATGGATGACGCGCTGTTCGACCGGAACAACGCGCAGCCGTCGCTCGCGCAGGGCAAGGTCTACTGAGCTGCGTCCGCACGATGACGACGAGCGCCCCCGCCGATCGCACCGGTCGCGCCGGTTCCGCCACGGCCACGCCGCGCGCCGTGCTCGAAACGCACGGCGTTTCGAAGACCTTCGGCGTGGTGCGCGCGCTGCGCGACGTCTCGCTCACGCTGCGCGCGGGCGAGGTGCACGGCCTCGTGGGCGAGAACGGCGCGGGCAAGTCCACGCTGATCAAGGTCCTCACCGGCTTTCATCAGCCCGACTCGGGCGCGCTCACGCTCGACGGCGCGGACGTCGCGTTCGACAGTCCGCGCGCCGCGCAGGGCGCGGGCGTGTGCGCCGTGTATCAGGAAATCAACCTGATACCGGAGCGCAGCGTGGCCGACAACATCTTTCTGTGCCGTGAACCGAAACGCTTCGGCATCCTGATCGACAGGAAGCGCATGCTCGAGCGCGCCGCCGACATCGTGCAGCGCTACCGGCTCGCGGTCGATCCGGCCGCGCGTCTCGGCTCGCTCGGGCTCGGCGCGCAGCAGATGGTGGCGATTGCGCGCGGCGTTTCGCTGGGCGCGCGCGTGCTGATCCTCGACGAACCGACTTCGGCCCTGAGCGGTGCGGAGGTGGACGTGCTGTTCGAAGTCGTCGATCGTCTGCGCGCCGAGGGCATTGCACTGCTGTTCGTGAGCCACCGGCTTTCCGAATGCTACCGGCTGTGCGATCGCTTTACGGTGATGCGCGACGGCGCAGTGGTCCGCACGGGTACGCCCGCAGAACTGCCGCGCGCGGCATTGATCGCGGCCATGCTGGGCCGCGAGAGCGCGGGCGCGCACGCCTGGGCCGAGCGCTCGGGCAGCGCCGATGCCGACGCCACGCCTGCGCTCGCCGTCGACCATTTGCAGTGGGGCAACCGCGTGCGCGACGTGTCTCTGCGCGTGGCCCGCAAGGAGATCGTCGGGCTGGCCGGCCTGCTCGGCTCGGGCCGCACGGAAACATTCAAGACGATCTTCGGCGCGCAAAAGGCCGATGGCGGCGAGGTCGATGTCGCTGGCCGCGCGCTCACGCATGCCAACCCGGCGCGCTCGATCGGACGCGGGCTCGCCTTCCTCTCCGAAGACCGCCGCGCGGAAGGCATCTTTCCACGTCTCTCGGTGCGCGAGAACATCGTCGCAAGCTTGCTGCCGCGCATTTCTCGCTTCGGCTTCATCTCGCGTGCGAAGGAAGCGCAAGTGGTGCGGGACTCGATCGAGCGGCTCGGCATCAAGACGGCCGGGCCCGGCGCACTCATCACGACGCTCTCGGGCGGCAATCAGCAAAAGGCGCTGATCGCGCGCTGCCTCTCTACGCGCCCAACGGTGCTGCTGCTCGACGATCCCACGCGCGGCATCGACGTCGGCGCGAAAGAGGAGGTGCATCGCGTCGTGCAGGAGCTTGCGCAGGAGGGGCTCGCGGTGGTGGTCACATCCTCGGAGATGGAAGAGCTGCTTGCGCTGACCGACCGCCTCGTCGTGCTCAACGAAGGCGCGACCGAGGGCGGCATGCCGACCGCCGGCGCGCATCCCGACGATGTGCTCGCCGTGCTGGCCGGCGCCGGATCCGACGCCAGCGCCGACCACGGCGACGGCACCGCGTGAGCAACCCCGCGCCAAACCCGCCACAATCCACGACAACCGCTCCGATGGCGACCAACCTTGAATCGAACGAGGCAAGCTTGAGCCCCTCGAATCCTTCGAATTCCTCGAGCCGTTCCGTCTCGGCGGCGACCGGCGCCGAGGCGCGCGCGCGGACCTGGCGCGCGGTGCTGCGCGAGCACAGCGTGTACTTCGCGCTCGCCGCGCTCGTCGCGTTCAATCTCGCCGTCACGCCCGGCTTCTCGAATCCCTTCGCGGCGCGCAGCCTGCTGTTCGAGGCGGCGCCGATCGTGCTGATCGCACTGGGCCAGAATCTCGCGATTGCGACGCGCGGCATCGATCTCTCCGTAGGCTCGGTGATGGCGCTCGCCAGCGCGTCGATCGCCGTGTTCCTGCCGTATGGCGTGGGCCCGGCGCTCGTGGGCGCGGTCGCGGTGGGCGCCGTCGTCGGCTTTTGCAACGGGTTCCTCGTCGCGCTGCTGGCCATCGATCCGCTGATCTCGAGCCTCGCCTTGCTGGTCGCCGCGCGCGGGCTTGCGCAGGCGCTGCTGGGTGGCTCGCGCGTGAATCTGCCCGACACACCCGGGTTCGATCTGCTCGGCGCCGCCGCGCTCGGCCCGCTGCCCGTCGTCATGCTGATCGCGCTCGGGCTCGCGGTGGTGGTCGCGTTCGTCGTGCGGCGCACGACCTTCGGGCGCTACGCGATTCTCGTGGGCGCGAGCCGCGGCGCCGCGTTTCTCGCGGGCATTCCGGTGCGGCGCACGCTCTTTCTCGTCTACGCGGTGAGCGGCACGCTTGCCGGACTCGCCGGCGTGTTCGCGTCATCGCGACTTGGCGCGGCGGATCCCAACTATGTGGGTGTGAACTTCGAACTCGATGCGATTGCCGCCTCGGTCATCGGGGGCACGCCGCTTTCGGGCGGACGCATCTCGATCGTCGGCGCGGTGTTCGGCGTGCTGCTGCTCCAGGTGCTCGATGCGAGCTTCATCATGAACAACATCAGCTTCACCTATGCGCAGATCCTCAAGGCGGTGTTCATCGTCGTCGCGCTGTATCTGCAACGCTCGGGAGGCTGACGCGATGCAAAACGCCAAACCAGTGGACGTTCAAACCGCCGCCACGCCGGGCGCCAATCGGCGCGCGCAAGTGATCGCGCTCGTGCAGTCGCGCGGGGCGATCGCGATGCTCGTGGTCGTGGCGCTCGTGGCCGGCATGGTGTTTCCCGACTTCCTGCGCCCCGCGAACCTCGCGGACATCGCGTCGAACGGTGCGTTTCTCGGGCTCGTCGCCGTGGGGCAGAGCATCGTCATCATCCTGGGCGGCTTCGATCTTTCGGTCGGGTCGATGGTCGGACTCGGCACGGTGCTGGCCGCCTATGCCGCGCCCTATGGCTGGGGCGCCGCGATGCTCGCGCCCGTGGCGGCGGGTTTCGTCGTCGGTCTGGTGAACGGCGTGCTGATCGCCCGCGCGCGCATGGCGCCGTTCATCGTCACGCTCGCGGCGCTGCTCGGGCTCAAGGGGCTCGCGCTCGTGCTCGCGAGCCAGGATCTGCTGATTGCCAATCCGGGTTTCTTCGCGCGCATCGCCAATGGCTCGGTGTTTGGCGTCAACAATCTCATCTGGGTGCTGGTGGTCGTCTATGCGCTGGGCGGCGCGCTGCTCAACCACACGCGCTTTGGCGCGGCGATCTTTGCGATCGGCGGCAACGAAGAGGCGGCGCGCATGCTGGGCGTGCGCGTGGAGCGCGTGAAGATACTCGCCTATGGATTGTCCGGTGCACTCGCCGGGCTCTCGGGGGCGCTGCTGGCGTCGCACCTGGACTCGGGGTTGTCGGGGGCGGGGACCGGCTACGAACTGCAGTCGATCGCCGCGGCTGTCATCGGCGGCGTGTTGCTCACGGGCGGCGTGGGAACGATGGCCGGACCGCTGGCCGGCGTGTTGCTGCTCGGTGTCATCGACAATGTGATCAATCAGGTCGGCACGCTGAGCCCTTACTATCAAAACCTGGCGAGCGGCGCATTCCTGCTTGCCGCGGTGATCGTGCAGACGGTGCTCACCGGCCGTCGGCACGGCGCCGCGCGGGCTGCGGCGGGCGCGACGCGGCGGCGGGCGGCCGTGGGCTCATAGCGGTCCTGAACTGCGCGGTTGCGGACGCGTTTGGCTGACGGCATGCCTATTGATGTGAAACGATCAGCTTGACGCGCGTCGAGCCATCGGTCTGCGCGGTGATCTCGGTCCGGCTGCCGCGCTGCCCCAGATAGAAGTGCTGGCGGCCAGGCGAGTTCACGTCGTGCGTTGCGTCGGGCAGGCACGAGGCAATGTCGGCGCCTACGCCTTCGAGCGCATTCGTCCCAGATCCGGCGTCGCGCGCGCTCCACACGCACTGAAAACTCCCGCCAGTCGTTGCGCACTGCGCGTCGTCGCCATAGGGTTGCGCGACGGCGTGTCCGTCGTCAGGACTCAGCGACGCGAAATGCTGCGGTGCTGCCGCGACGATGCGCTTGAGCGCCGCGCAGGGGCTCGCGCTGTCGTCCGCGTGAGCGGCCAGGGGGATGCCTGGTATGACAATGGCCGAGCAAAGCGCGAGGATCCGGGTGAGCGGTGGGTTCATGGCGTTCCGCTGCGTGAGAGCAGCGCCTCATCGTGGCAGGTGAGGGCAGCGCTGCAAGCGGCGTGCCGGGAATAGCCCTTGCAGGGTCGCGTCGGACTACGCATCACGAGGAGAACGCCATGAGGAAGCCGTTCGATCGCATGATGAAAGCGGGCGCATTGCTGGTCGGTCTAACCTTCGCGATGGCGAGCAGCGGCGAATCGCGCAACGAGCAGGAACATGCCTGCCGTGGCGATGCATTCCGCTTCTGCGCGAGAGCGATCCCGAACAAGGAGAAGATCAAGGCTTGCATGAAGCAGCACTACGATGAACTCTCGCCGCCGTGCAAGGCGCTGTTCGACCCGCCGACGACGGACGATCCGAAATCGTGAGCGCGAATGCCGCTCAGTGAAAGGAGGAGGCGCGTTGCGCCTCTTTTCAATTAAGTCGATGGGAAGGGCTTGCGGACTCGCGATCGAGGCGATAAGATTCGCCCCCTTCGCAGTTCGATGTCTCCGACGTCAGGGCAGCGAA
>NZ_JBMIQH010000070.1:0-14178 GCF_056155635.1 Paraburkholderia sp. BR10141 | reverse complement strand
GGGTCACGACTGCGCGCGACCGGTCGGCGCCTGACGCGCCAACCCGAAATAACGGCAGGGCCGGCCGGGTCTTGAGGGTCAATGTGGAGAAAGAAGCGGAAAACGACCCGCGGCGGCGCGAGGCTGCCGCGGTCAGCGGGAATCGGGTAGGGATCGGCGATGAATCGTGGCGGGCAGGCGCGGCGGGAAACAGCGGGTCAAAATCACCGCGGCACCGCCAGCCCGAACTCGTGCATCGCCGGCGCGAAGTCGTGATTGCTCTCGGGCTTGCGCGCGAGCTTTGCCAGCACGTAGCGCTGGAACGGGTCGAGCTGCGCCCAGTCTTCGAGGTCGGGCGCCTGCAGACTGGCAAGCTCGGACTGCAGCGCAACGCCGCCGGGCACCGCGTTCACGTCGCGCCAGGCCGGCGCTTCTTCGGGCGCGAACCATTCGGGTTCGACGTTCGCGTGCGTGCGCATCATCTCGAAGAGCGCGTGGTCGAAATTGGGCTCGATTTGCGTGTCTTCGTCCACGGGGAAACACGCCAGCAGCCGGCGGTCCTCGTAGGGCAGCAGTTGCCATTGCGCGAGCGAAATGCGCAAACCAAAGCGATCCAGGTTGAAGCGCACGCACATCGGGATAAAGGTGAGATTTTCCGACGAGTCGACCTCGAACCGGAAAAGCAGCGGAGCTTCGTTCAATGCCATGACGGTGTCCTCGCGAGGCGGGCATAAGCGCGGGCGGCCCGCTTGAGGTATTTTAGAACCTTCCGCGCGCGGCGCGGCCCCGCTGTCCCCCGGCGGCGCTGCGGTACCGCGCCGCACAAGGACCGATGGAGTTTTGCGCTTGTCCCCCTCAACTCGCCCCCCTACCCGCACGCCAATGAGCACCGCAGACCGGCCGCAGATCGCGACGACGCATCCCCTCGAAACCGAAGGCCAGCCCGGCGCCATCGAATTGCGCGTGCATCGGCACCGCGGCGGCGCCGTGCAAACGCGTGAGGACCACGTGGGTCAGGAATGGCCCGTCGCGCTCGTCTTCAACGGCATTTCGCACGCCGTCATGATGTGCACGCCGCGCGACCTCGAAGCGTTCGCCGTGGGCTTTGCGATCTCCGAAGGCATCGTCGGGCGCAATGCCGACATTCAGGACATCGAGGTGTACTGGCACGAGGATGCGGACCTGCCGCACGCCGAAGTCCACTTGACCGTGGTGCAACAGGCGTTCGTCGAGCTCAAGGAAAAGCGCCGCGCGCTCGCCGGGCGCAGCGGCTGCGGCGTGTGCGGCATCGAGAGCATCGACCTGCTCGATCTCGAGCCCGAACGGGTGCCCGATACGGGCTTCGTTGCGCGCCTGGCTCCCGACGCCATCGCGCGCGCCGCACGCGAACTGCCGCAGCATCAGGCGCTCACGAAGCTCACCGGAGGCCTGCACGCGGCCGCGTGGTGCGACGAAAACGGCGCGATCCTGCGCGCCTTCGAAGACGTGGGACGCCATAACGCGCTCGACAAGCTCATCGGCGAGCTCGTGATGGAGCGCGCCGACACGCAGCAGGGCTTCGTCTTCCTCTCGAGCCGCGCGAGCTACGAACTGGTGCGCAAGGCCGCGCGGGTGGGCATTCCGATGGTCGCGACGATCTCGGCGCCCTCCTCGCTTGCCATCGCCATCGCCAGGCGCGCCGGACTGCGGCTCGTGAGCTTTTGCCGCGAGTCCGGGTACGTCGATTACGAAACGGCCTGAAGCACCGTTAGCGCTTAATCGAACTGCCGGAAATCCGGCTTGCGCTTTTCGAGGAACGCCGTGAACGCCTCGCGCGCTTCGGGCGCGAGCAGCATCTTGCCGAAGTGCACGAACTCTTCGCTCATGCGCGTCTTGACCTCGTGCGTGTCCGCGCGCTTCATGAGCGACTTCGTCACGCGCAGCGACGACGCGGGCAGCGCCACGAGCTTCGCCAGTTGCGCGCTAACGAACGCGTCGAGTTCGGCCACCGGCAGCACGCGATTCACGAAGCCCATGCGATGCGCTTCCGCCGCGTCGAAGGTCTCGCCGAGCAGCAGCTTTTCCGCCGCGCCCTGGTGGCCCGCAATGCGCGGCAGCAGCAGCGACGAAGCCGCTTCGGGGCACAGCCCGAGTTGCGAGAACGGCACAGCGAAACGCGCGTTGTCGGCGGCATAGACCATGTCGCAATGCAGGAGCAGCGTCGTGCCCACGCCGATCGCCGGCCCCTTCACCGCGGCGACGAGCGGTTTTTCGAACGCCGCGATGGCATCGAGAAAGCGGATCACGGGCGAATCGGCGCCCGCGGGCGGCCCCTTCAGAAAGTCTTCGATGTCGTTACCGGCCGTAAAGATCTCGGCGTGGCCGCGCAGCAGCGCCGCGCGCACCGAGGTGTCCTTGTTCGCGCCGTTGAGCGTGTCGGCCATCGCCTGATACATCGCGGGCGTCAGCGCGTTCTTGCGCGCGGGCCGGTCGATGGTGATCGTGAGCACGCCGTTTTCGTGTGCTACCAAAATTTCGTTGCTCATAAACCTGTCTCCTCGCATCCCAATCGTGATACGAAAAACGGTCCGCAGACCGCGAAGTCTGCGAACCGTGTCGATAACGCCAATGCGCTAATCAGATGAACGCTTACAGCCGCTCGATGATGCCCGCCGCACCCATGCCGGTGCCGACGCACATCGTCACCATGCCGTACTTGTAGTTGCGGCGGCGCAGGCCGTGGACGACCGTCGAGGCGCGGATCGCGCCCGTCGCGCCGAGCGGGTGGCCCAGCGCAATCGCGCCGCCAAGCGGGTTGATCTTCGCAGGATCGAGGCCGAGGTCCTGGATCACCGCCAGCGACTGCGCGGCGAACGCCTCGTTCAGCTCGATCCAGTCGAGATCGTCCTGCTTCAGGCCCGCAGCCTTCAGCGCCGCCGGAATCGCTTCCTTCGGACCGATGCCCATGATCTCCGGCGGCACGCCGCGCACCGCGAAGCTCACGAAACGCGCGAGCGGCGTGAGGTTGAACTGCTTGAGGATCTTCTCGGAGACGACGATCAGCGCGCCCGCGCCGTCCGACGTCTGCGAGCTGTTGCCGGCCGTGACCGAGCCCTTGTTGGCGAACACCGCGCGCAGCTTCGCGAGGCCTTCGAGCGTGGTATCCGCACGCGGGCCTTCGTCCAGCTCGATCAGGCGCTCCTTCACCTTCACTTCGCCCGAAGCGAGATCGGGGGAACGCTCGACGATCGTGTACGGCGCGATTTCGTCCTTGAACTCGCCGGCCTGCTGCGCGGCGAGCGCGCGGCGGTGCGATTCGACCGAGAACGCGTCCTGCGCCTCGCGGCTCACCTTCCAGCGCTCCGCCACTTTCTCGGCCGTGAGGCCCATGCCGTAGGCGATGCCGACGTCTTCATTGCGATCGAAGATATGCGGCGAAAGCGACGGCTTGTTGCCCATCATCGGCACCATGCTCATCGACTCGCAGCCGCCCGCGATCATCGCGTCGGACTCGCCCACGCGGATGCGGTCCGCGGCCATGGCGAGCGCCGTGAGGCCCGATGCGCAGAAGCGGTTGACGGTCACGCCGCCCACGCTCTGCGGCAGACCCGCGAGCAGCGCGCCGATACGCGCCACGTTCAGGCCCTGCTCGGCTTCGGGAATCGCGCAGCCGACGATGGCGTCTTCGATCACGCTCGTGTCGAGGCCGGGCACCTGCGCCACGGCCGACCTGATCGCGTGAACCAGCAGCTCGTCCGGGCGGGTATTCCTGAACACGCCGCGCGGCGCCTTGCCGATGGGCGTGCGGCTCGCGGCGACGATGTATGCGTCCTGCAACTGTTTGCTCATCTCTTACTCCAGTATCTGGTGTGCGTCGTGCCGCTTAGTTGCGCACCGGCTTGCCGGTTTGCAGCATGCCCATGATGCGTTCCTGCGTCTTCTGCGTGCCGAGCAGATCGACGAAGGCGCGGCGCTCGAGCTTGAGCAGCCATTCTTCGTCGACGAGGCTGCCCGCCTCGACGTCGCCGCCGCACACCGCTTCCGCGATGCGGCTCGCGATCAGGAAGTCGTGATCGCTGATGAAGCGGCCGTCGCGCATGTTCACGAGCGATGCCTTGATGGTCGAGATCGCCGAGCGGCCCGCCACCGGAATCTGCGTGGCGCGCAGCGGCGGGCGGTAGCCCGCAGCGGAGAGTGCGCGCGCTTCCTTCTTCGCCGTGTCGAGCAGTTCGAACACGTTGAAGACGATCGTGTCCGACGGCTTCAGATAGCCCATTGCGCGGGCTTCATGCGCCGAGGCCGAAACCTTCGCCATCGCCGCGTTTTCGAACGACTTCTGCAGGAACCGGAGCAGATCGCTCGGGGCCGCGCCGATCGCCGCCGCGCCTTCGGCCGCGCGAATCGCCGCTTCCTTCAGGCCGCCGCCGGCGGGCACGAGACCCACGCCCACTTCCACGAGGCCGACGTAGCTCTCGACGTGCGCCACGCGCTTCGCGCTTTGCAGCATGATTTCGCAGCCGCCGCCGAGCGCGATGCCCGACACCGCCGTGATCACCGGCACGTTCGCATACTTCACGCGCAGCATCGTGTCCTGGAACTTCTTCACGAACGGCTCGATGCCCTTCGCCCCGCCCATCATGAACGCGGGCATCGCCTCTTCGAGGTTCGCGCCTGCCGAGAACGGGCCGCCCGGCGCGCCGAGCTTGAGCGACGTCGGTTGCCAGATCACGAGGCCCTTGTAGCCGTCTTCCGCGATGTCGATGGCCTTCACGAGCGAGTCGAGCAGGCCCGGGCCCATCGTGTTCATCTTGCTCTTGTAAGAGACGATGACGACGTCGTCCTCGCCCGCGCGGTCGTCCACCCAGGCGCGCAGGTTGTCGTTCTCGAACAGCGTCTTGCCGTAGGTCTTCGGATCGCGTGGGCTCGTTTCACCGAACAGCGCCGCACGGAACACCTGGCGCTCGTACACCGGCAGCGTCGAGCGCGGCACGAAGCGCGCTTCGGCGGGCGACCACGAACCTTCCGCACCGTGCACGCCGCCGTTCGCGGCGACCGCGCCTTCGAACACCCAGGCGGGCAGCGGTGCATTCGACAGCGCCTTGCCTGCATCGATGTCTTCCTTTACCCACTCTGCGACCTGTTTCCAGCCCGCGGCCTGCCAGCCTTCGAACGGACCTTCGTTCCAGCCGAAGCCCCAGCGGATCGCGAGATCGACGTCGCGCGCGTTGTCCGCGATCGACTGCAGATGCACGCCGATGTAGTGGAACACGTCGCGGAAGATCGACCACAGGAACTGCGCCTGCGGATGCTGCGTTTCGCGCAGCAGCTTCAGACGCTCAGCGGGCGGACGCTTGAGGATGCGGCCCACCAGCTCGTCGGCCTTGCCGCCGCCGTCGACGTACTCGCCCGTGTTGGCGTCGAGCACCTTGATCGCCTTGCCTTCCTTGCGATAGAAACCGCCGCCCGTCTTCTGGCCGAGCGCGCCCTTCGCCACGAGACCTGCGAGCACAGCCGGCGTCTCGTAGACCGGGAAGAACGGGTCGTCCTTCAGGTTGTCCTGCATCGTCTTGATGACGTGCGCCATCGTGTCGAGACCCACGACGTCCGCGGTGCGGAACGTCGCCGACTTCGCGCGGCCAAGGCGTGCGCCCGTGAGGTCATCGACTTCGTCGAAACGCAGACCGAACTTCTTCGCCTCGGCGATCACCGCGAGGATCGAGAACACACCCACGCGGTTCGCGATGAAGTTGGGCGTGTCCTTCGCGCGCACCACGCCCTTGCCTACCACGCTCGTGAGGAACGATTCGAGCTGGTCGAGGATTTCGGGCTTCGTTTGCGACGTCGGGATCAGCTCGACGAGGTGCATGTAGCGCGGCGGGTTGAAGAAGTGCACGCCGCAGAAGCGCGCCTTCAACGCATCGTCGAAGCCATGCGAGAGTTCGGTGATCGACAGGCCCGAGGTGTTGGTCGCGAAAATCGCGTTCGGGCCGAGGTGCGGCGCGACCTTCTTGTAGAGGTCGTGCTTCCAGTCCATGCGCTCGGCGATCGCCTCGATCACCACGTCGCATTCCGCGAGCTTTGCGATGTCGTCTTCGTAGTTCGCGGGCGTGATGTATTGCGCGTCGTCCTTCATGCCGAAGGGCGCGGGCGAGAGCTTTTTGAGCGTCTCGATCGCCTTCAGCGCGATGGCGTTCTTCGGGCCTTCTTTCGCGGGCAAATCGAACAGCAGCACGGGCACGCGGGCGTTGATCAGGTGCGCGGCGATCTGCGCGCCCATCACGCCGGCGCCGAGCACGGCCACCTTGCGAATATTGAGGTTGCTCACGTTGTTCCTCCAGCGGGTATGCAATGTCGAGCGGATTGAGGTGTGAGGGCGGCGCGTTTCAACGTGGGCCGCCTCCGGACATCGTGTTGACGGCGCGCGCGCCTTTGAAAAGCGCGCGCCCGTTGGCTTTTAGAACAGCGCTTCGTCGACTTCCATCAGCGTCTTCGAACCCGCGCGCGCCTGGCGGATCGACGTGGCCGTTTCGGGCAACAGCTTCGCGAAATAGAAACGCGCCGTGGCCAGCTTCGACTTGTAGAACGGATCGCCCGAGCTTTCCTTGTCGAGCGCGATGCGCGCCATGCGTGCCCAGAAGTAGGCGAACACGAGGTGGCCCGCCGTGCGCAGATACGGCACCGCGGCCGCGCCCACTTCGTCCGGGTTCTGCATCGCCTTCATGCCGATTTCCATCGTGAGCTTCTGCATCTTGTCGCCGATGTCGGCGAGCGGATTCACGAACTCCTGCATTTCCGGCTTGACGCCTTCGGCTTCGACGAAATCCGTCACGAGCTTGCCGAACTTCTTGAGCTTCGCGCCCATATCGCCCAGCACCTTGCGGCCCAGCAGGTCGAGCGACTGGATCGTGTTCGTGCCTTCGTAGATCTGGTTGATACGCGCGTCGCGCACGTACTGCTCCATGCCCCACTCGGAGATGAAGCCGTGGCCGCCGAACACCTGCATGCCGAGGTTGGTGCTCTCGAACGCGTTGTCGGTGAGGAAGGCCTTGATGATCGGCGTGAGCAGCGCGACGAGGTCGGCCGCTTCCTTGCGCTCGCCTTCGTCGCCGTGCGAGAGCTCCTTGTCGATCTGCAGCGCGGACCAGTACGTGAAGGCGCGCGCGCCTTCGGCCCAGGCCTTCTGCGTGAGCAGCATGCGGCGCACGTCCGGATGCACGATGATCGGGTCAGCGGCCTTTTCGGGCGCCTTCGGGCCCGTCAGCGAGCGCATCTGCAGGCGCTCCTTCGCATAGACGAGCGAGTTCTGGTACGCGACTTCGGTGAGGCCGAGACCTTGCATGCCGACGCCCAGACGCGCCGCGTTCATCATCACGAACATGGCGTTCAAGCCCTTGTTCGGTTCGCCGACGAGCCAGCCCTTCGCGCCGTCGAGGTTCATCACGCAGGTCGCGTTGCCGTGAATGCCCATCTTGTGCTCGATCGAGCCGCATTTGATGCCGTTGCGCTCGCCCACTTCGCCCGCTGCCGTGGGGATGAACTTCGGCACGACGAACAGCGAGATGCCCTTGGTTCCCGGCGGCGCATCGGGCAGTCGAGCGAGCACGAGGTGGATGATGTTCTCGGCCATGTCGTGCTCACCGCTCGAGATGAAAATCTTCGTGCCGGTGATCGCGTACGAGCCGTCGCCGTTCGGCTCGGCCTTCGTGCGCAGGATGCCGAGGTCGGTGCCGCAGTGCGGCTCGGTCAGGCACATCGTGCCGGTCCATACGCCTTGGACGAGCTTCGGCAGATAAGCCTTCTGGAGCTCGGGCGTGCCGTGTGCATGCAGACACTCGTAGGCGCCATGCGAGAGACCCGGATACATGGTCCACGCCTGGTTCGCCGAGTTCAGCATTTCGTAGAGCGCGTTGTTCACGAACGCGGGCAGGCCCTGGCCGCCGTATTCGGGATCGCAGCCGAGCGCGGGCCAGCCCGCTTCGACGTATTGCTTGTACGCTTCCTTGAAACCAGCAGGCGTGGTGACGACGCCGTCGCCGGCGTACGTGCAGCCTTCACGGTCGCCGACCTGGTTCAGCGGAAACAGCACCTCGGAGCAGAATTTTCCGGCTTCTTCGAGCACCTGGTTGATGGTGTCGGCGTCGAGGTCGGCGTGCTTCGGCATCTGCTTCACTTCGCCTTCCACGTTCAGCAGTTCGTGCAGAACGAACTGCATGTCGCGCAGCGGCGCGGTGTACTGTCCCATGTCTTCTCTCCAAAATTTGAGCTTCGGGTCCCTCGCGCGCCGCCGCGACTTCGATGTTGCGGCCGCGCGCTACTGGGTCTCGCTCTGATACGAAACAATCAGCTTCTCGAACGCAGCCCACGTATGCTCGACCGCGTCCGGCAGATGCAGGAAGCGGCCGTCATGATGCAGGCCGAGCGTCACGCTATACAGTTCGAAGAGCATCAGCGCGGGATCGGTCTCCTTGCGCAAATGGCCTTCTTCGATTGCCTGCGAAATGGCCCTCAGGAGCGCCGCGCGCCACATCGACACGCTCGCGACCAGCGTCTCGCGCACCTGGCTGTCCGCGCGGTCGTCGTACTCGACGGCGCCGCTGATGTAGATGCAGCCGGTCGTGACTTCGTGAATGCGCTTCTCGAACCATCGCGACAGCATCGCACGCAGACGCGGCAAACCGCGTGGCTCACGCAAACTCGGAAAGAAGACTTCTTCCTCGAATCGACGGTGGTACTCGCGCACCACCTCGACCTGCAGGTCTTCCCGAGACCCGAAGTGAGCGAAGACGCCACTCTTGCTCATCTGCATGCGCTCGGCGAGCAGGCCGATGGTCAAGCCTTCAAGGCCATCGCGACCTGCGAGGTCGAGTGCTGCATCCAGAATGGCGGCTCGTGTCTGTTCGCCTTTTCGCATAGCTTTCTTTACCGTAACGATGTGGCCTCGATGTCGCTGTCAACTGCTCATTAACTGCTTACATCTGGGCCCGAATTAAATCGAACGGCCGTACTATTGTTGGGGACGGCCGTCCGCGAAACAAGGACTTTATTAGAAACCGATTTCTAACCGGTACTCTAATTTTCGAGGTTCGTGTGCCGCGCGCAAGCCGACATTCTCTCGATTGCACGAGCGGGGATTCGTATGGCAGCTTTCTGTTTCTAGTCGTAGCCGCCCACGGTGATGAGCTTCATGAGCGCACGATAGAACGCCCAGGCGAGCCAGTTCACGGCGCGTACGTGCCACGGCCGCGCCTCGTAGCGCGCACGGTCGATCTGTGCAGCGTCGCCGAACGCCGCGAGGATCTCGCAGCGCAGCTGTTCGATCTGCGGATGCTGCACGAGCAGCACGTTGGCCTCGTTATTGAGCACGAGGCTGAGCGCGTCGAGGTTCGAGGAACCCACGGTGCCCCAGCTCGAATCGACGACGGCCACCTTGCCGTGGAGCATCGTTTTCTCGTACTCCGCAATCTGCACGCCCGCGCTGAGAAGCTGGTGATAGAGGAACGGCACCCCGTAGTCGAGTACCTTGAATTCCTTTCGTCCGACCAGAAGCTTGACCGCCACGCCGCGCTCCGCGGCGCTCACGAGCGCGCGACGCAGCCGCCGGCCCGGCATGAAATACGGATTGGCGAGCAGCACTTCCTTGCGCGCCTCGCCGATGGCGTCGAGATAAGCCTTTTCGATCGCACGCCGGTTCACCACGTTGTCGCGCGCGACGAACGCCACGCAGGGCACCTGCGCTGCGCGCGGGTCGCGCACGCTCGCGCGCAGGCGCTCGCGCAGACGCGTGAAGAAGCGTTTCGCCCGCGGCGAGCTCACAGTGGGTGCAAGCGCGCGCAGCGCGTCGTCGACGATCTGCGTGGGGCGCCCCACCGTGTGGCCGGTGGGATGCGGCGACATGAAACCCGCGCTCGCGGGCACGCCGGGCGAGAGTTGCTGGGGCAGCGGCGGCCGGTAGCCGAGCCGGATACGCCGCCACTGCTGCTCGATCGCAAGGCGCACGTCCACGACCACGGGACCGTACAGCTCGACGGCGAAATCCCAGCGCGCGTAGGGCAGCCTGTGGCCGTCCTGCTCGAAATCGTCGATCACGTTGATGCCGCCGCAGAAGGCGAACTGGTCGTCGATCACGGCGAGCTTGCGGTGCGTGCGCGAAAAACCGAAGCGCCCGAAGATATGCGGGTTGTAGACGCGGTGCTCCACCCCCCCGCCCGGCCAAGTCTCGAACAGCGCGATGCGTGGCGAGCCGATGCCGTCGGTGATGACGCGCACGCGCACGCCGCGCGACGCCGCGCGCATGAGCGCATCGGAGAGCGCGCGGCCAATGTCGTCGTCGCAGAAGATATAGGTTTCGAGCGCGACGTCCCGCTCGGCGGCGTCGATGCGCTCGATCATCGCGCCGAACAGACCGGCGCTCGAGCCGAACAGGCGCACGTCGTTGCCGCTCGTGAAGCGATAGCGCGAACGATAGCGCCGGCCAAGCAGCGCCTCGCGTAGCCGCACCACGCGCTGCGAATCAATGCCGGGATCGGTACTGGTTTCGCTCATGTCGCGTTCACCCACGCCCTTCGCGTAGCCGCATGGGCAGTTGCAGAATGGCTTCGCGGTTCGACCACGAGAAGCACTTCGCCGCCGCCTGCTCGTAAGGCAGCCACAGATAAGCCGTATGCTCGCGCGGCGCGAGCGTGACGACTGTGCCCGTTGGCACTTCCAGGCTGAACCAGTGCTCGGTGTTGCGCGTGACGCCGGGCGCATAGCGATGGCGCCAAACGGGATAGATTTCGTACTCGATCTCGTGGTGCCAGTCGAGCAACGCCGCCTGCGGAACGTTCCCGGCGCCCACCGCAATACCCGTCTCCTCGCCCACCTCGCGCACGGCGGTTTCGGCGAACGGCTCGCCTGGGCGATCTTTCGAGCCGGTGACCGACTGCCAGAAACCCGGCCGGTCGGCGCGTTCGATGATCAGGACCTCCAGTTGCGGCGTATGGATGACGACGAGTACGGATTCCGGAATCTTCGGCGGCTTCTGCATGGTGATGGAGCGTGGGGAGGAACGCGCGCTGCGCGCCTGCGGCGCGTCTAAAGGTAATTTAACGCAAAAAGCAAAAAAGGCGCACGATGCGCCTTCTTTGTTGTTGCGATGCAAAAGCCCTGACGGGCCTTCGCAGCAGGAGGGCGGCTTACTGCGCCGTCTTCTGCTCGGGCTGACGCAGACGGATGTGCAGTTCGCGCAGCTGGCGCTCGTCCACCGGGCTCGGGGCCTGCGTAAGCAGGTCCTGCGCGCGTTGCGTCTTCGGGAACGCGATCACGTCGCGAATCGAATCGGCGCCGGCCATCATCGTGACGATGCGGTCCAGACCGAACGCGATACCGCCGTGCGGCGGCGCGCCGTATTGCAGCGCGTCGAGGAGGAAGCCGAACTTCGCGCGCGCTTCTTCCGCATTGATCTTGAGCGCGCGGAACACCTTGCTCTGTACGTCTTCCTGATAGATACGCACCGAGCCGCCGCCGATTTCCCAGCCGTTGAGCACCATGTCGTAAGCCTTGGCGAGGCAGCGGCCCGGATCCGTTTCGAGGTATTCCAGGTGCTCGTCCTTCGGGCTCGTGAACGGGTGGTGCGCGGCCACGTAGCGGTTTTCTTCCTCGTCGTACTCGAACATCGGGAAGTCGATCACCCACAGCGGCTTCCAGCCCTTCTCGACGAGGCCGTTGGCACGGCCGAACTCCGAGTGGCCGATCTTCAGGCGCAGTGCACCGAGGCTGTCGTTCACGACCTTCGCGCGGTCTGCCGCGAAGAAAATGATGTCGCCGTCTTGCGCGCCGGTGCGCTCGAGGATCGCGGCGATCGCGGCGTCGTGCAGGTTCTTGACGATCGGGCTTTGCAGACCGTCACGGCCCTTCGCGGCTTCGTTGACCTTGATCCACGCGAGACCCTTCGCGCCGTAGATACGCACGAATTCCGTGTAGCCGTCGATGTCGCCACGCGACAGCTCGCCGCCCTTCGGCACGCGCAGCGCCGCGACGCGGCCGTCCTTCGTGTTGGCCGGTGCGCTGAATACCTTGAAGTCGACGTCCTTCATGGCGTCGGTCAGCTCGGTGAATTCGAGCTTCACGCGCAGGTCCGGCTTGTCCGAACCGAAGCGGCTCATGGCTTCCGCATACGGCATGATCGGGAACTTCGCGTCGAGCTCGACATCGATCGTTTCCTTGAACACGTGGCGCGCCATGTCTTCGAACAGGTCGCGGATTTCCTGCTCGCCGAGGAACGACGTTTCGCAGTCGATCTGCGTGAATTCGGGCTGACGGTCGGCGCGCAGGTCTTCGTCGCGGAAGCACTTGACGATCTGGTAGTAGCGATCGAAGTTCGCCACCATCAGGAGCTGCTTGAAGAGCTGCGGCGACTGCGGCAGCGCGAAGAACTGGCCCGCGTTCACGCGCGACGGCACGAGGTAGTCGCGCGCGCCTTCCGGCGTGCTCTTCGTGAGCATCGGCGTTTCGATGTCGATGAAGCCGAGCGCGTCGAGATACTTGCGCACGGCCATCGTCACGCGGTAGCGCAGACGCAGGTTGTGCTGCATCTGCGGACGGCGCAGATCGAGCACGCGATGCGTGAGGCGCGTGGTTTCCGAGAGGTTGTCGTCGTCGAGCTGGAACGGCGGCGTGACCGATGCGTTGAGCACCACGATTTCGTGGCACAGCACTTCGATCTTGCCGCTCGTGAGGTTCGCGTTGACCGTGCCTTCCGGACGATTGCGAACGAGACCCTTGACCTGCACGCAGAACTCGTTGCGCACGCCTTCGGCGATCTTGAACATTTCCGCGCGGTCCGGGTCGCACACGACCTGAACGAGGCCCTCGCGGTCGCGCAGGTCGATGAAGATGACGCCGCCATGGTCGCGGCGGCGCTGCACCCATCCGCACAGCGAAACAGTTTGGCCCAGCAGCTGTTCGGTCACCAGACCGCAGTATTCAGATCTCATCGACATGATGTTCGTCTTTCGTTATGCATGAATGAACGGGAGCGGCGCGCAGCAGCGCGTCGTCCGGTATTAAAGCGGAGGATCGATGGGGCGGCGTGGTGAGGTTGCCGGCGCGACCACGCCCATCGAAACAATATACTTGAGCGCGGCGTCGACGGTCATGTCCAGCTCGACCACCTCGCTCTTTGGCACCATCAGGAAAAAGCCCGACGTCGGATTCGGCGTAGTCGGGACATAGACGCTCACGTGATCTTCTTGCAGGTGGTTGACCACGTCGCCGCCGGGAATGCCGGTGAGAAACGCGATCGTCCACGAACCCTTGCGCGGGTATTCGATCAGGAGCGCTTTGCGAAATGCATTGCCGTTGCTCGAAAGCAGTGTATCGGAAACCTGCTGGATGCTGCCGTACAGCGGTCCGATGATCGGAATGCGGCGCACCAGCGCGTTCCACCACTCCACCAGCTTCTGCCCGATGAAGTTGTGGGTGAGCAAACCGACCCCGAAGATGAACGCGAGCGTGAGCACCGCGCCGAGTCCCGGCAGGCGCACGCCGAACATGCGCTCCGGCCGCCACGATTCGGGCAGCAGCAGCAGCGTCTGATCCATCGTACCGATGACGAGGTTCAGCACCCACAGCGTGATGGCCAACGGCACCAGCACCAGCAGGCCGGTCAGGAATACCGATTTGAACGTCGCTTTCTTGATCGTCATGTACACCGCCATGCGGGCCGTGCGCGGCAAACGGGCTGCCGGCGCGGCTACGGCGCGGCGCGTGTCCCCGGAAATAGAGGAATCGCGCCGCAGGTTGTCAGGTCGAGGCTGCCGGGCTGGGCGTACTCGATGGGGTGCTCGCGGCGGGCGCGGCTGCGCCCGAATCGCTGGAAGCACTCGTGGCGCCCTCGCCGGCCGGCTTGCCGGCTTCCGACGACGGCGCGTTTTCGCCAGCCGCCTTCGCGTCGGTCGCCGCCGCGCTCTTGCTGCCGTTGCCGCCGCGGAAATCGGTGACGTACCAGCCCGAACCCTTCAGCTGAAAGCCCGCTGCGGTCACCTGCTTGCGAAACGTGTCCGCACCGCAGCTCGGGCACTGCGTCAGGGGCGCATCGCTCATCTTTTGGAGCACGTCCTTGTCGAAGCCGCACGACTCGCAGCGATAAGCGTAGATCGGCATGATCTCTATCCTGATGAAAATCTGATAATTGCTTGCAAAGCCTTGAATTATAGCCGCAAACCAGGATCGCCCCTGGCA
>NZ_JBMIQH010000069.1:0-14227 GCF_056155635.1 Paraburkholderia sp. BR10141 | reverse complement strand
CAGCCCTTGAGCACCGCGAGCACCTGGCACGCGAAGGCCTCGTTCAGTTCGACGAGATCGAGTTGATCGAAGGTGAGCCCGGTCTTGTGCAGCAGCTTTTGCACGGCCGGCACCGGGCCGATGCCCATCGTCGCGGGCTCGCATCCCGAAGCTGCCCAGCCCGTGAGGTAACCGAGCGGCGTGAGGCCCAGTTTGTCGAGTTGGTCTTCGGCGACGATCAGGCACGCAGCCGCGGCGTCGTTCTGCTGGCTCGCGTTGCCCGCCGTCACCGTGCCGCCTTTCATGAGCGGCTTGAGCTTCGCGAGCGACGCCTCGCTTGCGTCGGCGCGCACGCCTTCGTCGCGTGCGAACAGCACCGGGTCGCCCTTGCGTTGCGGCACCGAAACCGCCACCACCTCGTCGGCGAAACGGCCCGACTCCCATGCCGCCGCGGCGCGCTGGTGGCTGCGCACGGCGTACGCGTCCGCTTCCTCGCGCGTGATGCCGTACTGCTTCGCGAGGTTTTCAGCCGTTTCGATCATCCCGGAGATGTAGCCGAAGCGCGCTTCGGGCTGCGAGCGTTCGCGGCCACGCTCGAGACGGTCGTGCATCTTCACCGAGCCCGCGCGAGCGCCCCAACGCATGTCGGTCGTGTAGTACTCGATATTGCTCATGCTTTCCACGCCGCCGGCCACGACCACGTCCGCCGCGCCGCTCTGCACCATCATCGCGGCGGTCACGACCGCCTGCAGCCCGCCGCCGCAACGGCGATCGAGCTGCATGCCGGGCACCTGCACGGGCAGCCCCGCTTCGAGCGCGGCCCAGCGGCCGATGCAAGGCGTTTCGCTGTTCGCATACGATTGCGCGAAGACCACGTCTTCGATACGCGCCGGGTCCGCGCCGCTGCGCGCGATGGTTTCGCGCAGCACCGTGGCCGCGAGCGTTTCGACGGAAACAGGGCGCAGGCTGCCGCCGAAGGTGCCGACCGGCGTGCGTACGGGTGCGACTATCGCTGCTCTTCTCATTTCGGATTCCTTTACATGGAGTCTGGTTGTTGTTGTTCGCCGCGTCGTGTGCCTGCGTACCGTCAAACCGCTATCGCATCCCGCCGCGCATGGTGTTGCGCCGCCAGCTGTTCGCGCCACTCCGGCGGCGCGATGGCGAGCATGCGCTCAGCGCGCTGTGCGAGCGTGAGCCCGCGCAGATCGGCCACGCCGTGCTCGGTGACGATCACCGCGGCGTCGCTGCGCGGCGTGCTGACCGGCCCCGAAAGACGCGCGACGATGCGACTGCCATGCCGCGTGCTGGCTGCGAGCGCGACGATCGCGACGCCCCCGTGCGAGTGCGCCGCGCCGCGCATGAAATCGAGCGCCCCGCCCACGGCGCCCACATAGCGACCGCCGGCAGCTTCCGCATTGACCTGCCCCGTCAAATCGACTTCGAGCGCCGAGTTGATCGCCACGAACCGATCAAGGCTGCCGAGCACGTCGATGTCGTGCGTATAGGCCGTGGCGCGAAACTGAATCCGCGCGTTGCGGTGCGCATGCGCGTAGACCTTGCGCGTGCCCATCATCGTGCCGGCCACGCTCACGCCTCGATCTCGCGACTTGCGAGCATTCGTCACCACACCGGCTGCGATCAGATCGACCACCGCGTCACCGATGGTGCCGCTATGCACGCCGAGATCGCGCCGGTCGCGCAACTGCGCGACGATGGCCTCGGGCAGCGCGCCTAGCCCGAACTGGATTGTCGAGCCGTCTTCGATCAGGGATGCGGCGTGCTGCGCGATGCGCCGCTCGATTTCGCCGGCCTGCGTGGCAGGCGCTTCCAGCGGCGCGCGGTCGGTATGGATCAGCACGTCGAAATGATCGCCGCGCAACATGCGCTCGCCGTAGGTCCACGGCGCCGCCGCATTCACCTCCGCAATGACCACGCGCGCGCTGTCGATCAGCGGCACGAGATACTCATGGGCGATCGAGAGGCTGTAGCGGCCCGCCTCATCCGCGGGGGCAACTTGCAGCAGCAACACGTCGATGCGGTTCGGACCCGTAGTCAGCACGCTGCGAAACTGCGAGTAGTGACACGGCAGGATGTCGAGCACGCCTTCGCGTTCGAGCCGCCGGTTCGTACCCGATGCGCCATAGGCCATGAAGTCCACGCAGTCGGCATACGCGGGCTCGAGCGTGTCGGACCACGACGCGCCCACGAACACGCGAAAGCGCCCGCCTATCGCCTTGCGCTGCGCCATCAGCAGCGCGGTGAGCGTGCACGGCTCGGCTCCGCACTGGCCCCACGCGAGCGTGTCGCCCCGGCGCACGTACTGCGCGAAATCGAGCTGCGCGGCGTCGACGACGCGCGCCGCGCGCGGGCCGCGCGTCATCAGACGGGGTCCCAGCTGAAGACATCGGCGGAAACATCGAGCGTATGGAACGACTTGCGCAGCGCCGGCATGGCATGCTCGGCGATCGTCTCCGGCGTCCAGCCTTCGCCGCGATGCACCGAACGCACGGGGCGCGGCTGGCTCATCAGGAAGATTTCGTTGTTGCGGACCGCGAAAATCTGGCCCGTCACGTCGGCGGCCTGTTCGCTCGCGAGGTAGACGGCGAGCGGCGCGATCTTCGCGGGCGTCATCTGCTTGATCTTGGCAACGCGTGCTTCCTGTTCCGGCGAATCGATCTTGATAGAGTTGATCATGCGGCTCCAGGCGAACGGCGCGATGCAGTTCGAACGGATACCGAACTTTTCCAGATCGAGCGCGATGGATTTCGACAGGCCCGCAATGCCGAGCTTCGCGGCGCTATAGTTGGCCTGCGCGAGATTGCCGATCAGCCCGGACGTGGACGTCATATGCACGAACGCCCCACTGCGCTGCTCCTTGAAGTGGTCGGCGGCTGCGCGCGAAACGTAGTAAGAGCCGTAGAGGTGAACCTTGAGCACGGCGTCCCACTCTTCTTCGCTCATCTTGTGGAAGAAGCGGTCGCGCAGGATGCCCGCGTTGTTCACCACGCAATCGATACGGCCGAACACGTCCAGCGCGTTCTGCACGATGCGGGCGGCGCCGGCGGCGTCGGCCACACTGTCGGTGTTCGCCGTGGCCTGGCCGTCGAACGCCGTGATCTCGTTCACCACGGCTTGCGCGGGGCCGTCGTTATGGCCCTCGCCGGTGAGCGTGGCGCCCACGTCGTTCACCACGACTTTCGCGCCGTGGCGCGCCATCATGAGCGCGATATCGCGGCCAATGCCGCCGCCCGATCCTGTCACCACCACGACCTTGCCGTCCAGCATTCGTTGCGTCGTCATCGTTTTCGCTCCTCCAGCCCGCGTTGCGCCGGGCATTCATTCGATTTGAATCGTGATGCGGCAAGCTGTGCCGTTCGTGTTGCAGCTTGACGCATCGGCCAAAGCTGCACAATTTGGATATGCCGAACGCCTGTTTCGGCCAGGATTAACCCGTACTATCGCTAATGGCGTGCGTTGCGCCGCGGCGCAATAATGGCTGGAGTCTGCTCGCCCCTCATGTTTTTCGCATCCCTCTAACGAACGAGCTGACGGACATTGGAGTCACGGCAAGTCAACCCATGCATTTCGATCTCGTCGACCTGAAGCTCTTCACCCACGTAGCCGAGGCGAGCAGCCTCACGCGCGGCGCGGAACGCGCGCACCTGTCGCTGCCCGCGGCGAGCACGCGTATCAAGAATCTCGAAGAACAGGTGGGCGTGAAGCTCTTGAGCCGCACGAGCCAGGGGGTCACGCTAACGGGCCCCGGCGAGACGCTGCTCGCCCACGCGCGCCGCGTGCTCAAGCAACTCGAGCAACTCACGGGAGACTTGCAGGAATATTCGCAGGGGGTGAAGGGCCATGTGCGCGTGTTTGCGAACACCACGGCGATGAGCGAGTTTCTGCCTGCCGTGCTGCGCACCTACCTCATCAATCATCCCGACGTGTACGTGGACATACACGAGCGGCTTTCGCCCGATATCGTGCGCGCCGTGCAGGACGGCACGATCGATATCGGCATCGTGGCCGGCAATGTGCGCACCGAGGGACTGCAGGTGCTGCCCTACCGGCGCGACCGGCTCGTGCTCGTCACCGCGCTCAGCCACCCGCTTTCGCAAGCGAGCGAGATGGCGTTTGCCGATACGCTCGACTACGACTTCATCGGGCCGCCCGACGAAAGCGCGATCTTCTCGTTTCTCAAGCGCGCCTCGTCGGATCTGCAACGCACGATACGCTGGCGCATCCAGATCGGCAATTTCGAAGCCGCGAGCCGCATGATCGAGGCGAACATCGGCATCGGCGTGCTGCCTGAGGGTACGGCGCGCCGCCACGCGCAAACCATGTCGCTCAAGATCGTGCCGCTCACCGACGAGTGGGCCGTGCGCAAACTGCAGATCTGCATGACCGACCGCGATGCGCTGCCGCTATTCGCGCGCAAGCTCGTCGATCTGCTGGTGGCCGACGGCATCGGCCGCCTCGAATAGCCCCATGACGCGGCGCGCGTGCTGCGCGCCGCCCCTCTCGACTAGCGCCCGCCGGCCGCCCGAATCATGTTGCGCGCAATGACGATCTGCTGGATCTGGCTCGTGCCTTCGTAGATGCGGAAGATGCGCACATCGCGGTAGAAACGCTCGATGCCATAGTCGGACATATAGCCCGCGCCGCCAAAAATCTGCACCGCGCGGTCTGCTACCCGCCCGCACATTTCGGATGCGAAGAGCTTCGCACACGCGGCCTCGGTGCTCACGTTCTGGCCGGCATCGCGGCGGCGCGCCGCGTCGAGCACCATGCAGCGCGCCGCGTAGAGTTCGGTCTGGCTATCGGCGAGCATGGCCTGCACGAGCTGGAACTCGGCGATCTTCTCGCCGAACTGCTCGCGCTCCATCGCGTAGCGCAGCGCGTCGTCGAGCATGCGCTGCGCCACACCCACGCAAATCGCCGCGATATGAATACGCCCCTTGTCGAGCACCTTCATCGCGGTCTTGAACCCCACACCTTCTTTGCCGCCGATGATGTTCTCCGCGGGCACCTTCACGTCCTCGAAGATGACGTCGCAGGTATGCGCGCCGCGCTGGCCCATCTTCTTGTCGCGCTTGCCGAAACTGATGCCGGGCGTTTTTGCGTCGACGATGAACGAGGTGATGCCGCCCGCGCGCGGCTCGTCGGGATTGGTGCGCGCCATCAGCGTAAACATGCCTGCCAGCGGCGCATTCGTAATGAAACGCTTGGTGCCGTTCACCACGTAGTGGTCGCCGCGCCGCTCGGCGCGCGTCTTGATCGATGCGGCGTCCGAGCCCGCGCCCGGCTCCGTGAGCGCGAAGCTCGCGATGATCTCGCCGCTCGCAAGCTTCGGCAGCCATGTTGCCTTTTGCTCGTCGGTGCCGTCGATCACGATGCCCTGCGAGCCGATACCTACCGTCGTGCCGATGATCGAGCGAAACGCGGGCGAAGTCTTGCCGAGTTCGAACATCACGAGCACTTCTTCTTCCATCGTGAGATCGAGCCCGCCGTACTGCTCCGGGATGGTCAGGCCAAAGAGGCCCATGGCCTTCATGTCATCGACGATATCGGCCGGAATTTCATCGGTTTCGGCCACGCGCTCTTCGTTCGGCACGAGACGCTCGCGCACGAAGCGCGCGACGTTGTCGAGCAGAACGTTCATCGTTTCCTGGTCGCGAATCATGGTGTATGCCCTGCAATCGTTGATCGGGCGGCACGACGCCGCCCGTGAGGATGACAAAATCAGGAATGCTCAGTGAGCGCGCACGGCGCGTTTGGCCATTTCGCGCAGTGGCTGCTTTTGCAGCTTGCCGCTGGCCGTGGTCGGAATCATGTCGATGGTCACGATTTCCGAGGGGCGCTTGTAGGCCGAGAGCCGCTCGCTCAGATAATGGGCGAGATCGGCCGTGTCGATCGTCGCGCCGTCCTTCGCTTCCACGAACGCCACGACTTCCTCGTTGCCTTCGGCGTCGCGCCGCCCCACCACTGCGCTCTGGCGCACCGCTGCGTAGGTGTTGATGACCGACTCGACTTCGATGGGATACACGTTGAAGCCCGAACGGATGATGAGATCTTTCGAGCGGCCCACGATGAAGAGCGCGCCGTCCGCGTCCAGCCGGCCGAGGTCGCCGGTCTTGAGCCAGCCTTGCGCATCGAGCACTTCGGCGGTCAGGCCCGGCTCGCGGTAGTAGCCGTGCATGACGCCGGGACCGCGCACCCACAACTCGCCCGCTTCGCCGCGCGGCACATCGTGACCGTCGGGCCCGACCACGCGCAACTCGGCACCCTCGACGATCTCGCCCGAAGACACGTCCTTGCGCGGACGGTCCATGCGTGTGATGAATAGCGAGCCCGCGTACTCGGTCATGCCGTAGCCGTGATGCAGCGGCATGCCGAAGAGCGCTTCGACCTGCTGCTTGAGCGTGGGATCGAGCGGACCTCCGCCCGTGTACAGGTAGCGCAAACGGGGCGCATGTACCGTGCCGCCGTGCTCGCGCACATAGGCGACGATGCGCGTGAAGAGCGTCGGCACCCCCTGCAGGATGGAGATTTCGGAGGCGGCGAGCGCTTTCACGACCTCCTCGGCCGAAAAGCGCGCGGCCAGATGCAGGCTCGCGCCCGCCTCGAAGGTGGCGAGCAGCAGCGTGGCGAGTCCGAAAATATGCGACATCGGCATGACCGCGTACGCGCAGTCCGCCTGTGTCATGTCGCGCGATGTCGCCGAGACATGCGCGAAATGCAGCAGGCCGCGATGCGTGGCCATCACGCCCTTGGGCTGGCCCGTCGTGCCCGACGTGTAGATGAGCACCGCGACCTCGTGCGCGAGCGCTTCGGCCTCACGCACGGCGTTGAGATCGGGCGCGGCCATCATCAGCGGACCGAGCCCGGCGGGCGCGATCTCGCGCGCGCGATAGCGCACGCCATGACGCAGCGCGTCGGGCGAAGCACCATGCGTAAACAGCATGAGACGCGGCCCGCAATGGGCGCGAATCGTCTCGATCTCTCGTTCCGAGAGCCGCGCATTGACCACGGCCGGCCACGCGCCGATTTCGGATAGCGCGAACAGCAGCGTCACCACGGCCGAGCAGTTTTCGGCCACGACGAGCACGCGGTCGCCCACGTCCACGCCCTGCTCGCGCAAAAACCGCTGCGCCTGCCCCACGTCGCTCCAGAGCTGCCCGAAGCTCGTCACCTTTGCTTCTTCGCGTATCGCCACGGCTTCGGGCGACGCCTGCGCCCAATGCCGCGCGATATCGCTGATCTTGCGCGCCGCTCGCCTCACCACTGTCACCTCCCGTCGTTGCTCTTTGACTGCGTACGGCGCGCCGTGGCACGCCGCATCGCGACAGGTATCAGTGTGGTTCAGGCGCGGCCTGCCAACAATTCGTTTTCGATAAAGCCGGCATTCGTCTGCCGAGAAGTCGGAATTCACCCCGATGGCCGGGGCTTCGAGGCGATTATCTTCTCGACCGGGAGCGTGCTCGGCGGGCGCTCAGCCCTCGTGGGTGACGCGTGCGAGGCGCCGGTGCGGCCCTGCGCAGGCGCTGCCGCCAGTCACTCCATCTGCGCCGCCGCACGCTCGCCTCCCATCGTGCCCCGGGAAGCGCTATTCGCCCGATGAATCGCCACGATGCCCGCGAGCGACACACAGGCCGGCACGGCCGCCGCGAGAAAGAGCGCCGACGACGACCACTGCAGGTGCAGGAGCGCGCCGCCCAGCACCGGGCCGACGACCGAGCCGATACGCCCCACGCCGAGGCTCCAGCCGATGCCGGTCGAGCGCAGCGAGGTCGGATAGTAGGTCGCGGCGAGCGCGTTGAGCGCGGGCTGGCCGCCGATGATCGTAAAGCCCGTGACGAAGATCGCCGCGAACATCGCGGCCACGGAGACCATCACAGCGGGATTGCCGATGGCGGCCGTCGAGACGATGGCGATCAGGAACGTCGTGGCGAGCACGCGCGTGAAGCCCGCAAGGTCGATGATGCGCCCGAGCAGCAGCGTGCCGATCACACCGCCGCCCCACAATGCCGTGCCCGCGAACACGGCGGTCCGGGTCGAATAGCCGGCGTCGCGGATCACGGTCGGCAGCCAGTTCGAGAGGAAATACATGGCGAGCAGGTTCGAGAAGTTCACGACCCACAGCAGCACGGTCACCCGCGCGCGCCCTTCCTTGAACAGCTCGACGAACGGCACGCCGCGCGAGCGCGTTTCCACGCTCGTGAACTGCACGCCGGCCGGCAACGCGAGCGCAGGCGCCACGCGCGACAGATTGCGGCGCACGCGCGCCTGCGTGCGCTCACCACGGCCGCGAAACAGGAGGAACTGGATCGACTCGGGCAACGCGAGCCACATCAGCACGCCGAGCACGAGCGGAATCGCGCCGCCTACGAAGAACACGGCACGCCACCCGAACGCGGGAATCAGCGCCGCGGTGATCAGGCCACCCACCACGCCGCCCAGCGTGAAGCCGCACGAGACGATCATCATGAGCGTGACGCGCATGCGGCGCGGGCTGTACTCGCCCGCGAGCGCCATCGCGTTCGGCATGATGCAGCCAAGCCCCAGCCCCGCAACGAAGCGCCAGGCCACCAGTTGCGCGATCGAATGCGCGAAGCCCGTTGCGACCATGCACGCGGAAAAGAACAGCGTCGCGCCGATCAACACCGGGCGGCGGCCGATCTTGTCGGCGAGCGTGCTGAACGTGAGCGAGCCCACCAGCATGCCAAAGAGGCCCGCACCGAACACCGGCGAGAGCGTCTCCTTCGCGATGCCCCACTCGCGGATCACGACCGGCGCCACGTAGCCCATGGCCTGCACATCGAAGCCGTCCATCACGAGGCACAATGCGCAGAGCGTGACCACGAGGAGCTGATACCGCCCGAACCGGCTTTCGTCGATGATGCCGGTAACCTCCACCGCCTTGTTCATGCAATGTCTCCAATATTGTTTTGTCGTCTCGATCGCTCTGCGGCGACTAAAGTTCGAGTACCAATCGCCCGCTTTTCGCTCGCGAGCAACAGGTCATCATGCGGGTTTGCGTGTCGCGTTCGGCGCGCGTGAGCACCACGTCGCGATGGTCGATCTCGCCCGCCAGCACGCGCACCTCGCACGAGCCGCACAAGCCTTCTTCGCAATCGCTTTGCACGTCGATGTTCGCGCGGCGCAGCGCGTCGAGCACGGTCTGGTCGGCGCCCACGTTGAGTACGAGCCCTGAGTCTTTCAGCTCGACTTCGAACGCCTGCTCCCGCGAGGGGTCGAGCTTGCCGCCGGTCGCCGCGAAATGCTCCACGCGCAGTGCATCCTCGGGCCACACCTCGCTGCACGCTTCGAGTGCTTCAAGCATGCGCGCCGGGCCGCACGCGTAGACGCGCGTATGCTCGTCGACGTACAGCGCGGCAAAATCGTTGCGCGAGCCTTCGTCCGAAACGTGCAGATGCAGGCGCTCGCCGTGCAGCTGCGCGAGTTCGTCGACGAGCGCCATCGTCCTGCGCGAGCGCCCGCTATAGTGCAATTCGTAGTCGATGCCCAGTTCGCGCGCGCGGCGCGCCATGGCGCTTACCGGCGTGATGCCGATGCCGCCCGCAATGAAGATCGCGCGCCGCCCCTCTTCGTCGAGCCGGAAGTGGTTGCGCGGGCCGCGTATCTTCAGGCGCATGCCTGCGTGCAACGTGTCGTGCACCCAGGCCGAACCGCCGCGGCTTTGCATTTCGCGTAGCACGGCGATCTCGAACGCGCCCGTGTCGGCGGGGTCCGAGCACAGCGAGTACTGGCGCGAGATGCCGGTGTCGCCGCACTCCACGTCGATATGCGCACCCGCCGCCCAGCGCGGCAGCGCGCGGCCGTCCGGCGCGACGAGGCGCAAACGGACGATACCTTCGGCCACGGCGTCCACACGCTCGACCACCACAGGCCGCGAAAGCGCGTGCGCCGACGGCTCGCCAATGCGCACCGCCACGTGCGCGCCGAGCAGCGCCGGATTCGCGCGCTCCGGGTTTTGCGCGGGGTCCCATTCCACGAAGACATGCTCAGGACCCCGGAACGACGTGTTGGGCACATACGTGAACGTCTGCTCGGCCAGACGCATGTGCGGCAAGCGGCGCCTGAATTCTTCGAGGAAGATCTGCATCTCCATACGCGCGAGGTTCTTGCCCATGCACTGGTGCGAGCCATAGCCGAACGTGACGTGGTCGCTCGCGTTGTCGCGGCGAATATCGAACAGGTCGGCATCGGCGAAATGGCGCTCGTCATGATTCGCCGAGGACGTCACGATGAGCAGCTTGGAACCCGCCGGAATGTCGATGCCGCCGATTTGCACGTCCTTCGTCGCGAGGCGCCGCCAGGCCGCGACCGAGCCGTTGTGGCGCAGGCACTCCTCCACTGCGTTCGGAATGAGGCTCGGGTCCTCGCAGATCTCGCGCCACGCATGCGGGTGCTGCAGCAGCAGCTTCATCGCGTTCGCCGTGGCGTTGGCCGTGGTCTCGTGCGCGGCCACGATGCCGGCCATCATCATCGAATGCAGATAGGAGTCCGTGACGACTTCGGGATGTGTCTTCTGCTTGCGAATACCGTATTGCATCCAGCCCGGGCCGTCCGGGTTCTGGCGCATCTTGTCGAGCACCTTGCCCGCGAACCGCCAGAAGTTGCCCACCGCGTGCGCCACTTCGACCTGCTCTTCGGGGCGCGGCCGCCCCCACGTATTGACCGTATGCGCAATCGAATACTTGCGCAGCAAGTCCATGTCCTCCTCGGGCACGCCCAGAAAATGCAACGCCACGGTGAGTGGCACTTCCCAGAGCATCTGGTCCACGAGGTCGGCGCGGCCTGCATCGATGAAACGGTCCACATATTCGCGTGTGAGGCGCCGCACCATCGGTTCGTGGTGCTTGAGATGTTCGGGCGTGAACGGCTCCATCAGCGCGCGGCGGCGCGGCATGTGGGCAGGCTCGTCCTCGTTCACGAGCGTTCGGTTCATGGCGTAGCCGTACGAGTCCAGCACCGCGTTCGCCTCGGGACCGGTGGGCGTGATCTTTTCGAGCGCAATGGAGGGCGAGAACGTGAGGTTGTCGCGAAAGATCGCCTTGATGTCGTCGTAGCGCGTGACCACCCAGTAGCCAAGCTGCGGGCTATAGAACACGGGTTCCTGCTCGCGCGCCCAGCGCACGTACTCGGGCGGGTCCTGCTGGTAGCCGTCGCTGAAGGGGTCGAATGCCGCGGCATTGGCACTGACCGGGCAGCGCGACGTGGCGGCCGACGTCCGGTTCGCGGCGTGGGGAAACGGGCAGCGGCCCGTCGATGGGGAAGGTGTCTCGCTCATATGCCTCTCCTGCATCCTGCGTGCATTACGTTTTGCGTAACTCTAGTACGCATTGCGTAATTACGAGATAGGGGTTAACGTGCAGGCACTATGCCGCCCCTACGCGCCCTAAAATCCGCGTGAACCCAACCGATATCCCAGCGTCCCGTCCAGTATGGAAAGCAGGAAAACCACTCCCCGTCGCATCACGGCCAAAGTGGCCGACGCCTCGACGTCGCCCAAAGTCGCGCAAGAGACGAAGGCCGTAGCCGCGCCGCGAGAGCGCCGTCAGCGCGTGCAATCCGCGCAAACCGGCATGGCCGTGCTCAAGGGTCTCGCGCGCCTGGGCGGCCGCGCGAGCCTCTCGGGTCTCGCCGCTTGCGTGGGCGAGAGTCCCGCAAAGGTGCATCGCTATCTCGTGAGCCTGATCGAGGAAGGCCTGGTCGCGCAGGACACCGCCACCCAGCAGTATCGGCTCGGCGTCGAGGCAATGATGATCGGCGTGGCCGCCATGCGTCAGGCCGATCCGGTGCGCATTGCGGAGCCCGCGCTCGTGCGCCTGCGCGAGACGCTCGAAGTGGCGTCGTTCGTCGCGGTGATGGGCAACAAGGGGCCCACGATCATCCGTTTCGAGGAACCGGGGCTGCCCGTGACCGTCAACGTGCGGGTGGGCTCGGTGATGTCGCTGCTATGGTCGTCCACGGGCCGCGTGTTTCTCGGCCTGCTCGACGACACGCGCGTGCTCGCGCAAGCTGAAGAAGAACTCGCCCACGCCGATGCTTCGTTGCGCGCGCAACTGAGTGCGAGCGATCCGATCGGCACGCTGCGGCGCGACGTGCAGCAAGCGCGCTGCGCGAGCGTGCGCGACACGAATCTCAAGGGCATCAGCGCCGTTTCGGCGCCGCTCTTCGATCACACCGGCAAGCTCTGCGGCGTGCTCACGGCGCTGGGCGCCACGGGCGGCTTCGACGCCACGGCCGAGGGCCCGAACGGTCGCGCCGTACGCCGCGAAGCGGACGCCGTGAGCGCCCTCCTCGGCTACGTGGCGAGCAGCGCTTAACGCTTCGTCAGCGCATAAAAAAACCCGGTTCAAAACTGACCGGGTTTTTCCTTTTTCTGAACGACGTTAGCGAGCCACCGTCTTTGCGTCCGCGTCGGTGAGGGTATCCAGGAACGCCATTACGTCGCGGATATCCGAGTCTGACCAGACCGGTTTGCCGCCCAGGTGATTCGTCAGCGGCTCCGTCCTGGTATCCACATTACTGCGCAGATTCTTCGGCAGGTCGTCAAACTTCACGACGTGGCCGTGCGCGTCTTTCGAATACCACTTCTCCGGGTTCGTGTCGCGCTCGACATAGAAGCGTAACGAATCTTCCAGCGTATGGTACATGCCATTGTGAAAGAAGACGCGTCGCGTGGCGACGTTGCGAAGCGTGGGCGTGCGGAACATCCCGCAGAACCACTTCTGCTGCTTCGCCTCGTCTTGACGCAGCGGCCCACATAACCCCATGTCGAAGAAATTCGGATCGCGGTTGGCCGGAATTTCCATGTTGCGCGGCACACCCAGCGTCTGAAAGTTGTAATCCGTCAATGCCGGATGCGCGCCGTGAGCGCCTTTGTTGATCAGGTGACAGCTTGCACAGTTGCCCTTGTCCGGGTCGCTGAACAGCGCCAATCCGTGCGCTTCCTGTGGCGTGAAATGCTCCTTGCCGTCGAGCACCCGGTCGAATTTGCTGGAGTACGGCGCGAACGACGGATCGTTGAACTGGAATGCCTGCAATACCTTTCCGAGGTCCGCCAGCGCCTGCGTCGGCCGCGAGAAAATGTCCTGACCGAATGCTTCGCGGAACTGCTGTGCGTAGGCGCTTTTGCTCAGCTTCTGCGCTACGTCCTCCGCGCTGCTGTTTGCCATTTCATCCGGATTGAGCAGGGGAAATGCAGCCTGATCCGCGGGGGAGTTGTAGCGTCCATCCCAGGTGTATCCGCCGCTGGGCTGATTATCTCCGTCCTCGAGACGCTCTTTCAGGCTATTTGCCTGCGTGAACGTCCAGTAAGGCACAGCACGCAGATAGCGCAGCGACGGCGCCGAGCGCAGTCCGGCTCGATCGAGGTTTGGACCACCCAACTGGACTGCCAGACCGTTCGGCGGCCCATAGGCATTCGCGGGGCTGTGACAGGAGGCGCATGACTGCTTGCCGGAAGCCGACAGCGACGGATCGAAGAACGCTGCCTTGCCGATGGCTGCCAGATCAGGCGCAGGTGCTTTGACCGTGGCTGCCTGAGCGTCCGGTGCATGTTGGTCGCATGCGCAAAGCAGGCAAATGCAAAGGGCCGTTGTGAGAACAGCCCTTAGAGGAAATTGGCGCATGACGGATCAGGAAAAGAGCCCGGTTCGAGCCGAGAACCGGGCCAGGACAACAAAGTTCTTGTGAGACCGCTACGGATTAGCGGTTATCGATGTTGGCCGATGTGAAGATCGGCTTGAGCGATGCATCATCTGCGTAGCCGAGATACGAGCCGATGCCGAAGTTGTCTTCGAGCGAACGCAGCAGCGCGTAGTGGTTGTAGCCCGTACCATCCACGTGACCGCCCTTGATGAACGGCGACAGCAGAAGCGTACCGATCTGATCGCCACCGACTCCGAGGTAGTTCAACGCAATCGACACGCTCCGCACGGATGCAGGCAGCGTCGCCGGGTTGATACCGAGCAGGGCTGCTTGAGCCACCGGCAGCGTGGACATCGTGACCTGTTCCGGACGCGTCACGTTCGGACCCGTTTGCTGGTTGCAGCCCGGGCACTGGTTGCCCATTTCCGGCTCCAGCAGGGAAAGCGTCGTGCCATCTGCGCTGAGCGACGTTGTCGGCGTCAGTCCGGTCACGACGCCTTCGTCCGTCGTGATGATGATCAGGCCGTCCTGCTTGTAGGCGGGCGAAGCCTGAATCAACGGGATCGTGTTC
>NZ_JBMIQH010000068.1:0-14650 GCF_056155635.1 Paraburkholderia sp. BR10141 | reverse complement strand
GCAGCTCGCCGACATGACGATCCTCGCCGCGCGCGAAATCGAGAAGTTCGGCATCACGCCGAAGGTCGCGCTGCTTTCGTCGTCGAACTTCGGCAGCGTGCGTTCGTCGACCGCGCAGCGCATGCAGGCCGCACGCGAGCTGATCGCCGCGCGCGCGCCGCAACTCGAAGTGGACGGCGAAATGCACGGCGACGCGGCGCTCTCCGAGCTGATCCGCAAGCAGTCGTTCCCGGGCACGACGCTCACGGGCGAAGCGAACCTGCTGATCATGCCGAACGTGGAAGCGGCCAACATCGCCTACAACCTGCTGAAGGTGATCGGCGGCGAAGGCGTGACGGTCGGCCCGTTCCTGTTGGGCGCGTCGAAGCCGGTGCACATCCTCACGCCGGCGGCCACCGTGCGACGCATCATCAACATGACGGCGGTGGCTTCGGCGAACGCGAACGTGGCGAAGGCTGCAGCGAAGTAAATCGCTTTGGCGTGAATCGCCTGATGTGAAAAGGGCGCTCCGTATTGCACGGAGCGCCCTTTGCTTTTACCGCCTCGAATCAGGTGAGCGTCAAGCCGCGTGCCGCGCCGCGCCGTTTTCCGGCGAGCGCCATTTCGCGAGCAACGTGGCCCACTTCGCGCGCGCGGCCTTGAGGTTGTTCTCCTTGATATGGCCGTAACCGCGAATCGCGTCGGGCAGGTTCGCGAGTTCCAGCGCGAGCGGCAGATTCGCCTCGCTCAGACCGCCGATCACTTCGCGCATCAGCGTTTCGTACTCGCCGATCAATGCGCGTTCGTGACGGCGTTCCTCAGTGCGGCCGAATGGGTCGAGCGCCGTGCCGCGCAGGAACCTGAACTTCGCGAGCACGCGCATGGCCGTGAGCATGCGCGGGCCATACTGCTTCTTCACGAGCTGGCCTTTGTCGTCATGCTTCGCGAGCGAGGGCGGCGCGAGATGAAAATTCACCTTCCAGTCGCCTTCGAAGCTCGCCTTGATCTTCTCGATGAACGCCGGGTCCGCGTAGAGGCGCGCGACTTCGTACTCGTCCTTGTACGCCATCAGCTTGTGCAGGTTCTTCGCTACAGCCTCGGTGAGCGGAGACTGGCCGTCGACGTGCTCGAGCTTCGCTTCGGCCTCGCGCACGCTTTCGACGAACGCGCGATAGCGCCGCGCGTATGCCGCGCTCTGATACGCGGCGAGATACTGCGCGCGCTTTTCGATGAGCGTGTCGAGCGCCTTTGGCGTGTGCAGCGAGACGATCTTCGCGCCGGCCGCTTCGGCGTTCTGCTCGGCCATCGGCTTCTTCACGAGCTGATCCACGGCGGCGCGATCGTGCGCCACGCGGCGGCCCCATTCGAACGCCGCGAGATTCTTCTCGACCTGCACCGCGTTCAACTCGATCGCGCGCACGAGCGACTCGTGCGTGAGCGGCAGCCAGCCCTTTTGCCACGCGTAGCCGAGCACGAACGGGTTCGTGTAGATCGCGTCACCGAGCAGCGCGAGCGCGTAGCGGTTCGCATCGACGGTCGCGACGTGGTCCGTGCCCGCCGCGGCGCGCACGTCGGCTTCGGTGTTGGAGCCCGGGAACTGCCACTGCGGATTCTTGATGAACTCGGCGGTCGGCGTGGGCGCGCTGTTGAGCACCACGTGCGTCATGCCTTCCTGCATGCGCGAGACGCAGTCGTCGCCGGCCGTCACGATGGCGTCGCAGCCGATCACGAGGTTCGCCTCGCCCATGGCGATGCGCGTCGCGTGGATGTCGCCGGGGCGGTTGGCGATCTGCACGTGGCTCATCACCGCGCCGCCCTTTTGCGCGAGGCCGGTCACGTCGAGCACGGTCACGCCCTTGGATTCGAGGTGCGCGGCCATGCCGAGCAACGCCCCAATCGTCACCACGCCGGTGCCGCCCACGCCCGTCACGAGCACGCCGTAGGGGCGGTCGATAGCGGGCACGTCGGGCGTCGGGACGGTCGGCATCGCTTCGTTCGCGACGCTGCTCGTCTTCGGCTTGCGCAGCTGGCCGCCTTCCACCGTCACGAAGCTCGGGCAGAAGCCCTTCAGGCACGAGAAGTCCTTGTTGCAGGTGGACTGGTTGATCTGGCGCTTCGTGCCGTATTCCGTATCGAGCGGCTCGACGCTCAGGCAATTCGACTGCACCGAGCAATCGCCGCAGCCTTCGCACACGGCCTCGTTGATGACCACGCGCTTCGCCGGGTCCGGATACGTGCCGCGCTTGCGGCGGCGGCGCTTTTCGGTGGCGCAGGTCTGGTCGTAGATCAGGATCGTCGTGCCGGGAACCTCGCGCAGTTCGCGCTGGATCGCATCGAGCTGGTCGCGGTGGTGGATCGTCACCCCCGGCGCGAGCTTCGTGGCGGGTTCGCCTTCGTACTTTTCGGGTTCGTCGGTGACGATCACGATCTTTGCTGCACCTTCGGCGGCGACCTGATGCGTGATCTGCGGCACCGTGAGCGTGCCGTCGACCGGCTGGCCGCCCGTCATCGCGACCGCATCGTTATAGAGGATCTTGTAGGTGATGTTCGCCTTCGAGGCGATCGCGGCGCGGATGGCGAGCAGGCCCGAGTGGAAGTAGGTGCCATCGCCCAGATTGGCGAACACGTGCTTGTCGTTCGTGAACGGCGCCTGGCCGACCCACGCCACGCCTTCGCCGCCCATCTGGCTGAAGGTGCTCGTACCGCGGTCCATCCACACCGTCATGTAGTGGCAGCCGATGCCGGCCATCGCGCGCGAACCCTCGGGCACGTTCGTCGATGTGTTGTGCGGGCAGCCCGAGCAGAACCACGGCTTGCGCTCCGCCTGGACGCGCGGCTTCGCGAGCGCCTTTTCCTTGGCCTCGATCACGCTCATGCGCGTCGCGATACGCGCGCGCACGTCCGAAGGCAATTCGAACTTGTCGAGCCGCGTGGAGATCGCCCGGGCGATGATCGCCGGCGACAGCTCGTAGTGCGCGGGCAGGAGCCAGTTGCCCATCGGCACCGACCATTCGCCGCCCGCACCGTCCTTTTCGTCGAACTTGCCGTACACGCGCGGACGCTGCGCGTCGGGCCAGTTGTACAGCTCTTCCTTGATCGCGTATTCGAGAATCTGGCGCTTTTCCTCGACCACGAGAATCTCTTCGAGGCCGCGCGCGAAGGCGTGCGCGCCCTGCGCCTCGAGCGGCCACACGCAGCCGACCTTGTAGAGCCGGATACCGATGCGCGAGCAGGTTTCGTCGTCGAGGCCGAGGTCGGTGAGCGCCTGGCGCACATCCAGATACGCCTTGCCGCCCGTGATGATGCCGAAGCGCGCGTGCGGCGAATCGATCTCGATGCGGTCGAGCTTGTTGGCGCGCACATAGGCGAGGCCCGCGTACCACTTGTAGTCGAGCAGACGCGCTTCCTGTACGAGCGGAGGATCGGGCCAGCGGATGTTAAGGCCGCCCTCGGGCATCGCGAAGTCTTCGGGGAGGATGATGTTCGTGCGATGCGGATCGAGCTCGACCGACGCCGACGATTCCACCACGTCGGTCACGCATTTCATTGCAACCCAGAGGCCCGAGTAGCGGCTCATCGCCCAGCCATGCAGGCCGAAGTCGAGATATTCCTGGACGTTCGAGGGGAACAACACCGGTAGTCCGCAGGCCTTGAAGACGTGCTCCGACTGGTGCGCGAGCGTGGACGATTTGGCCGCATGGTCGTCGCCGGCGAGCACGAGCACACCGCCGTGCGGCGACGAGCCGGCGGAGTTGCCGTGCTTGAACACATCGCCGCTGCGGTCGACGCCCGGGCCCTTGCCGTACCACATCGAAAACACGCCGTCGTATTTCGCGGACGGGTACAGGTTCACCTGCTGCGAGCCCCACACGGCGGTCGCGGCGAGGTCTTCGTTCACACCTGGCTGAAAGACGATCTGATGCGCGGCGAGGTGCTGCTTCGCCTTCCAGAGGGACTGATCGAGACCGCCGAGTGGCGAACCGCGATAGCCTGAGATGAACCCCGCGGTATTGAGACCGGCGGCCTTGTCGCGCTCCTGCTGCAGCATCGGCAGGCGGACCAGCGCCTGGATGCCGCTCATGTACGCGCGGCCGCGTTCGAGGGTGTATTTATCGTCGAGCGTGACGGAAGCGAGTGCGGCTTCGAGCGAAGCGCGCTGACCTGCGTCTAGCGGGGCATTCATTATGTGTCTTCCTCCATCCAACCAATCCGTTGTGGGATCGCCAGAACTTCAGGGCCTCGGCATCTTGTGAATGCTCTGGCCGGGGTCGCCATATTGGCTTCTTTCTTTCGATAGTAGCACTCGGATAAACCCGCCGCTTCGAGCCTCGGAGCGCAGCGCCGCACTCCGCTGCATGTTTCGGGCCCGCGGCGCCTTGTCGCGCATGCGGCCTGAAACCCCTTGTAATAACGGATGTATCGAATTCCTCAGAGGAGTAACAACGTGTAAAACTTGCACTACCTGGGAACCGGACTTGAATATCCTGTCTAACTCCCTCACCTGTGCGAACCGCGCAGCTTCCCTGGCTGTTAACAGTTATTAAAAGGGGCACTACTGCAACAGGCAGTCTAAAAAAGGAGTCCAGCATGAATAATCGACATATCCAGACCTTCCTGACGGTCTCGGCTGCGTTCTTTGCCATGAGCGCGCCGCTGCATTCGAACGCCAGCACAAAGAGCGGCGAGAATGCGACGACCCGATGCGCCCAGTACACGCTGAGCATGAAGGCTGATACGAACGCCATGCCGGCCGCGAAGGCCGAACGCAAATCCTGATGCCGCGCTGATCCGCGCAGTATTCCATTCACCCGAATCCGGCGCCGGGGTGTGCGGCGGCGGATTCAAAAGTCAAAAAGGGCGAAGATCGCGCGATCTTTCGCCCTTTTTGTTTGGCTTTGGCCGAAATTACTGATGCGAGTGCGTCATGCCTTGTCCTGCACCACGCCCCGGCGGATCTGATCGAGTTCGATCGATTCGAACAGCGCCTTGAAGTTGCCCTCGCCGAAGCCCTGGTTGCCCTTGCGCTGGATGATCTCGAAGAAGATCGGGCCGATCTGGTTCTCCGTGAAGATCTGCAGCAGCAGGTCTTCGGGCATGCCGTCGATCAGGATCTTGCGCTTCTTGAGTTCTTCGAGCGGCTCGGTGTGGCCCGGAATGCGGCGGTTTACGAGCTCGTAGTACGTGTCGATCGTGTCGAGCAGCGCGATTTCGCTGGCGCGCAGGCCGTCCACGGTGCGGTAGATGTCGTTCGTGCCGAGCGCGATGTGCTGGATGCCTTCGCCGTGATAGGCGTCGAGGTATTCCTGGATCTGGCCTGCCGTCTCGCCGCCTTCCTCGTTGATCGGGATGCGGATCTTGCCGCAGGGCGAGGTCATCGCCTTCGACTTCACGCCGGTGACCTTGCCTTCGATGTCGAAGTAGCGGATTTCGCGGAAGTTGAAGAGGCGCTCGTAGAACTCGGCCCATTCGTTCATGCGGCCGCGATGGACGTTGTGCGTGAGGTGGTCGATATAGGTGAGGCCGTGGCCGACCGGGTTCTGCTCGGCGCCCGCGATCGGCTCGAAGTCGACGTCGTAGATGCTGATGTCGCCAATGCTGCCCGGCGCCGCGCCGTTCTTGCCGCGCCAGCGGTCGACGAAATAGATCAGCGAGTCGCCAATGCCCTTGATGGCCGGAATGTTCAGCTCCATCGGGCCCGTCTTGTTGTCGAAGCCCCACGCGCCAAGTTCGAGCGCGTGCTTGTAGGCCTTGGCGGCGTCCTGCACGCGGAAGGCGATCGCGCAGATCGACGGGCCGTGCAAACGCGCAAAGCGCTGGGCGAACGAGTCGGGTTCGCCGTTGACGATGAAGTTGATATCGCCCTGACGATAGAGCGTCACGTCCTTGTGGCGATGCCGCGCGATGGCCGTGAAACCCATGCGTTCGAACAGTTTGCCGAGCGCCTTGGGGTCCGGCGCGGTGTATTCGATGAATTCGAAGCCGTCGGTGCCGACGGGGTTCTCCCAGTTGGGGACCTGCATGGTTGTCTCCTGGCTGATGTAGATCAGATTTCGTGCTGCACAGTGTAGTCCGCCGTATTGGGAGAAAACTTGCGAGTTGGGTCGCATTGCTGTCGATCTACGCTATAAACTGCCTTAAATGAGTGTTGAGAAGGCAGAAAATGGCAAGTATCGAATTGGACGCGATCGACAGGCGCATCCTGGCGATCCTTCAGGAGAATGGCCGGCTCTCGAACCAGGAGATTGCCGAGCGCGTGAATCTCTCGCCGAGCCCGTGTTTGCGGCGCATCCGGCGGCTGGAGGAAAGCGGCGTGATCCGCAGCTACGTGGCGCTGCTCGATGCGCAAAAGCTGGGGCTCGACCTGCTCGCCTACGTGAACGTGCGGCTGGAAAAGCGCGGGCCGACGGCGGCGGGGCGCGAAGGCGTGACGCACGCCGAGCTGTTTCGTGCGGCGGTGCAGACCTGGCCGGAGGTGGTGGCCTGCCACGCGATGACGGGCGACATGGATTTTCTGCTGCGCGTGCAGGTGGAGGATATGGCGCACTTCTCGCGCTTCGTGCAGGACCAGTTGCTGCACCATCCTTCGGTGATCGACGTGAAGTCCAGCTTTTCGCTCGACACGTTCAAGGAAACGACGGCTTTGCCGATCCGCTGACTGCGCGGCGCCGTGCAGCAGACGCAAAAAAAGCGGCCGAGGCCGCTTTTTTCAATGCATCAGTCTGTCCCGAAGGGCAGGAGTCACGCCGCGACAGCCTGCGGCAGGATCGTTTCCATCAGCTTGCTGGCCTGGCGCGCCTGACGCTTGAGCGCGTAGTCGAACACGGCGGCTTGTTCCTGGAGCATTTCGGCGATGATGCTGCTCTGGTCGGCCGGCTCGAGCGAGAGATAAGCGTCGGCTTCGCCATACGCGTACTCGATCTTCATGCCCGACTTCTTCGCGATGTGCATCATCGTCGAGTTGCGCGACAGGCAGTGCATGTAGAGCGTGGTGACGTGCGTGTTGCGGCTGCGGATGGCGGCGCGCTCGAACAGCTTCGAGCCGATGCCCTGGCCGCGCGCGCTTTCCTGCACGGACACGCCGAACTCGGCCGTGCGGCCGTTGCCGTCCGCCGGCAGGTAGGCGAGATGGCCGACGCCCACGAGTTGCAGCTGGTGGTCGAACACGCCGAACACGGTGTCGCGCGTGAAATCCATCGAGCGCACGTACTTTTCGATCACGTGGTCCGGCGCGGCCTGGCCGAAGCGCAGCAGGCGGTCGTCGCTGTCGAGCGAGAGAAAGTGCGCGAGCAGGCGTTCGCGGTCTGCCGAGGTGAGCACTCGCACCATGACGGGCGCATGACCGGACGTCAGCGGACGAGCGGACGACATGATCGGCACGTTGGCTTGGGTCGAAAGCGGGTTCATGATGGGTTCTCCTTGGAATGCATGCCGCATGATGCAGCGCAAAACGCATTCTAGCGGAAACCCTGGATGCACTCTAGGGAAAACCCGGAGTGCAAATTTGAGTGTTGCGCCTAATTAATAAAAATATGAGCGCAAGCGACTGATTATTAACGCTTATTCTGAATGAGTCGTTTGACTCGTCAACTGTTGTCCTGACGCATCATGTCGCGTTGCAGCAATCTGGCCCGTAAAGTTCTATCGCCCGGAGCACCGTCCCAAGCCACCTTCAGGCGCCCTTCAGACCGTGATCGACCATGGCGATCACCTGCTCGGCGAAGTCGCGATATCCCATGCGGCCGCCGGGTTTGAGCCACGTAAACGTCCAGTTGATCATGCCGAACACCATCATCGTCAGCGCAGTCTGGTTTTCGATCGTGACGTGGCCCGGATACGCGCGCGCGAGTTGGCGCGTAAATGCGGCGACCACGTCGCGCTGGCGGTTCAGGATGATCTCGCGCTGGGCGTCCACGAGGTATTTGACGTCGTTCAGGAGCGCCACGTGGCGGCTGTGCGAGGTTTCGTACTCGGCGAGAAACGCGCGAATCAGCTCCGCGAAGCTCTCGCGCTCGTCGTGACCGCGCCGCTGGCTCGCGCCTTCGACCTCCGCGATGATCAGCATGAGCCGCTTGGTGTAGCGATCGAGCAGGTCGAAGAGGATCGCTTCCTTGCTCTCGTAATAGTGATAGAGCCGCGCCTTCGAGGTGCCGCTGGCGGCCGCGAGATCCGACATCGAGGTGCTCGGGTAGCTCGTCTGCGCAAACTTGGCGGCGGCGAGCTCGAGGATCTGGTCGCGTTGGGTTTCGTGGTCGGGCGCTCGGGTGCGTGCCATGGGAATTCAGCGGGGGAGGGAAAGGTGCGCGGCGGTTTGCGGCAGCGGCGGACGCGCGGCGCGCGCGGCAGCGGCGAGCGGAGCGCAGGCGGCGCACATATCGTCGCGCAGGCGCAGTTCTTCGGCCGCGCACAACTCGCGCAGGCGCCACAGCACGACCGGCTCGCCAACCGTGAAGCCGGCGCCGCCACGCGTGAGCGCTGCGCCGAGCACGTCGCTGGCGAGCCAGGAAGCGTCCGCCGGACGGTCTTCCAGGGCGTCGAGCACGTCGAGGATCATGGCGTCGAGGTCGCTCCACGTGCCGCTCGTAAAGGTGTTGTCGCGCCAGCGGCGCGTCTCGCCATTGGCGAACTTGGCTTCCTGCCACTCCAGCGCGAGACGCGTGATGCGCAGGACCGAGATCGGCGCGGCGTCCGGCAAGCGCGCCTCGATGCGGGTTGCAGCGTTCGGGCCCGAAATTTCGTCGGCAGTCAGACGCACTTCATTCAGGCGCTGCGGGACGTCGCGCAAGCGGTAGCAGACCCGCCGCAACGCGAGCTGGTGGGCGGCGTCGTGCGTGTGCCAGAACACCACGTGGGAATCGTCGGCTTCGAGCGCACCCAGCGCCGCACAGTCGTCGTGGGCGAGGGCGGGCGGCGCATCGCTCAGGCGCTCCCAGAAGGCGGCGCGTTGCGCGACGCCTGGGTCGCCCGCCACGTCGATGTCGCGCAACGGACCGACCGTCAGGTCGTCGCGCAGGGCGATCACGCGGTCCGGACGGCCTGCCGCTTCGAGAGCCTGTCGTAGCGCCGTCACGGCCGGCTCGCCGTAAATGAGGTGAATCGTGGTCATCGACAACTCGTTGCGTTCACGCTGAACGCCCTGTAAGCCCGAAAGCACGCAAATAACAAAAGGAGCCGCCCGCGGGTGTTGCAGCGCTGCGCTGCAACACCCGCGGGCGGCCCCTAGTGTAAGCGGATCGCCTGCGGGCCGAAAGCGTGCTGTTGCTCTAACGCCTTAACGTTCGTCGAAACTCACGACCACACGCTCACTCACCGGATGGCACTGGCAGGTGAGCACGAAGCCGTCCTTCACCTCCTGTTCCTCGAGCGTGTAGTTCTTGTCCATCTTCACTTCGCCTTCGAGCACCTTGGCGCGGCAGGTGCAGCACACGCCGCCCTTGCACGCGTAAGGCAGCGCCAGACCCGCCTTCAGGCCGACGTCGAGCAGGCTTACGCCCTCGTATGGCAGGCGCATCTTGCGCTTCTTGCCGTCGATGACGATTTCGAGGTCGGCCGCCGGCATGTTTTCGGTGATCTCGACGTTCGGCACGCCCGCCTGCGGCAGCGGCGAGCCGAAGCGCTCCACGTGCACCTTCTGCGGCGGTACGCCCGCGTCCTTGAACGCGGCTTCGGCGGCGTCCATCATCGGGCCGGGGCCGCAGATGAAGGCTTCGTCGATCTTGTCGGCGGGCAAGAGCGTTTCGAGGAACGCCGCGCACTTGGCCTGATCGAGCACGCCGTTGAAGAGCTCGACGTCCTGCAGGTCGTCCGAGAGCACGTGATAGAGGCGGAAGCGGCTCATGAAGCGGTTCTTCAGGTCTTCCAGTTCCTCGGCGAACATGATCGAGTCGACGCTGCGGTTGCCGTACACGAGCGTGAACGCGCTGCGCGGCTCCGATTCAAGCGTCGTCTTGATGATCGCGAGCACGGGCGTGATGCCCGAACCGCCCGAGAACGCCACGTAGTGCTTGCCGTGCTCGGCATTCAGGTGCGTGAAGAAGCGGCCATCGGGCGTCATCACGTCGATCTCGTGGCCGGGCGCGAGCTGATCGAACGCGAAGTTCGAAAAACGCCCGCCGCGCACGCGCTTGATGCCGATGCGCAGCTCCCCATCGCGGTCGTAGTCGGTGACGCCCACGCAGATCGAGTACGAACGACGCGTTTCTTCGCCATCGATGTGCGTCTTGAGCGTCACGAACTGCCCCTGGGTGAAGCGAAACGCCTCGCGCAGCTCGGGCGGGACTTCGAAAGCGACAGAGACCGCGTCCGCGGTTTCGGGCCGCACTTCGCGGATGCGCAGCGAATGGAATTGCGGAGTGGCCATATCAGTACGGTTTGAAGTAGTCGAAGGGTTCGCGGCAGTCGATGCAGCGGTAGAGCGCCTTGCACGCAGTCGAGCCGAACTGCGCGAGGCGTTCGGTGTGCTGCGAGCCGCAGTGCGGGCAGGCGGGCGCGGGCAACGGCTTCGGTTTCGCGATGAAGGTGATCGGCTGTTCGGCCGATCGAGGCGCGGAGCCGCAGTTGCCCGTGGGCGGCGCGATGCCATAGGCGCGCAGCTTCTCGCGCGCTTCGTCGGTGATCCAGTCGGTGGTCCACGCGGGCGTGAGGGTCGTCGCGATGCGGTAGGGCGCGAGCGCGGCGGCGTCGAGCGCGTGCGCGACGTCCTCCGCGATCTGCGACATCGCCGGGCAGCCGGAGTAGGTGGGCGTGATGACCACTTCGATCTGGCCGTCGTCGGCGCGGCGCACGTCGCGCAGAATGCCCAGTTCGCGGATCGACACGACCGGAATCTCCGGATCGGGCACCGATTCCAGCACTTCCCAGGCGCGTTCGAGCGCGTGATCTGCCGTTGCTTGCATCGTGACTTCCTCTGTTCCTGCGGGGGTGCTTACCAGCGCGCGTCCGGGTGCTGGCGCGCGAGGCTCTGCATCTCGGCCAGCACGAAACCCATGTGCTCCGAGTGCTCGCCGTGCTTGCCGGTCGTGACGTGCAACACCGGCGCGGGCATGGCGAGCGTGGCTTCTTCGAGCGCGGCTTCCACGTCGGTGCGCCACGCCGCTTCGAACTGTGCGGCGAGCGGCGCGATGCCGGCTTCGGCCACGGCCGTTTCCACGGCATCGGTGCTGAAGAATTCCCGCGTGTACGGCATCAGCCAGTCGATGGCGGCCTGGGCGCGGCGGTGCGATTCGTCGGTGCCGTCGCCGAAACGGATCAGCCACTCGCGCGCATGGTGCACGTGGTAGCGCGTTTCCTTGATCGAGCGCTCGGCGATTGCGGCCAGTTGCGGGTCGGCGGAGCGCAGCAGCGCGGTCCACAGATGCCCCATCAGCGTGGCGTAGAGGAAATTGCGCACGATCGTCACGGCGTAGTCGTTGGCCGAATGCGTCGTGCCGGCGAGCGGGCCGAAGTGCGGCAGTTCTGCGAGCGTGTAGTTCGCGAACTCGCGCTCGGCGCGGAAGTAGGCGTAGTCGTCCTCCGTGCGCTCGCGGCCGGTGAGGGCCTTTTCGAGCGTGGCGGCATGCGTGTAGAGCAGGCGCGCCTGACCGATCAGGTCGAGGCTCATGTTGGCGAGCGCGATGTCTTCTTCGAGGATCGGGCCGTGGCCGCACCATTCCGTATTGCGCTGACCGAGGATCAGCGCCGTATCGGCGAGGCGCAGCACGTACGCGAGTTGTTCAGGCGTGGGCGTCGTCATGTTGCGCTCTTACATGTGGTTGACTTCGTCGGGCAGCGTGTAGAACGTCGGGTGGCGATAGATCTTGTCGCCGGCCGGCTCGAAGAGCTCGGCCTTTTCGTTCGGATCCGATGCCGTAATTGCCGACGACGGCACCACCCAGATGCTCACGCCTTCCTGGCGGCGCGTGTAGACGTCGCGCGCCATGCGCAGCGCCATCGAGGCGTCGGAGGCGTGCAGGCTGCCACAGTGCTTGTGGTCGAGGCCCTGCTTGCTACGCACGAACACTTCCCAGATCGGCCATTCCTTGTTCATCGTGGATCTCCTTCCTTCCTGATTCATGTATGAGGTGCGCTCAAGCTGCGTGCTTTTCGGCGCGCTGACGTTGCTTTTCGGCGTGGGCGAGGGCGGCTTCGCGCACCCACGCGCCTTCGTTGTGTGCCTTCACGCGCGTGCCGAGACGCTCGCGGTTGCACGGGCCGTCGCCGTTCACGACGCGCCAGAATTCTTCCCAGTCGATCGTGCCGTAGTCGTAGTGGCCGCGCGCTTCGTTCCATTTCAGATCGGGATCGGGCAGCGTGACGCCCAGCACCTTCGCCTGCTCGACCGTCGCATCGACGAACTTCTGGCGCAGGTCGTCGTTCGAGATGCGCTTGATGCCCCATTTGGCGGACTGGTTGCTGTGGACCGAATCGGCGTCGCTCGGGCCGAACATCATCAGCACCGGCCACCACCAGCGGTTCACGGCCTGCTGGACGAGTTCGCGCTGCGCTTCGGTGCCGCTCATCATGGCGAGCAGCGCGTCGAAGCCCTGACGCTGGTGGAACGACTCTTCCTTGCAGATGCGGATCATGGCGCGCGCGTACGGGCCATACGTGCAGCGGCACAGCGGGATCTGGTTCATGATCGCCGCGCCGTCCACGAGCCAGCCGATCACGCCGACATCGGCCCACGTGGGCGTCGGGTAATTGAAAATGCTCGAATACTTGGCCTTGCCGGCGTGCAGGGCGTCGACGAGCTGGTCGCGCGAAACGCCGAGCGTTTCCGCCGCGCTATACAGATAGAGGCCGTGGCCTGCTTCGTCCTGCACCTTGGCGAGCAGGATCGCCTTGCGCTTGAGGCTAGGCGCGCGCGAGATCCAGTTGCCTTCCGGCAGCATGCCGACGACTTCCGAGTGCGCATGCTGCGAGATCTGGCGCACGAGCGTCTTGCGATAGGCTTCGGGCATCCAGTCCTGCGGCTCGATCTTGCCGTCGGCGGCCATGATGGCGTCGAACTGCGCCTGCTCCGGCGAGGTTGCGTCCGCGTCGAGCGGAGCAACGTTGCCGGGGATGTCGAGGGATTGCGTGTACATGGAGACGCTCTCGTCGAAGTTGGGTATGTCGCGCAGTATAAACCAACCGACCGGTCGGTAAATGAATTTTTTGAGGTAGGGCAAAGAAATTCAGGCCTCCCGCTGAGTTTTAGTGGGGCGGCAGCATGAATGCCTGGGATTTGTTGGTGCGGGCGGCTTGTGCGTGGGTTTTCGCGTGGTTTCGTGCGCTGGATTGTCAGGTGGATGGAAGGCTGCGCAACGGGCCATGGGGCACAATGCCCCTTTGCCTGCGCACTCGTTCACGGATGAAGATTTCTTTTGCTTCCCTCGCGGCCGCGGCCGCTTTGTTCATTTCGCTGGGCGCCACGTCTCCGGCATTCGCGGATCAAGCCCCGAGCCCCTGGGTCACGAGCTGGGCGACGGCGCTGCAGTCGATTCCCGAGCGCGACGCGCTCCCTGCGCTGTACCGTGCGCCCGAGGTGGCCGGACGTACCGTTCGCCAGATCGTATATCCGACGCTGGGCGGCACGGTCGCGCGGGTGCATGTGAGCAACCTCTATGGGCGCACGCCGCTCGTGATCGAGGCGATGGCGATTGGACCGTCGGCCGGCGGCGCGGCGGCGAGCGAGGCGGGCACGGTGCACGTGACCTTCGGCGGGCGGGCGTCGGTGTCGGTGCCGCCCGGCGCGGCGCTCGATAGCGATCCGGTCCAGATCGATCTGAAGGCGCACGCGCCATACGCGATCAGCTCCTATATGGGAGCCGAGCAAAAGATGGTTGCGTGGCACCGCGTGGCGAGCCAGGTGAATTACGTCTCTCGTCCGGGCAATCACGTCGCCGATCCGTCGATTGGCGCGTTCACCGAGCGCTTTACGCAGTACGCGTGGATGACGGGGCTGGCGGTCGAGGCGCCGGGGGCGTCGACAGTCGCGGCGATCGGCGATTCCATTACCGATGGCATGCGTTCCTCGCTCAACCAGAACCGTCGCTGGCCGGACGCGTTGGCGCGCCGCATCGCCCAGTCGCAGCGCACGGATCTCGGCGTGATCGATCTCGGGATCAGCGGCAACCGGCTGCTGAGCGATTCGCCTTGCTATGGCGAGGCGCTCGAGCGGCGCTTTGGCCGCGACGCACTCGGCCATCCGGGCGTGAAGACCGTGGTGCTGCTCATCGGCATCAACGACATCAACTTCCAGGCGATGCCGGCGCGATCGGGCCTCGACTGCGACTTTCCTCATACGCACGTGGACGCGAACGACCTGATCGCGGGCTACCGCCGCGTGATCGCGCAGGCACATGGGCGCGGCGTGCGCATTTTCGGCGCGACGCTCACGCCAGCTTCACTGCCGCCGGAGCGCGAGGCAATCCGCACGGCGGTGAACCAGTGGATTCGGACGAGCGGGGCGTTCGACGGCGTGGTCGACTTCGATGCCGCGCTGCGGGACCCGGCAGATCCGGCGCGACTGCGTTACGGCTATGACAGTGGCGACCACATCCACCCAAGCGATGCGGGCTACGCGGCGATGGCGAATGCGGTGCCGCTGGAGGTCCTTACCCGCAAGTGAGGAATATTTTCGCCACCCCCTTGCACAGCGCCGGCGGGGGCGATAAGATTCGCCCCCTTCGCAGTTCGATGTCTCCGACGTCAG